>JAHQWA010000316.1 GCA_019634045.1 Saprospiraceae bacterium
CATGTCTTTACACATGAAGCAAAGGCTTTCGTGAGTGGCTTACCTGGACTGGAGGAGAGTGTTAAATTTGGGATCGTAGCCGCCACGCAACATCCTCAGCTTAACTATGATTCTGTCAATTACTCCAATGCACCCTGGGCCAAGTCTCCTTTGCAAACCATAACGTACGTTTCCTGCCATGACAATCATACGCTTTGGGATCGCTTGGCTATTTCTTGCCCTGAAGAATCAGAGGAGGAACGAATTAAGATGCATAAGTTGGCAGGAGCAATCGTTCTAACCGCTCAAGGCGTAAGCTTTTTGCACGCAGGGGTTGAAATGATGAGGACTAAAGGTGGAGAAGAGAACTCTTTCGAGTCCTCCGATGAGGTCAATCGTATTGATTGGGCGAGAAAGGGGCAATATCCCGAAGTACTTACTTACTATAAAGGATTAATTAGTCTCAGGAAGGGACATCCCGCCTTTAGAATGACCAGCACGGAAATGGTTCAGCAACATCTGGAGTTTCTTGAAGTCTCTGATAACAACTTGATTGCTTATCAATTGAAGGACAATGCGAATAGTGACGAATGGGCAAATATCCTCGTGGTCTATAATGGAAACGCCGAATATAAGACCTTAGATATACCTGCTGGGAAATGGAAAGTGGTGCTAGACGGCGAAAAAATAAATGAGGAAGGACTGGGAACGATCAGTGCATCACAACTGACTGTGCCAGGAAGAAGTGCCATGGTATTGGCACAATAAAGCTAGTCCTCTATTATTCAGACCTGTGGCGAGGCAGCCAGCCTTGTTACAGCTCACCCTCAACTCCTTGTTATGCGAGCAATGCAACAACGACTGACAAATACTTTCTATGCTATCCTAAGTCTACCCGCGACGGCTATGGGATTTGCACTTTCTGTTCAGATTGCGGCTTTAAGCTGGATCCTAAACACTAAATACGGCTTTAATCTAGAGGAAATCGGCTTGGTTTGGATGGCAGGTCCGGCCGCAGGCATATTGGGGCAGGTGATTATAGGCGTGATCAGTGATAATGTGTGGTTCTGGAATGGAAGACGACGACCCTTCATTATTATTGGGGGAACCATTGCCGCACTCATGTTATTGGCCTTGCCTAATATCGATGTGATCAATGATTCCTTAGGAGTGGATAGTTTGATTGGTGTAGCGATCACCGTGGCGCTATCGCTTGATCTAGCCATTAACATCAGCTTTAATCCTACTCGTTCCGTGATTGCAGATGTGACTCCACCCGGTGATGCGAGAACGAAGGGCTATACTTGGATGCAGTCCATTTCCGGTTTTTTTGGTGTATTGGCCTATTTGATCGGGGCCTTTATAAGTAACTATACCTTAATTTATTTTGGAGCGGTTATCGTTTTTGTTTGTTCTATTATTCCGCTATTCTTCATTGAAGAACCACGTGAATTGTCGACTGGAGCGGAAGAGGATGGAATGGAAATCGCAACGGAAACTGATTGGCTCGAGTTCGGAAAGATATGCCTAGCACACGCTTTTACATGGCTCGGTGTGCAAACGATGTTCGTCTACACATTTGCTTATATCAAGGAAGTGATAATGGGACATGAAACAACTGTCCAATTAAGTGCGGAACAAAATGATCATATTGGATTTGTCACCGGTATCGCTTTCGCAGTTCTGAATACGGTGGGATTTTTACTTCCAGCACTAGTCCTAGAACCGGTGTCGAAGCGAATAGGGCGTGTCAAAACACATATGGCTTGTATTGCTATCATGGCCGTCGGTTATGCCGCTGTGGTATTCACGGGGCAAAGTTCCACGATGCTGATTACCAGCATGATCATAATTGGGGTTGGCTGGGCTGCGGTCGTTAGTCTACCTTTTGCTATTATGTCAGAAACGGTGAACCAAGCTAAAATGGGCTTGTTTATGGGCTTGTTCAATCTTTCGGTAGTACTGCCTCAACTAGTGGCGTCTTCCTTAGGGAAATATATTGACGGACAAAGCGATAAATCGATCATCTATATCATTAGTGCTATTGCCTTGGCCATTTCAGCCGTTCTTTGGTTATTGGTTAAAGAACAAAAATCTGTTGGATCACTGAATTCCGAAGGAGCGCATTAGTTGGTAGGGGAGAACCTCCGTTTCCGGAACAGGAGAATTACAATGAGGCCGAGGAGTAAAAGCACTCCGATGGCGAGGTAGTTGAAGTTTCCAAACTGAAAATAGATCTGATCCATGTTACCAATGGGTACGAAGGATGCCCAATAAAAAGGGTGTACGTCTTTGTGCTTACCTTTTGCAATGAAATCCAATTTGGCGGCTCGCAGGGCCTCATCTTTGGTAAACCCTTCATTTATATAGTCAAAGAAACGATGCATGAGCTGGCTGGTGGCCTTGTCATCCACACTCCAATGCGAAGCTACTAAGCTCTTTGCACCTGCGTAAGAAAAACTACGAGCTATACTGGCTATGCCTTCCCCTTGCTGCAACTCGCCAGTTCCGGTTTCGCAAGCGCTTAGTACAATCAGTTCGGCATTGGTGTTTAGGTTATAGATTTCTCGAACAAAAAGCAAGGCCTGATCCCCCTGTACTTCAGGGTTTTCTGTAAAGGCCAAAAAGGAATAATCTCCGTAGGCATCATTCGCCTTTCCGTGAGTAGCTAGATGAAGGATACGATATCTTGATTGTTCGTTCAAGAAATTAGCCTTTGTAGCCATGGCGCCAGCAAAGATCTCTCCGCCGAGCCGTTCCTGTGTTCCTTGTATCTCCGTCTGGCCGTATTTTAATTCATTGAGCTGTTTACTGTGATTGGGCCCAAAAGTAGGGGCAAAACCCAAATACGGCTTCAATTTTGCGACAGCCGAGTGAGTTTGCATTTCTTTGAGGAGCCCTGTCGAGTAATTGTAGCTGATCGTGAAATCACGGATCAAATATTGGTATTCCTTAAATAGGGATAAGTTCTTTGGTAGTTCCTGGAGGAGCGCTTCAAAGGACAAGTAGCCCAACTCTTCGTCAGGGATGATTATTAGGCGATCGAGGAGGAGGGAGTCGACTGGGGCTATCAGATGTTCATACAAGCTGAATGCTGCCCTTGCATAGGATTCGATATTTGATCGCAATTCCTTGGTCGGGACGAATGGGAAGTTTCGAATCGTGTTGTTGTAATTGGTGATGACGGTGCGGAAATCTTGTTGGATCGGAACGCTTCGTACGTGAAAATCATCTTGATTGATCACAAATACATACAAAAAACGATTGCCCAGAAAGTACTCGACGATACTTTCATTTTCCTTCAGCAGCTTAGCTTGAAGCCACGTGATGCTGGGCGGGGCGGTCTCATATCGCAAACGGTAATATTCTGGATAGTCTTCTTCTAGCTTTTGAATAGATACCTTTAAAGATTGTTTTTTGTCGAAAATTTGCTTGTTCAGACTATCTAGCCGAGCCTTGATTTCTTCTTCAGAACGCTGCTGCAAAAGAAACAGCTGCGTCTCAAGGGAGCCGATCTCCGTTTCCACTTTCTTAATGATTTGCAGACGTTCGTCAGGAACCCCCGTAAAAGAGGCGGCGTCGGATTTTTTCAGGGCTTCCAAGAGAAGCAAGCCTTTTGATTTTTCAGCATAGTAGTAGGCCTGTTCATAGTGAGCTTGGTTCTTAGTCAGATCTCCAATTGTCGTGGAGAGATGCACGGCATCGGAATAGACGGCTTGGGCTGATTGGGCCAGGGCTAACTTGGAAGCCGTGGCCGTATAACTTGTTCTAAGGTGGTCAATTAGTTTATCGGCCTGCGATAAATATTCTGCAGCCTGCTCGAGATAAGTTACTTTTTGATCTCGCTGAAACTGGCGTTTTGGAACCTCAGCAGCCACTTGTAGGACCCGGAGCAGAAGCATAGGGTTATTAACTTGTTCAAAAGCGGTAGCCTGTCCGGCTTGAAATTGGAGTGCTGCCAGACTTTGCTGAAAGGCTGCTTGAGCCTGTGTCCATTCCTCTTGCCAGGCAAAGGTAAGCCCCATGTTAAAGTGAGTTGCAGCTACATCTGGGTGTATCGGACCGTAGATGTTTTGTTGAATATCTAAGGCCTGCTTGAATAATTCTAGTGCTTTCTGACTTTGCCCTAATTGATCATAAGCATTTGCTAAATTATTGTATGACAAGGCCACCAGCGGATGATTCTTTCCGTACAAAGCTTGCCAGATCAGCTTAGCACGGTTTTGAAATAGTATAAAACTATCAATCTGTCCCTCTGTTCCGTAGAGGTTTCCTAGATTCAGCAGTACGTCAGCCACTTTAGGATGCTGCTTGCCAAAGGCTTCTTGGTAGCCTGCTAGGGCAGCGCGATAAGCCCGTTTACTCGCTTCAAAGTTCTGTTGATCATCGTAACAGAGTCCAATGTTATTGTGACATTGAGCAAGTTTGGGTAGCTGCTCCGGAATCAGATCAGTGCGAATGGCCAAAGCTTGTTGGTGATAGTCTAGGGCTTGGTCAAAATCTCCACTCGCTTGTGCACAGATCCCGAGGTTTACGTAGCTATCTGCGACCTTCGGATGCCACAAGCCAAGGGTATCCTTACGCGCTTGCAAGGCCTTTTCTAGCAAGGGGATGGCTAGGCCATATGCTTTAGTTTCGAGGTAATAGTTACCAATTTTATGCGTGATTTCTGCGCTAAGCAAGGGAGCGTCTTGAGCCCTCGGATCTACATTTAATTGTTGCAGGGCTTGATCATAGCGACCTTTTGCCTCACTGTAGTTACCTTGTTCCAGTTCGCAGTCCCCTAAGATCAATTGTAGCCCAATCGCAATGTCTAGCGGAAGTGCTGACGCAGTGCTCGGCTCGCCCAGTAATCGGTTGGCCATTACCATAGCCGCCTTACAATCAGCTGCTTGACTGAGCTGTTGCACTTGCTGGAATTGTTTCCTCAGCTGCAAGGTGTCCAGGCTCCCATAGAGGCTAGTGAGAATCAAGAACAGTATGGCTATAGTAAGGCTTACAGATCGCATGTATGGAATTGCACTTTTGCGTATTGAGACCTTAGCGAATCATTTCTTATAGGGTGCGGTCCAGGAAAATTTTGTCTCTTATCTTAGCGTTAAAGATGAGCTAATATATAGAATTTGTCCTTCTCGAGCTGAAAAGCACGATGGCACTCCTCCTAGAATGGCAGAAATCTAATCTGCGGAGTAGTGAAATTCAGGGCAATTGCTTTTTTTTGTTCCGAGAAACCAACTCAGATTCGCTAATCTGAGGACAATTCGCAGCTTACAATACACTTATTCTATAGTGGCCGTCTTCTTATGAAAGAGATAGGCCTTGGATAATTCGGCGCAGTCATTCAATCTAGTTTCAGCTAAAGCCAATTCATTATGGACAAGCAGCCAACGAAATCCTTCTTCTTGATCATTTTCTTAAGCTTCACCTGCTTAGGGCTTGGGTTCGCTACAGAGCGTAGCTTGAACTACAGTCCTAATGATCTTGCATTTGTCTCAAAAAAAGAAAATGCCAGATTGCTAGTAAATCGATCGAGCTTCAGTCCCGCGTCAAATCCTAAACCGGGCCAGGATATTAAACTAAGTGTGGAAATCGTAAATGCGGGTAGTGCGGCCTCGCCAGCTACGGTAGCCAAATTTCGATTGCCTTCGGGGGTGTCAGCGAAAAATGGGTTGAGCAAGGGAATTCCGGCCCTCGGAGCTGGCAAATCCCATTTGATCAACTTCTATTTTGCCTATAACGCTTCTTTTGCTGATAATACAATCTCTGTCGTACTAGAAACGCCCTCTTTACCCGGCATGGCCGGCTTGAAGAAGACGATGTTCATCAGCGTAAGTAGTCAAAGTAGGAGTGTCGTACGAAATCAGGGCAGCGAAGTATACTGGGTGTCACCAGATCCCGACGAAAATCAGGGTGCCATTCGGACCAATCAAAAGCAGGTGGATCTCAAAGTGATGGCCTTGTCAGACGGGGCTTTATCCAAAAAGAACTTTGCGATTAGGGTCAATGGTAGACGAGCACAAGGACAGAAAACAGATTTAAGTGAACTAAAATCTTCTAGCCAAAAAGATTATCGAGTCAATCATAGTTTTACCTCTGGCTTGGAATTAAAAGAGGGGAGAAATGAAGTTCAAGTGGTGTATTACGAGGAGGATGGAGAAACGGTAGCCGCTAAAACCAAGACTTTTGTTTTTTACTATGAACCTCCTGTTAAAGCCAACTTATATCTCTGGACTATTGGTACGATTCAGGCAGAAAAAAAGTGGGAGAAAGTTGCTAAGCAGTTAAGTACTCAGTTTAAGCAAACCTTTGAACAGCAAGGCGCAAATATTGAGCAAACCTATTTCTATGACTTAATCACGGCCAAAGCCACTCAACGGCTGTCCTTGATTAAGTCTTTGGCACAGTTAGAACGTCTTCCGGTAAAGGACAATGATTGGGTCGTGTTATACTGGGCGACTCAAACGCAGTCAACTTCTAATCAAGATCTCATCTTACAACCTAGTGATTTTGATCAGGAATATCCTGGAATTACCGGGCTTGAGTTAAGCCGAGATGTCTTGAAACAACTGCAAAAATCAAAGGGAAAGAAGATACTATTTTTGGATACAGTTGATGAATCCATTGATCTCGGTCGGGATCAGTATGGCTTAGCTGGCCTGATTCGATCCGTGGCCCCTTCTGTAGAGATCTTTATAGTGGATGGAAATGCGGGAAAACAGCATTCGGCAGGATTGCTGGGAAGGGTGTTGCTGGAAGCGATGCAAAATACGGAAGTTGAAGTAGCAGCTGGAGAAAAGATTCGGCTCGGTTCGGAGGGCGAAGAAATCACGGTCGAAGACCTAAGTACCTTTATTCGGGCAAGACTATCCTTCCTTTCACAGAACTCAAAAATGCTATTGCATCTCCGAGGAACAGAGGTTCCCAGAGAACGCACCCTAATGAGTCTAGGGCAGTAACTCTCTGTAGCCCCCCTGGAAGTAAATCAAGGGGCGCTTTGCTGGCCGTTGTCCCATGTCTATGACCTCTCCTATAAAGATCACATGATCCCCACTTTCAAGAGAAGAGGATAACTGACAGTCGAGGTACCCCATTGCTCCATCAATTATGGGTGACCCTGTTGCCCCTGCCTGATGGGAAACCAGTTGAAACCGCTCCGCTGCCGTCAATTCTCGGTTAGCAAAGCCGTTAGATACTTCTATTTGATCATCCGCCAGAATGTTTACGGCAAACGCCCCATTCTTTAGAAAAATAGGACAACCCTTCGAATCTTTATGTAGACAAAAAAGGATAAGTGGGGGCTCCAGAGAAACAGATGTATATGAATTGGCGGTAAAGCCAAACTTATCATCTCCCAGTTGTGTAGTGATCACCGTTACCCCTGTGGCAAATTGCCCCATAACCTTTCGTAACTCCAAAGTATCCATCATCTGATTCAAGTCTAATTTCGCGAAAAGATAACATCCTCTCAGCACAATCCCAACTGACGTAGGGAAAACGGTTCGCGGTTTAATTTGTTTAAGCGCTAGGCGAATATCTTCCAGTAATATTATATTGTGCACTGCTGTGATCCAATCAAGATTATCTAAGTAGGAAAAAATTCAAGTGATGTACACAACCTTAATCGGAGCGGAGGAACTGAAAGGACTCCTTGATCAAGCTGATGTTTGCATTGTTGACTGCCGCCATTTTCTGGCAGATCTAGAAAGAGGAAGGACATTGTATCAGGATAGCCATATTCCTGGTGCTCATTTTGCACATCTGGATGAAGACTTATCCGGAGAAATTATACCGGGCACTACAGGCCGCCATCCTTTTCCACTGCTGGATGACTTTTTAGAGAAATGCCGCAGCTGGGGAATCGGACCCTCTACACAAGTAGTGGCTTATGATCAAGGACATGGAGGAATAGCGGCGCGCCTTTGGTTTCTTTTGCATTGGATAGGGCATGATAGAACTGCCGTGTTGAATGGAGGCTGGGCACGTTGGGACAGGCTACAATTTCCGACTAGTAACAAACCCGCTACGGTATCTCCACAAGAATTTGTGCCAAAATTACGAGCAGGCCTGCTGGTTGACGCCGCACGCCTACAGCAACTGCAAAAGGAAGCCGGGGCGCTCGTGGTGGATTCTAGAGCTGCGGCTCGATACCGGGGAGAAGAAGAACCCATTGACCCAATTGCCGGTCACATTCCTGGAGCGATCTCAGCTCCTTTTGCTGAGAATTTAGACGGAGACGGGCGATTTAAATCGGATGAGGAATTGAGACAGCGCTTCGATCAACTGTTGGGAGAGCAGGAGATTTCCAATACTATTTTCTATTGTGGGTCTGGTGTAACGGCTTGCCACAATCTGCTGGCACTTCATCATTTGGGACACACTGATGCAAAACTATATCCAGGTTCCTGGAGTGATTGGATTACGGTGGAAAATCGTCCCATCGCTACAGGGGCAGCTTAGATGAACATCCTTGTACAACCACCTTGGTATATTCTACCCGTAATTGTTTTAGCCCAATTCGCTGGAACATCCCTCTGGTTTGCTAGTAATGCCGTGATGCCGGAATTGTCGGTTGCCTTTGGACTAGGGGAAGGCGCTGTAAGTGATTTGACCTCTGCCGTTCAGTTTGGGTTTATTGGGGGCACCTTGGTCTTTGCCGTTTTGAATTTGGCAGATCGTTTTTCTCCAAGTATTCTCTTCTTGCTCAGCGCTTTATTGGGAGCTACTTTCAATGCCTTGGTGGTTTGGTTTCCACTTGGATTTACGGGTCTTTTAGTCTACCGTTTTCTGACCGGCTTCTTTTTGGCTGGCATCTATCCGGTAGGAATGAAGATTGCCTCAGATTGGTTCGCTGGTCAATTAGGAAAGGCCCTGGGCCTCTTAGTAGGTGCGCTAGTTTTGGGAACGGCACTACCGCATTTGATTCGCAGTTTAGGTGCGCAATTGGATTGGTCGCTGGTTATTCTTGCGGTTTCTGGTCTAGCCACTTTTGGAGGCTTGCTCCTATACTTATGCATTCCAGACGGACCCCATCGGAAAAAAGGCACACAATTTAATCCCGGTGCACTGATCAGTGTGTTCAAGGAAAAGGACTTTAGAGCAGCCACAATGGGGTACTTTGGCCATATGTGGGAATTGTATGCTTTTTGGACCTTCGTCCCGATTTTGTTGGCTCATTACATGGAAAGCAATACTACAATTGCTTTTGATATCTCCTTCTGGTCCTTTTTGATTATCGCTTCAGGCTTCTTGGGTTGTACGATTGGAGGCTATGTTTCCATCAAGAGAGGCAGCGCTAAGGTGGCCTTCTTTCTACTCAGCATTTCCCTGGTCTGTTGCCTTCTTTCTGTATTTATATATACACTACCTCCACTCTTGTTTTTTATTTTTTTGTTAATTTGGGGCATTAGCGTGGTGGGAGATTCACCACAGTTCTCTACCTTGACAGCTAGGACAGCACCGAAAGAATGGGTGGGATCCGCCTTAACCATCTCCACCTGTATCGGCTTTAGTATTACGATCTTTAGCATTCAAATCCTTAAACAAACCCAATTGAATGGCCAAGTTGATTGGGCATTACTCTGGTTGGTGCCAGGCCCGATCCTAGGTCTGTGGGCGACATTCCCATTGCTAAAAAAGGAGCGCAAAAGCTGATTTTAGAAAACCTGTATTGTAAACCAGCGCTTTAACGGGAATTATGGAAAAAACAGATGCAGCCAAAAAAATAGGCTATCACCTCGAAAGAACAACTCGGATTGTTAAACTTGGTTATCTGCAAGCTTTCGCTCAACTGGGGGTCGATATCACACCCGAACAGTGGGTGATGCTGGATAGTTTATACCAACGGAATGGACAATCGCAAACCGAATTGGCCGGCGATAGCTATAAGAATGCCCCAACGGTCTCTAGGATTATCGATCTGCTCGAAAAGAAAGGCCTGGTCGAACGGCAAAGGTTTGCCAATGATCGAAGGCGGTACAAGATTTTTTTAACCCAAAAAGGGCAGGCGACCGTGGAAAAGGTCCAGCCGGCTGTGGCAGCCTTGCGAGAAAAAGGCTGGCAACAACTTACCGATGAAGATTATTCTAATTTTCTCCGCATCCTCAATCAAGTCTTTGACAATCTAAGTCTAAAACCTGGAAGCTAGCCGGTTCTTCCTTGTGTAAAGGGATTGGTCCCAGCTGACCAAAAGATTCTCCAGTTTTTTCGACGAATCTTCTTGCAGATCTATGAGAAAGGAAATATATTTGTCATGACAACTATTAATAAAGCAATTAAACTGAAATATATGTCAGTCCTAACTCAAGATCTGCCTAAACTTTTTGATGCTGCCGCTGATTTTATGCCGATTAATGGCACAGATCATATTGAATTATATGTTAGTAATGCGAAGCAAGCGGCGCATTATTATCGAACGGCCTTCGGTTTTCAACCGTTAGCCTATAGAGGTCTAGAAACAGGCTCCCGTGAAATGGAATCTTATGTGGTTGTACAGGATAAGATCCGCTTAGTGCTGACATCGCCTTTGGTGAGTGGAACCGCTATTGGTAAGCATATTGACAAACACGGAGATGGGGTTAAGGTAATTGCCTTGTGGGTGGATGATGCTTCTTATGCCTTTGCAGAAACGGTCAGAAGAGGAGCTACTCCAGCCATGGAACCTATGGTTGAAAGAGACGAATTCGGTGAAGTCGTAAAATCAGCGATTCGCACCTATGGAGAGGTATTGCATGTATTTATCGAGCGGAAAAACTACGAAGGAGAATTCCTACCTGGCTTTAAGAAATGGGAAACTCCTCGATTTACTACAGAAGCTATTGGTCTGAAGTATATCGATCATATGGTGGGTAATGTTTCCATTGGACAAATGGATCGCTGGGTCAAGTTTTATGAGGAAGTAATGGGTTTTGCCCAGATTTTATCGTTCGATGACAAAGAAATATCGACTGAATATACGGCCTTGATGAGCAAGGTAATGAGCAATGGGAATGGGCGTATCAAGTTCCCAATCAATGAACCGGCTCCCGGCTTGAAGAAATCACAGGTAGAAGAGTATTTGACCTTCTACGAAGGGGAAGGGGTACAGCATATTGCCGTGGCTACGGACGATATCATTAGCACGGTTGCTGCTTTGCGAGCAAGAGGCGTGGAATTCCTCGAAGTGCCAGATACCTACTATGATGCCTTGACGGAAAGGGTAGGGCGGATCGACGAGGACATAGAAGCCTTGAAAGAGCTAAACATCTTGGTAGATCGTGATGATGAAGGCTATTTATTGCAAATCTTCACCAAGACCGTCCAGGCTCGCCCAACTATGTTCTTTGAGATCATCCAAAGAAAGGGGGCCAATTCATTTGGAAAGGGTAACTTTAAAGCTCTTTTTGAGGCCTTGGAACGGGAACAAGAATTGAGGGGAACGCTATAGTAGCGCTTTATTCCAACTGAAAAAAACTTTGCCTTGAAAGTGATACCCGGCTTTCAAGGCAAGCTCTATTTGTAAATTAAGACGCTTCATGTCCGATATCAAAACGAACATCAATATCTTCAAATCGCATTTGACTATACAGTCAGATTACGTTGGAGGAAAGGCGAAACCGAAAGCTGTAGATGGCCGGAAGATTTATAAGCTATCCAGCAATGAAAACCTGCTCGGTTCTTCACCCAAGGCGATAGCAGCGATCCAAGATCATTTGCAAAAATTGAATGAATATCCGGATCAAACGGATGCTAGGTTGAGGGAGGCGCTGGCAAGTTTTTACGGAGCCCCCATGTCAGCTGATCATTTCTTTACGGGAAACAGTGGTTCTGAGATATTGGAGTTAATTGCCCGTGCTTTCTTAGATCCGGGCCTGGAGGTGATCATTGCTAGCCCAACTTTTATGCCTTACCGGCTTTTTTCTGAGAAGATGGGGGCTAAGGTGTTGGACATCAAACTCTTGGAGCCAAACTTTGACCTTAACGTACGGGAGATACTAGAGGCGATCAATGAAAAAACTCGCTTACTTTTCCTTACTAGTCCTAATAATCCGACGGGCTCCTATATCTCCAAAGAAACGCTGGAGTATATTTTGCAGGAAATTCCTGCCCACGTCGTGGTGGTGTTGGATGAAGTCTACTTCCAATTTACTGACCAGGCGGATTACACCACCGCCTTGCCTTACGCACTGCAGCACAAGAATATCATTGGTGTCAATAGCTTTTCGAAGGCCTATGGATTAGCGGGATTACGAGTAGGGTATGCTTATACCCATCCGGATCTTGCTCGATACATTCGGCAATTGCATAGACCTTTTCTCCTGAATGCTCTGAGCCTCAATGCCGCTATTGGCGCGCTATCAGATACAGCTTTTTTACAAAAAACGGTAGATCTAATTCAGGCCGAGAGAAACTTCTTATACCAACACTTAGATCAACTACCGATCCACTACTGGAAGTCTCAAGGAAACTTTTTCCTGCTTCGACCGCCCATGTCGCCTAAGGATTTTGAAGCCAAAATGCTAGAGCAGGGCATTATGGTACGTCCCGTTGAGAACTTTGGAGCCAAGGGCTGTGTCCGGGTTACGATTGGAACTAGAGCGGCCAACTTGGCTATGCTGGCTGCCTTGACTGCAGTCTTAGGCTAAGGTCATTGGAAGAACAGGTGGCTTCTGCGCTTGAAGTGCATTGCGTTCTCCATTTCTGTTTTAAATTCCTTTTCTTTGTCGGCAAACAAAGAGCCTAGCTAGGCTGTCCATGCCTAAACCAGAATTGCTCAAGTACATCTGGCGCCTTTCCATTCCCGTACTGCTGACTAACCTGTTGCAGACCTCTGTCACTGTGATTGATACCATTATGGTGGGAAGGCTGGGACCTTTGGCGATTGCGGCAGTAGGAATGGGGAATACTTTGCGCCTAATGCTGTTGATTGCAGTATTGTCTGTTTCTGGCGGGGCGATGAGTCTGATCGCCCAAGCTAAAGGTGCTAGAGATGAAACTAGGATGAGTCTAGTAACACGACAAGGGATTGTTTCTGGTTTACTGCTCTCGATTTTTTTGACAGTCTTAGGCTTTGCGGTTGCTCCCTCCTTATTATCGGCTATGGAAAATGGAGGTCAGGAAGAAGTGATTGAATTGAGTTATCAGTATCTCACGATTATCTTCATCGGGACTCCCTTCCTGACGCTGAATATCATCATGGATCGGCTCATGCAAGGTGCAGGGGATACCTTTACTCCCTTATTGCTCACCATTGGTACAGTCGTGCTAAATATAGTATTCAACTACTGCTTCATTTTCGGCTGGTGGATCATACCCGCTTACGGCCTAGTAGGAGCAGCAATTGGTACCGTACTAGCACGCGTTATTGTGGTGATTATTGGCTTTGCCATTTTCTATTCTGGGCGAAATGTAATCAAGATCTTATCAGGTTCTTGGTGGCCTAGTTGGCCATTGATTAAAGATATTTTGGCTATCGGGGTTCCGTCCGGAATCCAGGGATGGTTGAGACATGCAGGTGGTTTGGTTGCCATTGGTATCGTAACGGCTACAGAATTAGGGACCTACGGTGCGGCTGTATTAACGATTGGTTGGCAAGTTGAATCTTTGGCAGCACAGCCTGTGGTCGGTTTAAATGTAGCAGGGACTAGTCTGGTGGGGCAGGCCTTGGGGCGATGGCAAACGCAGGAGGCTTACGATCAAGGTAACATCATGATTGTATTGGGTATCCTGGTGATGGGTATCTTGGTGACTCCCATGATCCTATTTGCCGAAGAAATAATTCTCTTATTTGACCCAACAGCTCATCCGACCGTGTTAGAAGGAGGCTTGAGTTACTTTCGAGTCAATACGATTTTCTTGCCTGTGACGGCAGTCGCCATCTTGATCACTGGGACGCTAAGAGGGGCAGGTGATACTCGTCCAGCCATGATTAGTACCCTTATAGGTAGAAATCTACTAACCATAATTTCCGCCTGGGTTCTCGCCATTTACATGGGCTTTGGCGCCATTGGAGTGTGGTATGGCATGGCCTTTGGTAGGGTAGTGGATGGTATTTATATGTGGTGGGCCTGGCGGGCAAGAAAATGGGTAAAGGTGGCCTTAGAGAAGACTACGGTTTTTAGAACACACCTAAAGAATCTACCGGCAGAAGAGATAGATCGCTATTTGCGAGAAGTGAGGTCAGTCTATATGGCTTTGCCAAACACGATCGAAGTAGTGAGTGACCAGGGCGTAGAATACCGTTCTCCGCGAAAAACGGTGATTGTTGCTTTTAATGATCAAGGATTTTCAGTGCGTCAAGTCTGAATCTCGTGTCCGATGCAAAGGAGAGGATCTCCTAAGACTTATTTTCTTAACTTTACCCACTACCGGTAAAAGAGGAGGACGAAACTGATCTGAAGTCGAAGTCTTTGAGCTGTTGACACAAAATACCACGGAGGTCCGATTTTATCGGTGATATTTAGCATTTTTGCAAGTGAAAATTCCTTTTCGGGTGAGACTTAGGTCCTAGGCGATTTACCCGAGAGCCAGTAAAACATGAGAAAAAATGCCCCTAAGGTTGAGGCTACTTCTATTCTATTTGAATTATATAGCCAAACAATTAGACTATTCTAAGTTAGATGCTCCTACCGTTCGCAAGATTAATCAGCGAGAATTTGAAAAGGTAGATCGTTTGATAGATTATCCTGCCGAACCCATGGCCAAGGTATGGGATGAGGAAATCCCAGTGCGAGAGGGTTCACAGATCCCTGTTCGCATCTACCAGGCAGTTGAAGAAAAACATTTACCCTTGATCGTGTTTTACCATGGAGGAGGGTTTGTCACTCGTAGTATAGCAACCCATGATAAGGCCTGCCGTAGAATTGCTAAGCAGAACCGGGCAGTGGTGGTGTCTGTTGGATACCGATTAGCTCCAGAGTTTAAATTTCCTATCCCCGTACATGATTGTTATGATGCTTGTTGTTGGGCTGCTGAACAAGCGGGTCGGCTAGGAGCTGATGTTGAAAAGCTGGTGGTGATGGGGGATAGTGCTGGAGGTAACTTAGCGGCGGTGTCCGCGATTTTGGCCAGGGATAATAATGGCCCGAAAATTAGTGCTCAGGTATTGATATACCCGACCGTTGATGGCCGACTAATTAACCCTACCATAGATCAATTTGCGGAAGGCTACCTGTTGACAAAACCGCAGATGCAATGGTTTGTGAACCATTACCGGAGAAGTATTGAGGATGTTGAAGACCCGTTGATGTCTCCGATTTTGACAGCGAATCTCGCTGGTCTTCCTCCTACCTATATAAGTACCGCAGAGTATGATCCCTTGAAAGGGGAAGGAGCAGATTACAGCACGCGATTGAAGGAAGCGGGGAATTCCGTTTTCTACAAAGACTATAAAGGAACTATTCATGCCTTTCTAAACCTGCCCAAGATTACTGTGAAGGCGAGTCAGGAGATGATGCAGGATATCCGACAGTTTTTACAAAACACGATCAGCAACGGATAGTTGCTGTCCTAAGATCGATTTGAGTTGAATTTTTAACTTATGAGGAACACTACCTTAAGCATTTTTATCACTTCCATACTACTGATATTTTCCTGTCAGCCCAAGCCTCCAAATCAGAAAGAGGTTGAAAGGGATCCTCGACCAAACATCCTACTGATCATGCTCGATGATTTGGGCTATTCCGACCTGGGAAGTTTTGGTGGAGAGATACCTACACCGAACTTAGACTCATTGGCATCGAGGGGTGTTAGATACGCCGGCTTCCGAGTGGCACCGATTGGTGGAGTCACACGAGCTATGCTAATGACCGGAAATGACAATCACATTAGTGGACATGGTCGTGTGCTGAATCCTTTGCATGAGGCCTACAGGGGAATGCCAGGTTACGAATACGAATTCTCTGACCAGGTTGTAAGTTTCCCCAAACTATTACAAGAATCAGGATACTATACTTGCATTGCCGGAAAGTGGCATTTAGGAATGGAGGTGCAAAGTAATCCTAAACGACAAGGATTTGAAGACTCTTGGGTGTTGTTAGAAGAGATAAGTAATCAGTACAACAATGTGGGCTTAGGCCTATACGGCTCTGATACGACCAGTCATTTCACCAATAACGGCCGAAATATACCTTATCCAGAGGGGACGTATTCCACCGATTTCTACACCGATCAAACCATCAGTTACCTGGATAAAAATGCCAAGGAGAGTCGGCCTTTTTTTGCCATGGTTTCTTACACGGCACCCCGTTGGCCACTGCAACCACCGTTGGAATATAGAAACAAGTATAAGGGCTTCTATGATGAAGGTTATGATGTGTTGCGTCAGAAACGCTTTCAAGGGCTCAAGAACAAGGGGATCATTCCTGCTAATCAAGTAGTACCCTTACCGATGAATACCTTTAAGAGATGGAATAACCTGTTTTTTGAGGAACAGCGGCGCGATACACGGGAGATGGAGCTCTATGCGGCGGTGTTGGATCATCTGGATGATAATATTGGTCGCCTGATTCAAACCTTACGAGAATCTGGCTTGTATGATAATACTATTATTGTCGTGGCTTCAGATAATGGTGCAGGTCCAGAGAATGTGTTTGAACACCCCGTTTTGGGACGGTATATCCGAGCTCAATATGACAATCGTTACGAAGATATGGGGTTGATGACCTCCTTTGTTTCTTATGGAAATGGCTGGGCACAGGCTGCTATGGCTCCCTTCAATGGATATAAAGGGCAAGCCTACGAAGGCGGGCTCGCTTCCCCGATGATTGTTAGTGGAATCCCAGGGAGTGCTAAAGGATCCGTAAAGTCGGAGCATTTTACGGTTCTGGATCTTGCTCCTACCTTTTTGGAAATTGCTGGAGCCAGCTACCCGGCAGAGGTTGACGGAAACCCGGTGGCACCCCTACGCGGAAAATCAGTGCTTTCCTATTGGAAAGGTGAGCAAAACATTCCTCATACTGCTGAAGAAGTATTTGCCTTGGAGCATCGTGGTCAAGCCTACGTGCGCAAAGGAAACTGGAAGTTAGTTAATTCCGGAGGAGCCCATGATAAAACACGTTTTCGGCTCTTCAACTTGGCCACTGACCCTGGAGAACGAGTTGATTTATCCTTGCAGAATCCAACCAAACGGGACGAATTACTAGCTGAATGGGACAAGTATAAAGCGGAAGTTGGAATTCGATTCGTGGAGCAATAACTTTATAAGTTTATGGCAGGAGGGTCTCTTGCCCCTCCTGCCATAAGGCTTATCTAACCACAATCTTTCTACTCTGGACCCCTCCAATCTGCACCACATATACACCCTCACGCCACTGGCTGATGTCTAGGTATTTTCGCCCACCAGTTGCTCTGAAATAATCAATTCTGCGACCCAGAATATCAAAGATTTCAATATTGACATACACCCCGCCTTGCCATTCTATGGTCAACATATTGGTGGCAGGGTTCGGGTAGACATTTAGACTGTAGTCCTTCATTAGATCTGTCGTAGGAAGAATCAGCCCACAAAAGGTCGAGTCGGGTTCCAATTCAATCCAACCCAGCGGATCAAGGGACCTATCAGCGAAGGCAGCGTAATCGCCAGGGTAACGATCTATTCTGAAGGTAAGGTTATTATTAATACTCAATTCGGTTCCTTGTGCAACAGCTTGGCCTCCATCCAAAGGCGTCCTGTACTCCCATACCACTTGATTGTCAGGAGTTAATTCAACATTGTAGCCAAATCGGCCGCTACAGATCAAGACATTATTGTTGGGAAGAAATTGAACGCTAGATAAGCCCGTTGAATATAAAGCGGTTGGTTCAGGATGGGTGATGGTCACGTCAAATGCGCCAGGGCCGAACTGCCCATCGAAAAGCAGATAGCTCCAAGAGTACATATCCCAGGAGGGGTTAATCGTATTAACGGTAGAAAAATCTGGTCCGGCTTGATTGTTAAAGATTGCAATCTTACCAAATTGAGGATGCATTTCATCCACGAAATCAAGTACCCAATGAGCATCGTGATTGTTGAAAAGCTTCTGGTCTTCCTCGACTCCCGCGCGATAAACTTGTGGGTTTCCCCAACGGAACATGAAGTTACCCCCATTTCCACCTAAGCCACCAATGTCACCGGCTGCTTGTTCTGTACTGGTGGAATGATCAATGATATACACCTCATTGAGGAAAGGAGTACTTAGTAGTATCTGCTTCATTTCTGGGTTGTAATCTATGGAATTGCAATGCAGCCAATCCGCGGTCCCGTCATCATCGAAATTGATATCCAAGCGCCCGGGATTATCTTCTACCACACCATAGTTGTCCTTGCTGGGATCAATATCTTGGATCAAATGATCCCAAAAATGCCATTCCCAGACGATCTCGTCAGTGCTGGGGTCGACTTCTATTATGTAATCTGGCCACAACTCATTATTATCCAGGGTATTGGGTGCACGCCCAGCTTGTATTGCTTCTTCCTCAGTTTTCAACTCCCAAACAATCATTAGGATATTTCCGTTAGGTAAGGGTTCTACATCGTGATGTAGCCTTGCGGTATCGTTATTGATCGTGTAGGACCATTCCAGGTTATTGTCCCAGTCTCTTATTTCAACGATAGCACCTCCACCACCTGCCCAAATCGCATCATTTACGACGGATGAGGCCCGTTTGGTTTTCAGTAATCTTCCGTCGGCTAGGAGATAGGCCGTGTTTCCTGGACGATATTGGGTGCTATCTTCCCATACATGCACAAGCTCACCGCAGTTATCTAGCAAATAAACATTGGGTTGATTGTGAGGGTAAATCAAGTTATAGCCGTCGTAAGTAAGAGAAGGCTCGTAAGAGAGGAGCCCGACCGTATTCTGTGCCGGAAGCTGAAGGATAACGCAATGAAGCAAAAGTGTCAACAGAAAGAGTTGCTGTTTTTTCATACCTAGTATTTTTTACAAATGATCAGAGGGAGGTCCATTGGTTTTCTTGCTGAAAAGGCAAAGATACCATTAGGATGAAAGATTTCGAAAGAATCAGCCATTAAGAAAACACTTGGCCAGTTGTAAGTCATTTCTGTCTATAACTGGCAGACAGATCACTTGAAAAGGAGTGGTATTAATGGTATCTTGCTTACAACAGAAATTACTTTTTCTTGGAAACATTGAACGTCTGTAAATAGACCTTACAGGAATGCTCAAAATATCCTTCTTTGACCAAATTCAGAGAATCAAAAAACAAATAGATGTACGAAGATTTGAAGATCAAGAGAGATGTTTACGATACCGAAGAACACCAAATGCTCAGGGAAACGGTACGAGAATACCTCAAACAGCATGTACTACCTTACCGCGAGGAATGGGAAGAACAAGGGTTTTGTTCACGAGAGGCTTGGCTTAAAGCGGGGGAACTGGGACTATTGAACTTAAGCTTGAGTGAAGCTTATGGAGGTGGTGGCCTTGACTTTTCATTCAGTGCGCTGGTGATCGAAGAAATGTCGAGAGCCTTTGCTGATTCTCCAGGGATTTCCATGCATTCCGATATTGTTGGCCCGTACATTGAGCGCTATGGAACGGAAGAGTTAAAGCAAAAATACCTGCCAAAGATGGCGACGGGCGAGGCAATAGGGTCTCTGGGAATGACTGAACCAAGTACGGGTAGCGATGTGCAAGCTATCATGACCAATGCGGTGGATAAGGGCGATTATTGGTTATTAAATGGTTCCAAAACTTTCATTACGATAGGTTATACTTCGGACTTCACCATTGTTGCGTGTAAAACTCGGCCGAACACTCCACAGCAAGGGATAAGCTTACTGGTGGTAGATGCTGATGCTGAAGGTTTTTCAAAAGGCAAACCCTTTAAAAAGATTGGACTAAAGACCAGTGATACCTGCGAATTGTTCTTTGAAGATGTCAAGGTGCCCAAAGGGAATTTGTTGGGAGAAGAGGGCAAGGGATTCATCTACATGATGACTGAACTTCCGAGGGAAAGACTTACCATCGCCTTGCAAGCTATCGGGGCCTGTGAAGGGGCCATTGAAGATGCCATTAAATACACAAGTGAACGTACCGCCTTTGGTCAAGCCGTCGCTGGTTTTCAAAATACCCAATTCAAAATGGCCGAAATGGCCACTAAACTGCAGATTCACCAAGTTTTCGTAGATAAATGTACTGCCTTGTTGGCTGAGCATAAACTGACGGCGGAACAGGCGTCTATGGCTAAGTTTTCAGCCACGGATGCTCAATTCGAGATCTTGGATAACTGTTTACAATTACATGGTGGCTATGGCTATATCTGGGAATACCCGATTGCCAGAGCCTTTGCTGATAGTAGAGTATCTCGCATCTATGGCGGAACAAACGAGATAATGAAGGTCATGATTGCCAGAAGACTATTTAGTAGCTATTACGCACAGATGAAGGCCAAACGAAAAGCCGCCATGTCCAATTAAAATCAGTGAGTAGATACAGTATAGGGTTATGGTAAATAATTACAATTAGCATTTTTAGGTTTCCACCTATTTTTAAACTGGTAAGATATGACTACTAGCCCTATAGTAGACGAAGTACTTAATCTTTTCCAACAATTCGGCCACATGGAATATGGCGAAGGATTCAGTGTGAATTCCCATTCTATTCAGGCTGGATTGCTGGCAAAAGCCCAAGGCTTAGAGAAGGAAATGATTTTGGCCGCCTTCCTGCACGATATTGGACACCTTTATCCCTTATCTTTGAATCAGGAACACGAGAAAATGGGCGAATACGGTATCGAAGCCCATGATCATTGGGGAGAATCTTTTCTACAAGAGCGCGGCTTTTCAGCCCGAATACAGGCGACGGTAAAGAATCATGTAGCAGCTAAGCGGTATCTTTGTGCTATTGACTCCACTTATCATGATCAACTATCTCTAGCTAGCCAGCAAACTTTAACTTACCAAGGAGGACCCATGTCCAAGGAAGAGGTGAGGGCATTTGAAGCCGACCCGTTCTTTCAAGATTCGATTGTCATCAGACAGCTAGACGACGAAGCTAAGCTCGTAACCTTTGAGATTCTTCCAGAACACTGGCAATATTTTGAAGCTTTACTTAGGGCAAGAGAACCATCGTAAGATAGAAGCGATCTTCGCCATGCAACGAAACTACTGATGGACTGACTGGGCGGAGGAATTCGGCTATCACGTCTACAGCTGACTTAAATCGTACTCAGCCAAGATTAGTCGCCACTCGATGTTTTCCGTGTACTCCAGTATTTTCTGTGAAACCCTTTCCTTTACTTCGTAACGTGCCTTGGGGAAAGCAAATGCATAAAATTGTAGATCAAATTTTACCGGCAGCACTTCCAAGGCTTGATAGTCAGGATCATTGGCTATCCGGTACTTCATAATCGGTTCATCATATAGAAAGGCCTCAATCTCTTGCTCTTTTAAGGCTATGAGTCCCTCTGCCAATCCGCTATATCGTTCTACTGCTGAAAAGAAGTGCGTATCCAGGTAGTCCAAAGTACCTGAGGCATTGATACAACCAACCGTTTGATCCTTAAAGTCATTGATGCCTTGAGGAGACCACTTTAATTGATTGACCGTTAGGGTAGAGGCGATGCTAGCGGTAAATCCGGAAATGAAGAGTAGGGCGGTGAACATCCAGATTAACGCGATTACTTTTCCCCCGGTACTTTTAGGGGACTTGTCTCCATAGCCTACGGTAGTCATAGTCACCGCTGACCACCAAAGACCATCCCACAGACCCGCCAAACCCTTTCTGAATTGAGTGTCATTGTGTTTTCGCTCAAACCACCAGGCAGCTAAGCCAAATAGTCCGATGATAATCATCAGAATGAACAGACCGCTAAGAAAGTTTAGTGACAAGATTGACCGAGCATAGTTGATGAATTTCTGGAAAGAAGAGTTTTTCCTAATGGCGACGGTGGAGTTGGACACAAAAAAAGAGTGGGTAAAGTCCATGTACTTACTGCGATCACTGGTAATGGTAAGCGGGTTAATGCTGCCGTCTATACTCCCATCCTTCAGCGCTTCCAACATATCATTGAAACCCATCAATTTGAATTCATAGGGAATTTGCAAGTCTTCTGCAATTTTCTCCCACAACCACACACTTAGCCCTTTTAGCTGATCCTCCTCCTCTAATAGGATGAATGGAGCGGCACGAGTGTAGCCAATGGTTAGCGTGTCTGTGGTAATTTGAGAAGATGCTGGACTTAGGCTTAGGCATAAGAAAAATAGGGCTAGCAAGGCAGTGAGTCTACTCATTTTGAGGTGAATATGAATCGAAAATGTTGTATATTAATTGGATCAAGTAAGATTTATCTCTCCAAAATAATTAATTTTCCTACATCTCCGGAAGTTTTTTCTGATAAGCCAGGTTTTTATACAAAAGCTTGATAATGAGTAAGATTAAGGCGCTGCTTGAAGTCGTAAATGGAAAAAAGATATACATCTTTCCCCTTGCAATTAAACCTTTGATCCAGATATATATCTAAGGAGCAAAAGGGAATTTATACTGCAGTACAATCAGTCCCCAAAAAACAATTTGCTTCATTTCCTCCAGTTAGACATGATCTGGAGTTCAAACAAAACAATTATGCGACAGCTACAGTCATTTTTAGTCATCCCTCTGCTAGTATTTAGTTTTCTAGTAACAAGTATACAGGCCCAAACCGATGAGGCCATGGAAGAAACCGGGTATGCTGGTGACCACTTTAGCTTGGAAGGTGCCCTCAGTCTTTTCAAAGCCGCGAAATCAATGGAGGACTTTGAAAAAGCCTTGAACAAGGAAAGCAATCAGGTTAATAATTTAGACTTGAATGAGGATGGAGATATCGACTATATCCGGGTAATTGACCACATGGATGGGGATGCCCATGCCATTGTCCTCCAAGTTCCAGTTAGCGAAACGGAAAGCCAAGACTTGGCTGTGATTGAGATTGAAAAAACTGGTGCTGAAAACGCTATTCTGCAAATCATCGGAGATGAAGAGGTCTTTGGTGAATCAAAGATAGTTGAGCCATTTGATGTAGAAGCGGATGATTCTCAAGGCCGTGGCCCTGGTGATATCATAGCTTTTAAACGTGTGGTAGTCAATGTTTGGTTTTGGCCATCGGTACGGTTTGTATACGGACCAAGATATCGGGTTTGGGTTTCTCCCTTTAGCTGGAGAGTGTATCCACGTGGGTGGCGTCCTCGGCGTCCACGTCCCTTCTCAACTTTCTATGTAGGTCTGAGACCTTATCGAACCAGTTTCCGAGTGGTGAACACCCACCGAGTAGTTAGAGCTCATAATGTATATGTTCCTCGCCGCCGTACTTCTACTACGGTAGTCAGAAAAACGACAGTCGTGCGCAACAGCAAAGGAGGGACGGCCGTTCGTCGAACCACTACGACCACGCGTAAGGCTCAAGGTGCAGGTGGAGCCAAAGCTGCCAAACGTACCACTACTTCTACGACCAAGGTAAGAGGACGAAATGGTGGCACCGCTACCAAACGTACCACTACAAGAGCGGCAGGTGCAAAGACGAAAAATGGTGCTGCAGTTGGTAAAAGGAGAACGACGACTACGACCAAAGCTAAGAGCCGAAACGGTAAAACAGCCGGAAAGAAGCGCACTACGACCGTGCGCAAGAAACGAAAAAACTAGTCACTGATAAATTGTTCCCACAGGCTTAGCTGCACAAGCTAGGAATGTGGGAACAACAATAATTGTCGGAGTACCTCCTACGTATAGACCCAGCAATTGCTACTCTGCTCGCGCTTCTTTGATGCCGTCCAATATCCAAGGCATCAATTCTGAAACAGTGGGATGCACCAATACGACACGACGATAGTTCCGGCATTCAATGCCGCTGTGCATGATCGCTGCAAACATATTTATAATTTCATCTCCTCCAACTCCTAGTATAGAAGCTCCGAGAATCAAGTCAGTTTCCGCATCCACCAACAATTTCGCAAAACCCTTGGTCTCACCCATTTCTTTGGCTCTGCTAATGCGTGACATCGGACGAGTCGCTTTTAGAACCTTCCTGCCGCTGGCTAGGGCCTCTTTTTCACTCATGCCCACTCTGCCTAGTGGAGGATCTGTGAATAAGGCATACACCAGCTTGCGTTGAGAAATGCTCCGAGTCCCGCCAAAGAGGTGATCTAGCACGATTTCAGCATCATTTACCGAAGTGTGGGTGAAAGCCCCATGACCATTTACATCACCCAGGGCAAAAACACCTTCCACCGCCGTCCTACAATAGTCATCCACTTCTATATATCCTCGCTGATTAGTGACAATTCCTGCCGCCTCGAGGTTCAAGGTATCGCTATTGGGAATCCGACCGGTAGCAATGAGTAGGTCTGTCCCGTATATCGTTTTATCCTCACCATCAAGGGAAATGGCTAGCTCTATCCCCTTGTCTGTTTGCTTTACGGCTCGCGCTTTAGCACGGCAGAGGATTTCAATGCCTTCCTCCTCCAAGAACGCCTGTATCGCTGAAGCTACATCTTTATCCTCTCTAGGCATGAGTTGATCAGCTCCTTGAATGAGGGTAACGCTAGCACCAAAGCGACGGTAAACTTGCGCATATTCTGCTCCTATATATCCGCCACCAATTATGATGAGCCTGTCAGGTAGATCGGTTTTGTCCAGCAACTTGGCGCTATCCATCCAATCAACCCCATCAATTCCTTCAATGGTTGGTACTCTAGGACGGGTTCCTACATTAATGTAGATCTTTTCAGCAGTGACTAGCTTTGCACCGACTTTTATTATTTTTGGCCCTACAAAGGAGCCTCGACCTCTGATAAGATCAACGTTTGGTGAACTCTCCATCCAATTGGTCAGGCCGGTGTTACTAGCTGATCGCACCGCGTTCATGCGTGCCCGAATCTTATCGTAATCTACCTTGATTTCCCCCGTTTCAAATCCGTAAAAATCTCCACGTTTGGCTTGAAACAAAGCCTTTGCGCTAGCTACTAAAGTCTTGGTGGGGGTGCAACCAAAATTAACGCAACTCCCGCCTACCTTAGCTTCTTCAATAACGGCTATAGATGCGCCGGTTGGAATTAGTTTTCCTAGCAAGGTTCCAGTCGCTTGGCCCGTGCCAAGAATTAAATGTTCGTAATGCTGCATAAGGTGAGTCAGATTTTAGGGATTAGTTCTGATTTCTACACGATAAATTAAACAATTAAATAATGGTATTGGATGTACAGTATGCACTTATTTGTCTGGCAGCTACATCAGGCTTCAGGTGGCGTAGGGATAACAAATTGCTTTGGTCCGTCAGTTCCTGGAACAAAAGGTAGGACTACTTAGTGTAATCCTGCTAATGTATAGAACTCTGAGCCGAAGCAAGCGCCTGTATTGATAGATATACTTTATCTTAGTCGACATAATGCTAGGCAGAAATGAGCGCTCAGGCCCTTGCGCTTTGGGCGTCGGCTGTTCACCATGGAGGGCGGCACACCTTATTTCTGCCATATTAAAGATTTCTTATCAATCAAATGGCTTATGAAACGAATAGCACTCTTTTCTTGGCTTACGCTCTCTTTATTGACGGCCTGTAAGACTAACCAAAATCAAGAAACAAGCAACCTTAATTATCCGGAAACGACCAAGAATGAACATGTTGATACTTATCATGGCACGGAGGTCGCCGATCCCTACCAATGGCTAGAAGATGATCTTTCGGCTGAAACGGGGGCTTGGGTCAGCGCTCAAAATGAAGTGACAGGTGCCTACCTCAACGGTATTGACTTTCGAACGAACTTGCAAGGGCGAATCGAAGAATTAATGAACTATGAGAAAGTGTCTGCTCCTTTTGAGGAGGGTACCTATGAGTATTTCTATAAGAATGATGGCCTACAGAATCATAGTGTTTTATACCGAAGCCCCAAGGGAGAAAAAGAGGCAGAACCGAAGGTCTTCTTGGATCCGAATACTTTTTCAGAAGATGGTACAGTAGGTTTAAGAGGCGTTATTTTCACAAAAGACGGAAGCTTGGCCGCTTATATGATCACGGAGGGTGGTTCGGACTGGCGAAAGGTGATTGTGATAGATACGGAAACGATGGAAGTGGTCGGTGATACCCTGATTGATGTGAAATTCAGTGGCGTATCCTGGAAAGGCAAAGAAGGCTTTTACTATAGCAGTTACGACAAGTCAGAAGGGACCAGCGAGTTGTCTGCCAAGACTCAATATCATAAGTTGTATTTTCATAAATTGGGGACACCCCAAAAAGAAGATGTCTTGGTTTATGGGGGAGAGAAACAGCCCAACCGCTACATAAGTGGGCGAGTCACTGAAGATGAGCAGTATTTGGTAGTCACGGCCGCTCAGAATACGAGTGGAGCTCAACTATACATCAAAGACTTAAGCAAACCTAATGCGGATTTCACACTGATACAAGATGATTACTTCGCCCGCTGTACCTATGTCGATAATGAAGGGGGAACCTTTTATTTATATACAAATATTGACGCACCCAATTATAGACTCCTCAAATTGAATTTGTCTGCTCCGACTAAAGATAATTGGGAAGATGTGATCTCAGAGACGGATAACGTCTTGCGTGTAAGTTCTGGTGGAGGTAAGTTCTTCGCCACTTATTTAGTAGATGCCAAAACGGCCGTTAAGCAGTTTGATAGGGATGGTAAATTGGAGCGAGAAGTGAAATTGCCAGGCATTGGCTCCGCTGGCGGCTTCGGCGCTAAAAAAGACGATACCTCCTTGTATTATACCTTTACCTCTTTCACTTACCCTGGCACGATCTACAAGTACGATATCGCTTCTGGAGAATCTACGATGTACCGGCAATCAGAAGTTGACTTTGACCCCGCTGCTTACGAAACCAAGCAGGTTTTTTATGCGAGTAAGGATGGTACCAAAGTTCCGATGTTTATAACGTATAAAAAAGGATTAGAATTAAATGGAAAGAATCCTACCTACTTGTATGCTTATGGCGGGTTCAATGTAAGTCTGACGCCAAGCTTCCGTGCCTCGAGAATCGTCTGGTTAGAAAACGGCGGAATCTATGCTCAACCCAACCTTAGAGGGGGCGGAGAGTATGGGGAGAAATGGCACAAAGCAGGGACACAGATGAACAAGCAAAATGTCTTTGATGATTTTATTGCTGCGGGGGAGTATTTGATCAAAGAGGGATATACCTCTAGTGACTATTTAGCTATTGCTGGCGGATCTAATGGTGGCTTGCTGGTAGGAGCTACGATGACCCAGCGGCCAGATCTTGCTAAGGTTGCTTTGCCTGCGGTCGGTGTAATGGATATGCTGAAGTACCACAAATTTACGGCTGGTGCAGGTTGGGCTGCCGACTACGGAACGGCTGAGGACTCTCCGGAGATGTTTGAATATCTAAAAGCTTATTCTCCCTATCA
This sequence comes from Saprospiraceae bacterium, assembly GCA_019634045.1. Lineage (GTDB taxonomy): Bacteria > Bacteroidota > Bacteroidia > Chitinophagales > Saprospiraceae > DT-111. Next base: position 27,308 of record JAHQWA010000316.1, read on the forward strand.
TAATCTGAAAGAAGGGGTAAGCTATCCAGCTACTATGGTAACCACAGCGGACCATGATGACCGGGTAGTTCCTGCCCATTCTTTTAAGTTTGCCGCACGACTACAAGAAGCTCATGTAGGAGATAATCCGGTCTTAATTCGAATTGAAACCAATGCAGGACATGGCTCCGTATCCACCAAGCAACGGATTGAATTGGCAGCCGATCTTTACGCCTTTGTCTGGGAAAATATGGGCATTGAACCCGATCTCTCCAAGGCTGTACCTAATTAGAGGAATTAACTGTCTATAATAGATCATAGATCATGATGGCCGAAGTACAAACCGCACTTCGGCCATTGTTTTTCTATCTTAGGCAGTATGAGCCTAAGCATCATCATACCCACTTTAAATGAGGCGGCAAGTTTGACGAGACTTCTCCCTTTTCTACAAGAACAAATTGGGGGCAATCAAGGTGTTGAAATCGTGCTCGTTGATGGTGGAAGTGTAGATGCTACCGTACAAATAGCTAGGAAAATGGGTGTAGTGGTGCTCGAAAGTAAGCAAGCACAACGGGCCCATCAAATGAATGTAGGCGGGCGTTGGGCTACTGCTGAGATCCTGTATTTCCTACATGCTGATACCTTCCCACCGATTGATTTTCTAGCTGAAATTGAGGCAGCTGTACAGGCCAAGAAGCTGGCTGGGTGCTTCCGCCTATCCTTTGATTGGCAGCATTGGTTTTTGCGTTGTCATTCTTGGTTCACCCGTTTTAATTGGGATGGGTTTCACTACGGAGATCAAAGCTTATTTGTGCGGCGAGATATCTTTGAGGCGATGTGCGGATTCGATGAATCCTTAGAAATTATGGAAGACTATGATCTAGTGAGACGTCTAAAGCAGCAGGGAGCATTTGTGGTGTTGGGAAAATCTGTAGTGACCTCTGCCCGACGCTATCGAGCGGTGGGGGTGTTCCGTTTGCAGCTCTTGTACTATTTGATCTTTGTGCTCTTCCGTATAGGGGTATCTCAGCGTAATCTGGGAAAGGTGTATCGTTTATGCTTTCACTAAGCTAGACTTTTAGTGACAAAAAAATCCCGTGCCCTAAACAGGACACGGGATTGTATCTTGGATGGAGGACGGTTTAGATAATACCTTCCTCTGTCAAATATCTTTCTGCATCAAGTGCAGCCATACAACCGGTACCGGCTGCAGTCACTGCTTGACGATAGACCTTATCAGCTGCATCACCGCTAGCAAAAACGCCTTTGATCTTCGTCTTGGAAGTACCGGGATCTACGATCAGATAACCAGTATCATCCATATCCAACCAACCCTTGAAGATATCAGTATTAGGCTTGTGCCCGATGGCTACGAAAAAACCTTGCACGGGAATAACACTTTTTTCCTCCGTTACTCTATTCAATACCCGTACGCCAGTCACATCTCCTTCACCGAGAATCTCCTCTGTCACGGTATTCCAGTGAACTACAATGTTCTCAGTTTTCATTACTCGATCTTGCATGATCTTGGAGGCACGCATTTCATCTCGACGTACCAAGAGGTGTACCTTCGGGCAAAGTTTTGCCAAATAGGTCGCTTCCTCAGCAGCTGTATCTCCACCTCCTACAACGGCAACCTCTTTCCCTTTGAAAAAGAAGCCATCACAAACCGCACAAGCTGAAACACCCTGGTTCATCAATCTCTGCTCGGATTCCAAGCCCAACCATTTGGCACTTGCTCCCGTGGATATGATCACACTATGGGCGTGAATTTCATCACCATTAGCGGTCCAAGCCTTGTGGATAGGGCCGCTCAAGTCAACCTTTTCTACCAAATCATATCGGACATCAGTTCCAAATCTTTCCGCTTGATTTTTGAAATCATCCATCATCTCAGGTCCTCTAATTCCCTTAGGGTAACCAGGATAATTTTCTACATCAGTCGTAATCATCAACTGTCCTCCTGGTTCTTGCCCTGTATAAACCACGGGGTCCAAATTAGCACGAGCAGCATAGATTGCTGCGGTATAACCTGCTGGGCCAGAGCCTATGATTAGGCATTTAATTGGTTCTTTTTGTTCTTCTGCCATTGTCTACTATTTATCGATGGATTTTGCCATCGTTCGAAAACTATAATTGCATTTCTGGAATATCTCCTTCTACTACCAGGCGGCCTTCGGTGGCGTTTTTGATTTCATCCACACTCACCCCTGGCGCTCTTTCAATCAGTTTAAAGCCTGCTGATGTGATGTCCAAAACGGCTAAGTTGGTAACTACCCGCTTTACACACTTAACTCCTGTCAATGGGAGTGAACATTGTCGAAGCAACTTCGATTGCCCCCTCTTGTTGGTATGCATCATCGCAACGATAATATTCTCTGCCGATGCAACCAAATCCATGGCACCACCCATACCCTTTACCATTTTGCCTGGAATCTTCCAATTGGCAATATCTCCATTATCCGCTACCTCCATGGCTCCTAATACAGTCAGCTGGATATGTCCACCTCTAATCATCGCGAAACTTGTCGCCGAATCAAAGACCGAAGCCCCCGGTAAAAGGGTCACGGTTTGCTTGCCCGCGTTAATCATATCGGCATCTTCCTCCCCTTCGTAAGGAAAGGGCCCCATCCCCAAGATGCCGTTCTCTGATTGAAATTCAACGCTGAGGCCTTCGGGAACGTAGTTGGCGACCAAGGTTGGGATACCAATACCCAAATTCACATACCAACCATCTTGTAATTCTTGAGCTATACGCTGTGCTATTCCTTTCTTATCTAGCATGGATCGAATTTTTGATGGTTAGGATTGTGTCTTTTGGCGAACGGTCCTTTGTTCGATTCGCTTTTCATAATTCGTTCCTTCAAATATCCTCTGTACGAAAACACCAGGAGTATGAATAAAGTTGGGATCTAATTCTCCGGGTTCTACGATTTCTTCTACCTCCGCAATGGTAATCTTTCCAGCCATGGCCATGGCTGGATTAAAATTTCTTGCACTACCCTTGTAAACGAGGTTGCCGAAACGATCGCCCTTCCAAGCTTTCACAATGGCAAAATCGGCTTCAAGCGCTGTTTCTAGAATGTGTGGCTTACCGTTGAAATATCTAACTTCTTTACCTTCAGCGACTTCTGTGCCATAACCGGCAGGTGTGAAAAATGCTGGCACTCCCGCGCCGGCCATATAACAGCGAGCCGCTAACGAACCTTGAGGAACTAGATCTACTTCCAATTCGCCACTTAGCATCTGCCTTTCGAACTCCGCATTTTCACCTACATAAGAAGAGATCATCTTCTTGATTTGTCGTTTCTGTAACAAAAGGCCCAATCCAAAGTCATCCACTCCTGCATTATTTGAGATACAGGTAAGACCGCTGATGCCTTGTTCAGCCAAGGCGGCAATGCAGTTTTCAGGGATTCCACAAAGACCGAAGCCTCCGAGCATTAGAGTCATGCCATCTTGAATTCCTTCAATGGCTTCAGTGGCATTCTTGACCAGTTTATTCATATGCTTATGCTTTGCGTTTTGGAAGTCGGCACTTCAACTCTATTGCCCAAAAATAGAACAGAATGCCAAAAATAATATTTACACCTAAATTACCACTCAACTTCGACTAAGTTTCCGATTCTTACCGATAAAGATAAAAGATGAGAATGGCTGAAACATCAAGGGTGACTGGGAAGTACCTTCGTACTAAGCTCCCCAAAACCTACCCGCTTGCCCGCCCGTTGGCTGAACCCACGCATTTTGACGGTGTCCCCGTTTTCAATAAAGCTCCGCGCACTACCATCGGCTAATGTCAGCGGTTTGCTGCCAGACCAAGACAATTCCAACATGGAACCGTAAGAATCTGGCGTGTGCCCACTAATGGTCCCTGAGGCTAGCATATCTCCGACTCGAACATTGCAACCATTGACAGTATGGTGAGCCAATTGTTGCTGCATATTCCAATACATGTATTTGAAGTTGGATTTACTAACCAGCGTCTCTTCCTTCCCTTCCGGTGCAATCCCCACCTCCAAATCAATATCGTAATTACTATCGCCTTGGTATTCAAGATAGGGGAGGACGGGGGGATCTTGGATAGGACCAGCTACTTTGAAGGGCTCGAGTGCCTCTAGCATGACGACCCATGGAGAGATCGAAGAAGCAAAGTTCTTCCCCAAGAAAGGCCCAAGTGGTACATATTCCCATTTCTGAATATCTCGTGCAGACCAATCGTTAAAAAGAACCATTCCAAATATATACTCATTGGCTTCCTGGGTAGAAATGGGTTGTCCAAGCTTGGATTCCTTGCCAATGATAAATGCCATTTCTAATTCAAAGTCTAATCGCTGGGAGGCCTGGAATACCGGTTTGCTTTGTCCTTTCGGGAGCGTTTGTCCCTTCGGACGACGAATGGGCTCTCCGCTAGGTATGATAGAAGATGCTCGACCATGGTAGCCTACTGGGATATGCTTCCAATTAGGGAGCAGCGCATTCTCGGGATCCCGAAACATTTTGCCAACATTGGTGGCATGTTCAATGCTGGAATAAAAGTCTGTATAATCACCCACCTGGACTGGCATGTGCATGTTGGCTGCGTTTCGTGAGACCAAAACACCAGCTGCTACCTTAAGGGCTGAAGTCGCATCACACAGTTGCTGTTGCAAACGATGGCGTATTTGCAAACTAAGGGTTTTACCCAACAACATGAGGTCATTAAGTTGTGGTTGCTCTAAGACCACAGGTGGAATATTGAGGCCTGCAAATACACCAGCCTGACTGGCAGCGGGTAGGTCGATTATAAATTCTCCAATGGCCACGCCCACTCTTGGCCTTTGGTTCGGGAGGGAGAAAATTCCGAAGGGCAAATTATGAATACTAAAATCAGAGTCAGGTGCTATATTCAACCAAGGATTTAATTCAGACATAGTAGTAAATATTCTTCTAGATTTGAGTGATTAGTGTGCTAGCCAGGACTGGTAGTATTTACCATCCTCGATGTTTAAAGCCGCTTCGGTAACCATTAGCGGTTTGAAGGTGTCGATCATCACGGCTAATTCTTCTGTAGATTTTTTCCCTATACTTCGTTCGTAAGCACCTGGATGGGGCCCATGCGGGATACCTCCGGGATGCAAGGTGATGTATCCCTGATCGATGTCATTTCGACTCATAAAGTCTCCATCCACATAGTATAGCATCTCATCTGAATCGATATTGGAGTGATGGTAGGGTGCAGGGATGGCTTTGGGATGATAGTCATACAGACGAGGGCAGAAAGAGCAAACCACGAAAGCAGCGGTTTCAAAGGTTTGATGAACCGGAGGGGGCTGATGAACTCTACCGGTGATGGGTTCGAAATTATGAATGGAAAAACCGTAGGGATAATTGTAGCCGTCCCAACCGACTACATCAAATGGATGAGAAGCATAAATCAACTCATGCAGATGACCTTGTTTCTTGATTTTTAGTACAAAATCCCCTGTTTGATCGTAGGTTTCTAGCTCGGTAGGGAGTTTATAGTCACGTTCGCAGAAGGGCGAATGCTCAAGTAATTGCCCAAACCAGTTGCGATAACGCTTAGGGGTATAGATGGGGTGAAAGGATTCTGCATACAACAATCGATTCTCATCGGTATCGAAGCTGATTTGATAGATCATTCCTCGAGGTATAATGAGGTAATCTCCGTATTCGAAAGAGATGTTGCCCATCAGGGTTCGTAAGGTGCCAGAGCCTTTGTGGATGAACAGCAGTTCGTCAGCATCTGCATTTTTATAGAAGTAGCCAGTAAGGGATTGCTTGGGAGCCGCCAATCCGATATGTATATCCTTGTTCACTAGGAGTGGGGTCCTGCTTTCCAAGTAATCCTCTTTTGCCTCAATATTAAACCCAATAAACTTCAAAGATTTCATATTGCGATCGATAGCCACCTTGGGGTTCATATCTCTACTTACTCCAACTTCCTTTACCATCGTGGGACGATGAAGGTGGTACATCAGTGAGGACATCCCATCAAAGCCGATAGTGCCGAACAGTTGCTCGTAATGCAATCCACCGTCTGGTTTTTTGAAAATCGTATGTCGTTTCGCAGGGATTTTTCCCAGTTTATGATAAATAGGCATACTGTTAATTTTTGAATACTAACAATTGTTAGTAAATTTACTAACAAATATTTTTTCATGCAAGCTGTGTAAGAAATCAAGGCATATTTTGACCTTCTTCTGATAATCGCTTCAATAGTTTGATCTAGACATGGAAAGGAAAATAACGCGAGAAAAATTCATCGAGACAGCACTAGAACTATTCCATGGTAAGGGATTCAAGGCTACGACGATGAGAGACATTGCCAGGGCCTTGGATATCGAAGCTGCCACACTCTACAATTACATCCGCTCGAAGCAACAGCTGCTGGATGACCTCGTATTTGAAATAGCTCATCAGTTCCACGACGGCTTAAGTGATATATACGATTCTTCTTATACCCCTGTGGAAAAGCTAAAAGCGATTGTGAACTTGAATGTACGCCTGACTGCAGCACATCCCTACCAGGTAGCTTTGTTGGTTAGTGAATGGAAGCATTTGAAGGAAGATCGACAGAGGGAGTTCCTGGAAAACAGAAGTAGCTATGAGCAAATGGTCCGTAGCACAATACAGCATGGTATGGAGCAGCAAGAATTGAGACCAATGCAATTAGAGATTGCGACCTATTCTTTTCTATCCTCGATTCGATGGTTATTCAGCTGGTATATTGAGCAGGATGAAAACATCAATCCGATTGAATTGGAAAAACAGATTGCTGATTTTATTTTGAAAGGAATGCAGAATTTTGATTAGGGATTGAAGTTTCCATCTTACCTTTGGCGCTTGCCAACTTAAACTGCCTCATGTTTGAACTTGCCCCGGAGTTTCAGCTATCTACGACAAGCTGGCTCTTTGCCATGTTAGCTGCCTTTTTAATAGGGCTTTCCAAAGCCGGATTAAAGGGGATAGCTGTCATTAATGTCACTATCCTAGCTTTGGTGTTTGGTGGAAAGACTTCTACAGGAATTATGCTTCCACTATTAATTACGGCGGACATCTGTGCAGTGATATATTATAAACGAGATGCCCAATGGCTTTTGGTCCTCAAATTATTGCCTTGGATGGTTATTGGTGTCCTGTTAGGCGTGTTTGTGGGGAGAGACTTGCCAGAGGTGGTTTTCAAGCGAGGGATGGCCGTAATTATCTTTATCAGTGTGATCATGATGTATCTTTGGGATCGTCAGAAGTCGGAAAAGGTACCCACACAATGGTGGTTTGCTGGAATTATGGGGCTAACGGCTGGTTTTACCACTATGATTGGAAATCTAGCAGGAGCGTTTTCCAACGTTTTCTTCTTGGCGATGCGACTGCCGAAGACGGCCTTTATCGGGACGGCCGCCTGGTTGTTTTTCATTACCAACCTCTTTAAGGCACCGTTCCATATCTGGGTGTGGGGTACGATCTCTATAGACACTTTTGCCATCAATCTACGCTTGATTCCGGTCCTAATCGTTGGATTTTTGTCGGGTCTTTGGGTGGTTAAACAGATTAAAGAGCATCACTATCGCCAACTAATTCTTCTACTGACGGCTTTGGGAGCCATCGTTATATTCTTCCGCTAATACATTCGGTATGCAAATTGAATTAGAGTTTGAATTGTTCACCCTGAAAGCAGAAATCTTTGACACTCCTACTGGTCGAAGTGTTTGGGCTTCCTTGCCAGTGACCGCACAAGTCCTGACTTGGGGAGATGAATTTTATTTTGGCATTCCAGCTGAGGCTCAATTGGAGGCTAAAGCTGAAGCCGTTGTCGAAATCGGAGCTTTGGCCTATTGGCCTACGATGCCAGCCTTCTGTGTGTTTTTTGGCCCAACGCCCGTAAGTCATGGACAAGAAGCCCGAGCCGCCAGTCCGGTAAACGTTTTCGGAAAACTACTAGCAATGGACTTGAATGTTTTGCGGTCAGTCAGAGACGGTGATGAACTTACCGTGAGGCAAGTCACTGCCTAAACCGGTTGAATGAAAGCCAACAGGCATCCTCAAAGTCTGATGGTATCTATGAGCATACCTGTCGGTTTATCACCACCTTGGGTAATCCACGATCATTCTATTTTGTAGGTTCGCCACTATCCTCAATAGCTAAATGCTCTTTGGGAGATAGAAACGGAATATCCCTCAGATGGCGTTCTGTAATGGCCATATCTGAGAGTACCAGCCAGCTAAAAGCTACCAAGGCTGATAGAATGAAGAGTAGGTAGCCGGTATATCGTAGCCAGGGTGGAGCCATGCTAAGCTCAGTCAATCTGGCAAGGTCTAGGTCAGAGTATAATAAAAGTAGAAAATTGCCAGGAATAGCGATCCACCACAACC
>JAHQWA010000317.1 GCA_019634045.1 Saprospiraceae bacterium
ATCAAGGTGTATGCTTGAATCGTTCGAGCAATCCCGGCATGAACAAACAAACTCTTTTCCTCTGCTAAAGGAATTAAGTTGTTAGCATCACTAAGTATGCCCACGTAGGCTTGCTCCCACATATCATCAAAATCCTGCGGTTGGTAGGCGGTTTCATAGGTGCCGGAGCGAGGTTCCATGGCGACCAGGCGGGTCACCTCCATGGTGTAATCGGTAATTTCAAAAAAGTACTCATTCAACCCCCATTCAATGCTATTCAACAAAAAGTCAGCATTGGCAGATTCGGGTGAAAGGTTATTGGGATCCTGCTGTAATTCAAGGTCACATGCGTTGACTAAGAATAAACACAGGAGCAAGGAACATATATTTCTGATTTTCTTCATTTTACTCTTTTTAAGATTTAGGAATAGAATTCGCAAGTCTGAAGCCTGGAGCTTAGACTGATGAATGGCCTGCAACTTCATCTAGAATCGTAGTCTTAAACTTGCACCATAACGACGAACACTAGGTCCATTCAAGAATTCAAAACCTAAACCATTACCGTCTGCACCGAAGCCTAGTGCATCCGTATCCACATTGGTATGTTCCGGCAAGTTGATTGCGTCATACCAAAGGTTCTGACCACTTAATGCGATAGAAACTTCTCCAAATGGTGTGTTTTGGATCATACTCTTAGGCAAAGAGTAAGTAAGTGTCACATCCCGAATCCTGATCGTGGTCGCATCGAACACACTGGTTTCATCTGGACCAAATCCAAAATTATCAAAGTACAGATTCGTAGCGGTGATCATGGTTGTATTGGGCGTCCCGTCAGCCATTACCCCATCCAATACAAAAGCTTGGGTGCGATCAAAATCAGTGTCCTGAGATAATCCTCTAGCCAATAAGGCTTCGGCAGTTCCGGAGAAAATGTCTCCTCCGTGGCGGTACTCCAACTGAGCAGATAAAGAAAATCCTTTATAGGTCAAGGTACTGGTGACAGAAGTAGTGAAATCAGGATGTGGATTACCAATCACCTGTACTTCATCATCAATTGTGTAATATCCATCGTTATCAATGATCGGTCGACCTTGGTCATCTCGAAGAATAGCCGAACCTTTCATGATCCCGTATACTTCACCTTCAATGGCAAAATTTCCCTGATTGGAAAAACCGGCAATACCTACTTCATCTAGGCCCTGCCCCAATTCCAACACCTTACTGTTATAGGCATAGAAATTGGTATACAGATTCCAGTTCCAGTTGCTGGTTTGTACGGGTGTAATATCCAAGCCCAACTCAATACCTTGGTTGCGAATTTCTCCGATGTTAATGGTGGTTCTGGTGAAACCAGTGGAAGGATCCAAGGGAGCATTCGTAATCAGGTCCTTGGTATTTCGTTGGTAGATGGTAAGATCGATTCCTATACGATTCTTGAACAATTGAGCCTCTACCCCAAATTCGTATTCGGTGTGTAGCTCGGGCTTAAGATTCGGGTTCCCCAAAGTAGCAGCTGCCCCATTGTCTTCAAAAAAGGTGGCGTTGCTATTCGTCGTGATAACGGTCCCTGCGCGGCTCACAAACTGGCGCGCATTGGAGGAAAGCGTACTTCTGGTGCTGTATGGACTAGGGAAGCCTGCTGAAGTACCGAAGCCTACTCTAAGCTTTAAGAAATTAAGGAGGTCATTCGATCCAAATATCTCGGTAGGAATAAAGGATAAGCTGGCACTTGGGTAAAATAGGTTATTGTTCTCCTTTTCTACCGTCGAGGACCAGTCATTTCTTCCGGAAAGGTTCAAGTACAAGTAATTATTGTAGTCAAAAGTAACGGAGGCGTAGCCTGCTACTAGACGCTCCAATTGTCGATTTTGAATGTCAAGCCCGGATAGGCTATTAACAGAAGATTGGTTGGTGAAATTGGAGTGTTCGATAAAACCAAATACCAATTGATTGGTGGATTCAAGACCATCTCTGGCAAAATCATCCTCTCGGTAGTTAAAACCAGCGGTAACACTCAAGTCTAAACCTGGTGCCACCTCATCAAAGCTCGCCGAGGCAAAGGCATTGTGATCCCAAATGGTATTGATAATATCTGTCGTCCTATACATTCCGTTATTGATGGCAGCGTAGTCATTACTGGCCAGACCAATTCGATTGACAACATACTCTTGACGCTCTGTATACGTATCAATACCCAGTCTATAGGTTAGGTTCAGCCAATTTACGGGCTTATAGCTTAAAGCCGTTTGTCCGAAGACACGATTCACCAGACTAGAATTACGAGCATATTTGGCGGTCCAGCGAGGGTTTAAGATATCGTTGCCACTGCGGTAGTAAACAGGTCTATTGTCAGCGGGAGCTTCGAAAGGGAGTCCAACCAAATCAATACCTCTTGGTACATAGAATACGTCCGAAAAAACAGAAAGTCCTCCTCCTGCAAAAATACCACTACCGTCACCGTAGCTAATTGGAGGCGTTTCGAAATCCGTTTTCACGAAATTGATCGTACTGTTTAGGGTCAAATTATTGGCCAATTCTATGCGTCCACCGACACCAATATTGATCTTATTCACGCTGTTACCAGGTAAGAAACCTTGGTCTTCAGTATAGCCGAAAGAGCCACTAAAATTGGCTTTATCTGTCCCTCCTTGAAGGTTCAAAGAGGTATTAGATACGTAGCCATTTTCGAAGAAATTCTCCGTACTGTTGTAATTGCGATAATCATATCGTTGCCCTGCAAACTCAGGAAATTGGGCCTTTAAGGTCCCATCAGTTAGGCGATCCAACGGATGCTGTACTTGTCCATTGGCATCCACGCCGCGACCTCCTCGGGTATTGAAATTCGGCCCCCAATTACTGAAGAAGAATCCAAAATTTTGGTGAAAACCGCCCCCATAATTGGTCTGATATTCCGGTAAGGATGCAATTTCAGTAGTGAAATAAGACTGACTCAAGGTCACGGAAGTCTTGTCTCTTGCTCCGGAGCCCTGCCCATTTTTGGTGGTAATCAAAACTACCCCATTTCGCCCCTGCTCTCCATAGGTAACCGTCGCACTCAAGCCTTTCAACACGCTGATACTAGCGATGTTATTAGGATCAAGATCCAGAAAACGGCTAGAGGTAGCCTGACCACCTTCCACAAAGTCATTCGTCAGATTGTCCTTGTTAGTATTGGTATTGAAGGGTACTCCATCCACCACGAAAAGTGGCTGGTTACTGCCCGTCAGGGAAGAATAACCTCGAATGATAACATTGGTACCCGTACCACTTACTCCGCTAGTGGAGGTTACATTTACCCCTGCTACCCGCCCCTTCAATAGGCGTGATACATCGGATTCGGATTTTTGAGCGATATCATCACCGTCTACTGTACCGACGGAATAACCAAGCGCTCTTTTTTCTTTTTGAATACCCTGTGCCGTAACGATGACTTCATTCAAAGCCAAACCTTCCTGTAAGGAAACGTCAATAACACTGGATATTCCAATGGTAATTTCTTGTGGTGTAAAACCAGTGTAGCTAAAGATCAGCACCTCTGCATCCTCTGGCACAGCCAGCTGATAGGCACCATCTATGTCTGTGATCGTACCTGAAGTTGTGCCTTTAACCAAAATACTGGCTCCGATCAAGGGTTCTCCGGTGGCATCAGAGACAATCCCATTAATCGTACGTTGGCCATAGCTCCAACTCACAATCGTTAACATTAAAATCCCAAGAATTGAGACTCTTTTCATAAAACTAGATTTAAGTAAAGAAATAATTTGGTCACCCTGGACATACTCATTTGAGCTAGTCCTTTTCATTTGTTTAAAGCACTAAAAAGCTGCCCTTCTACTGTTCAATAGAAGGTTATTCGGTGAGTCTTTACTTCAATACTAATCCCTAATTGTGGGTCTAAAGGAGTTTTGCAAGCGGGAGAAACGACACAACATATAGCTGATAAAAGGGCATAGGAACCCCGTTTCATCAACTAGTGACGATCCCTCTCTCAAGTTCAAGCGATGATAGATGAAACTTGCGCTTTTCCACCTATAACGGTAATCGACAGCTCCATTTGTATTGTTAGATCAAAGAAGCTGGAACGACATCGGCTCGACTCATACGAGAGAATGTTAAAATCTATGTATCGTTTTATTAGCGGTCAATTGACAACGAAGTTTATCCATGGTAGTGCGAATTGTCAATTGTAAAGTCGTAAAAGTGTAGTGGTGAGTTTTTTTCAAGAATGCGCTGTTGCGCTTATTAAAAACGTATAGAAGAGTTTTTTTGCTGTCGTAAAGTTAAAAAAAAGTTAATCGCTACCTAAAGTTTATATGAAATTTATGGACCAATAAGGCCTTTTAGCCCCCCAATACCCCATTCACCCCTACTAGTTTAACACTAAAACTACGGTGTAAGCAACTAAATGGGTAGGGCGGGAAGATCATGCTCCAACCTATTACATCCTCCAGAATATTAGCAGGCTTTTCCACCGAACTAAGGTATTCTGGAGGAATATTTACGCAAGTCTCATCCTGAATTAAGGTGAGAAACTTAGGGAAGCTCCGTTATCTGAAGATTTCGCCATCTCACCTTTATCCCTCCTCCATCATGGATTTGTAAAGCTACCTGCCCACTAGCTTCTCCTATTTTTTCGTCCTTCAAATTAATCATCTGCTGACCATTAATCCAAGTAGTTACCTCCTCATTCACCACCTTGACCCTCATCTTGTTCCACTCCCCCATCTTTACGGCATTGTCTAACGTTGAATCTGGCTTGATTAACCAGCCTCTCCCATAAGACTCATAGATGCCGCCAGAGTCATTGCCTGGAGGCGCTACTTCCGCTTGCCAGCCGCTAATCTTCGTTCCTTCAATAGAGGAACGAAAGAAGACTCCACTATTTCCATTGGCTTCTTGCTTGAATTCCAGTTCAAGGTCCATGTTTTTGTAGGATTTGGTAGTGGCTAAATAGCCATAGCCTTTGTCCGGACCGCTTTCGCAAACCAAATTTCCACTGTCCTGATCCACGTACCATTTTTCAGTCCCATGGATTTTCCAACCCGTCAAATCTTTGCCGTTAAATATACTTTGAGCGGTAGGGGACGTAGATTCAGATTCGGCAGTAGAGGAATCAGAAGCAGATTCGGAAGTACAAGCAGTGAAGATTAAGAGTACAAGAGCGGCAATCGTCATTAAACCTTGAAGCGGTGATAGGCGCAGAAGTTGTTTTTTCATGCTGTTTTGATTTCGTTTTGATATAGTGCCCAAATTAACAAAACCAAATCATACCGCAGTCAAATCCGGAGCTTTGCCTGGTAAAAATTGCCAGAGCCATGATTTTTTAAGACCTTTGATCTCATGAATTTACAAAAGTCATTCTGTCTTCTAGTCATACAACTCCTTGTGTGGCAAGCAAATGCCCAATTCGCAAGTTGGCATTGTGCGAACCTAGGTGCCCGGGTTGGTCTAGATGACAAATTGGTAAAGGGAGACCTTCAACTCCCTAATCTAAGCCTGGATGAGTTTATTTGTTTAGGTGAATTCTACAGCCAGCGAGACCTCAAAAACCAGGAATATTTTCTCTACGAAAGCACAGCGAATCCACAGTTTGAGTTGAATGGCCTGTCCATCTGCCAACTTGAAGAACATCAGATCACTTTTTACCGCATCCCTGATTTACTACATGAAAAAGAAGAACAAAAGAAAATTGTAGCATTCATCAAGAAATACAATGAGGTGGTCCTCCGACAGTATAAGAAGCAAGTGCCCGCCTCCGAGATGGAAACGATCTTTAATCCACCACCGGTCATAGACCCCTATGTCTTGAAGGATCGACTTTCTTTGCTTAAAAAGCGAGATAAGGAACTGGTAAGCATCCAGGAAATCGGGCCACAACAAATCAAGATCAGAGCAGATCTCACCCCTCTATTTGAAGACCTCAATCTGCCGCCGCAGCAGTTCAGTTTCATCATAATTGATGAGAATAATAATAATCGAGAAGAGCTTTCCCTACAACAACTGAGTAAAAAAGGATTCCTCCTCCGGACAGATGAAAGTAGGTTGAGCTCTTCCTATTGGTATGACTTTCGGATTCGCGTTGAGTACGCCAAGTTGGCTGCTTCGGGTAAGGTTATTAGCTGCGAAAAAACCGAAGATTACTACTATCATTTCGAACACCTTTCCGTTACTAAAGACTATCGATTGATCAGTCATGAGCATTGAGGTCTCAAGCTGCCACTAGCAAGGCATCCTGTACGCTAAGACAAATAGATCGTTGGCGTTCTTCCTCTGCCAGGGTCGTACTAGCTATCATGATCAGGTATTGGTAGTCTGAGTTAATGGGGATCAGACTGAGATAACCACTAAAAGACTGGTCGCGGTAATTTCCTGCCACCTTAGTTCCCTTAGCCCCCGCCTGTAGCTGCTCTGAAGCGCCGACAGAAACCAGTGTTAAGTCAATGTCCCCCTCAGCTAGAATGGTCGGCACCGCTTCTATTTCTGCCGACACCCGCTCGATGTACAGGATATCAGTCGGCCGCTGGCTACCTCCTAGCCAGATTCGGCCCGTGTAGCTGTAGATGATGAGTCCCTCCGGCAAACAACATTGTAGATCCGTGGTGACATCATTAAAATAAGGTGTTCCCAGACGATTTTTAAGAATTTGCTGTGTCATTACATTTGGTTTTGATGGGAGATATTATGATTTGATCTTCCCGGATGAAACGATGTCGTAAAGGTAGCGTCAAGAAAGATGAGAGGAAATAGTCATTGAGTCAATTGAAGTTCTGCATGATTGACTGATCCTCCTACTTGAGCTTTTGAAAATATCCCGATGGCCATCGGTCCCATTACACTTATAGTCCCATTCATCCCACTTATCAAGCTCCTCTTAGCACTTGTTTATCTCGTAAACATATCACTTCGGATGCCATTAACTTCGCCGCATCTTCCCCCCACAACAGTCCAACTGCCTTGAGTTATAGCCTGCAAACAAACTGACTTTATAATCCTATCAAAATCTATAAGTATGATGAAAAAGAACATCCTTATGACAGCCCTACTTTTCTGTTTGGGCGTCAGCGCTAGTGCTCTGTTTGGACAAAACATCTCAGCAACAACTATTAGTAAAGAGGCCCAAAAGTACCTCACAGAAACGCGAGAGCAACGCAACAATGCTCATCTCCAAAAAAGCAACAGTCCTATTATTTGGATTCCCGTACAAGTGCACATCATGGCCAATTCGCAGAACTTCCAGGCCATGGATAGCTACACCTTGGGTTTCTACATGAACCAGCTGAATACAGCTTTGATTGAAGCGAATATCCAATTGTATATCTGCGGTGATCTCAATGTCATCGTAGACGACAACCTGTACAATTTGTACCTGAATCAGGATAGTCAACTCGATGTACACGATGTTAGTGGAAAACTTAATCTCTATTTCGTCAACAACCTTAGTCAAGGGGTGGCGGGTCCTTACTACTGCGGATATTCAAAGTATCCTGGCGATGGCGAACGTATCGTGTTTAGCCGAGATTGTTACGGCTACAATCAAGTGTCCGTCATCCTCCATCTAATTGGTCAGTACTTATCGCTTTATCCTACGCATGGGCCCAATAATGCGACCATGACGGCAGAGCTAGTGGATGGCTCCAATTGTGCCACTACGGGCGATGAAATTTGTGATACCCCGGCTGATCCTCGCCTAAACCGTTCTGGGGCAATGAGCGGTTGTACCTATGTGGGCACCTTTCAAGATGCCAACCAACAGTACTACCAACCCAACACGACCAACTTCATGTCCTATGCTTCCGGTACATGCCGCGACCATTTTAGTCCGATGCAACAGGCAAGAATGTATTACAGCGCCGGAACCGACCGATCTTATCTGAATTGCAGTATTCCAGCTCCCTGCAGCACACCGATTGACCAATATCCCCACGAAGAGAGTTTCGAAAATGATTGGGGAGGATGGCGATTTAATGAATTGTCTCATTTCGATATGTTACGGGTGAATGCCCCTACCCCTACCCTGAACACGGGTCCAAGTCAAGCGGCAGACGGCAACTACTATGTGTATGCTGAAGCTACGGGAAATCCTGGTGGAGTAACGGTAATTGAAAGCCCTTGTTATGATTTTAGTAATCTAGGGCAACCTCAGATGAGTTTTAAGTACCACATGAATGGCCAAGATGTGGGACAATTGATTATGCAAGTGAGTACAGATGGCGGATCCCTCTGGGGAGCGCCAGGAAGTAGCGCCTTTATCTTTGACATTGCGGGAGATCAGGGAAATAGCTGGCAAACAGCCAATGTCGATCTCTCCTACTTTAGTGGATACCCCCGCATGCGCATCCGATTGGGTGTGATAGTGGGCAATACCGGAGAGGTCGGAGATATTGCCATTGACGCAGTGCGGGTGGAAGATCTTTGCTTTGGCGTCTCCGTAGCTACCACAGCCGAGAGTTGTGCGGGCCAGGGAGATGGCACGGCCACTTTGGTGATGAGTGGTATGGCAAGCGGCTTGAATGTGTCTTGGTCCACCGGAGCTACTGCCGTCAACAACCTACAGAACCTAGCCGCTGGCACCTACGAGCTAACCGTTACGGATAACCAGAATTGTACAGTAGTGGAATCCTTCACCATCGATGCTACACAACCTTTGATCGCTAGTATTAGTGCCTCGACCACTTCACAAGCAGGAAATTCAGATGGACAAATCGACCTCACCCTCAGCGGGGGAACCCCTCCCTACAGCTACAGTTGGTCTAATAGCGCCATTACTGAAGATCTGAGCAATCTTGGCCCTGGGACTTATGCGGTGACCATCACTGATGCGGCTGGTTGCTCCACCACTGCTAGTGCCTATATGAGTGATCCGTTAAGCTGTAATAACACTTATAGTAATTGGCCTTACTTCTTCGGATTTGAAACGAACGGTTTTGGAATCTTCCGGCAAAACCGAGATGACGACCGGAATTGGCGGCGCAGAACGGGTGCTACCCCCACGAATAACACGGGCCCCATTGCCGCGGGAGAAGGTAGCTACTATCGTTATATCGAGACTTCTGGCAACAATGGAAATCCGTTTAAGGTCTCAGCGTTCACCACTAGAAGATGCTTGGATATCACCAGTTTGTCACAACCGGAGTTTGCATTCATGTATCATATGTACGGCAACCATGTTGGACAGCTGGAGGTACAAATGAGCACAGACGGAGGAACGACTTGGACAGAGAGTATCTGGTTGGTCAATGGCGACCAGGGTAACAACTGGCTTAACGCTACGATCGATCTGGCACCATTCCAATCTAATCAACTTCGCATCCGGGTGGTGGCTACTTCTGGAAATGGGCATAGAGGGGACATAGCCATTGATGCCTTGGAAATCAGAGAAGCAGGAAGCAATTCCTCATTGATAGCTAATAACACCGCCCCTCTCCCACAGTATCAATTACAGGAATCAAAGGAAGCCAACTTTACGCTATTTCCGAATCCGAGTAGAGGTCAATTTTCTCTAAGCATACCCACTGATTATCAGGGTTTACCACTGCAAATCAGTTTACTTAATGCATACGGCAGAAGTGCAGGGCAATTTACTTTGGAAGAAGGAGCGGGTGAGCTAGTACAACCTATGCTCGATAGATTATCGGCAGGAATCTACTACGTACTTATTCGACACCAAGGGAAGACCCTGGCCACTAAGAAATTAATTATCATGAACTAGGCCTACAAGCCCCTACAAAATTGAGGTAGACGCTTGTAGTCTGAAACCATTAGTCGCTGCAAAAAAAAGCAGGCTCCCGGGCGGGAGCCTGTGCAGCTTTTTATGCAGCCTTCAGTTGGCTTGGCAGCTGCCATAATTTACGCACGTACTGCATGCTCGTTTTTTGGTCTTAATAGCAGACAATGTAACCAGGGAAAAAGGCTGGCGGTATAGGTGGTAAAAAATCCCTGGACCATGTCTTGACTCGTCTTATCGAGCAAATCAGTATGAAAGGCGAGTTATCGTAACATGAAAACGGTAAAGCCAAATCAGTAATTATCTATAAATTTCACACATCCACTCTTTAAAGATATTATATTTTGATCAAAAATCAAAATGCAGAATTATAGTGCAAAATATAGATCATTAATTTCAGCTATCCGAAAACTGAGACCTGTTGGAATCAATTCTGTATGACCAAACGCTTGGCGTAGAGTTCGCCCTCTGACCGGATTAACAAAGTATAGATACCCGCCGGATAGCCTGCTACACTCAGCACGCCATTTTCCCAGCTCGGATAAAAGCGAAGCCGCGAATTTGCCATATTAAGGAGTTCGAGTCGGACTGGGCCCTTCAATTGATGCTTGATAAAGACTTGATTCCGGCTAGGATTGGGGAATACGGTAATCGCAGGCGCTTGGGTCTGCTTCAATTCTTCTAGATTTGTCAAGGTTATTTCTTGGACGGGCTTGCTGGTCCAAGGGCAAAAGAATCCCACATTATTCAACCATAGATTTGAATCCCGATGTACATTGGTATAGGGACACCCATCGCATACTTCGACAGCGACCTCAGCCAATTGCCATTGATCCGGTACAAAATGCCAATTGAAGCGAAATTCAGCATTGAAATTAAACCCGCCATCTCCCTCGGTGATATCGCCAATAATAAATTTACGTTCCTCAAAAGGCCGCTCAATTTCAGCCAACACCGCATTGATTAGATCCGCATTAGTAGCTGAGGCGACGAAGGAAGTATCTCTCCAATCATCTCCACCACAAAAAGCACGAAACTGAAAGTAACGAGTCTCTTGAGCAGAAAGATCAGTGCCAAACCAGAAGGGTAGAATAAGGAAAAAGGAATAGTAAAGGCTTTTCATTTGATTGTAGTTTTAAAAGGTAACAAGAAACGAACAGTAGGAGTACCCAAAGGATTGGGTGCTCACTGCAAACAGTGGGGTATTTACTTATTGTAGATCGAAAGCGGGTATTGTCCTGCGCAGTGGAGCCGAAATTAGCCCTTCCTGCCAAAATTTGTCAGAATAAAAACCAAAATTAACGGCTTCATCAAGCATTAGCCAAAATTTGAACAAAAATATTATAATTTGCTATCTCCTTACTCCACCGCTGCCGGAGCTATACTTTTATCACCCAAATGTTGATCATGGATCAAGCAACCCTATATACTGAATTTGAAAATATCAAGCCACAGCTTAAATCCTATATTCTAAGAATGACCGCCAATCAGCAGGATACCGAAGATATCCTGCAAGATACTTGGATCCGCGCTGCCGAGAAACTAGACACTTTCCGTGGAGATTCAAGCCTGAAGACCTGGATATTCGCCATTGGCTCCAACCTCACCATCGACAATCTCCGCAAGAAAAAGCGCTGGCCTGAAGGTGTAACCGATATTTGCCGAGAAGCTGCGCTGAGTGATCCGGCCGCCTTCAAAAAAACCATGGAGGTTATTGCTACCTCCCAATACGCCAAGTTTGAGATCAAAGAACACATCGCTTTTTGCTTTACCTGTATCGCCAAATCTCTACCCATAGAACAACACCTATGCCTGCTGCTGAAAGAGGTATATGATTTCAAAATCAAGGAAATCGCACTCATTCTGCAAACCACTGAAGCATTGGTGAAATACCATCTGCACACTGGCCGCAGCAAAATGATTGACATTTTTGAAGGCCGCTGCGCACTCATCAACAAGGAAGGCATGTGCCATCAATGTAGCGAGATCAATGGCATTTTCAATCCTAAACAAAACACACAAGAGGAGATTGTTAAGATCAAAATGGCTCGGGAAGCAGAGAAGGCTGATAAGCAGAGACTATTCGATTTGCGTATGGAAGTTTTGAAGGGAATTGACCCTTATGCCTCGCAAGCACATGAGTTACAGCTACATCATTTGGAGTACAACCGGAAGGTGATGGAGAATTATTTGAAAGACAAGGATTAAATAACCATAGATTTTTTTTCAATGATAGACCAAGCCCTTAACTGTATCGTTCAAGAACTAAATCACCACCTAATCAGGCAATTACAAATCAATGAGAAGGGGG
>JAHQWA010000318.1 GCA_019634045.1 Saprospiraceae bacterium
CGTTGAGGTACTACTTAGTAATAAAATAGACTGGTAGGTAAATAAAAGTAGTAGTAATCCGTAAATCACCATCCAACGTTGATCGCCCTTGGCTCGAGCTCCCTCAAGGCTAACCAATAGCCTAAAATTGAGTACGATAAAAAAGAAACTTCCCAGTGGGAATAGTACTTGATCTGGTGTGAACCAAAAGGCATAGAAAGCAGAAATGACAAAGTAATTGGAGTTAAAGGCAAAACGGCCATGGACATTTCCTAAGCCAGGAACGACGCCGAACTCCTTGATCCATTGCATAGATTGTGCATGGTAAAACCAAGTATCCGTTTCCGCCACTTCAATAAAGGCAGCAGATAGAGCTGCTAAAGCTACCATCCCAAAGGAGAGCTTTAACCATAAATGGGCATTTTTCCATCCCTCATAAAGTTTCAACACAATATCTTCAATATTGGTCCGGTGGCGGTAATGGAGTACTAGCCCGAGCAGTAATAGGGCAATATTTACCTCCCAATTAATTCTATAGAATAAGGAGGTAAGACTTACTAGAAAAGTACTAACTGCAAATCCAAATAGGACAATGTAATCCGGCGCCACCGTAAGCGATTCAGCTTTGGTGCGACCGAGAAATGCCTTAAGACTCTGTAGGGAAGCTACCCCAAGGACCAGGGACAGCCATCCGATACAAATCCAAGATAAAATGAGAGCAATCATCGGGTTTCAGGTTTCGTGGACAATAAACGTTCTTAGATTGTAAAAAGCTTGTTGAACTATTGAAGGCAGAGTTAATCTATATGACGGATCAGCATAAAAGCTTCCGCTAAGGTTTTCCCTACTACTACCCCCCATCTTTGTGCTAAGATTTTAAGGGCTTCTGGAGACCTAGGATGTGGATATATTCGTTTTTCAAACTCATAACTTTCCATTCCCTTGATCTTCGCTTGTAAATTCTCTTCCGATATATCGAAAAAGAGATTTGGAATAAAGTGTTTTGGATCAGAAGCGGCTCTCCATTCCGTTCCTGATGGTGTTTCAAATGTGATGATAGTCTTAACCTTTTCATGGGCCATTGGGCGGGTAGCCGTAATGACCGCTTCAAAAGTTCTCTGATGATCAATGTTTACGTCCCCACCATGGTGGGTAAATATTACTTCCGGTTGAAATTCACTTTTTTCTTTCTCAATGACTTTTATTATATCCAACAAGTCAACGCTGTCAAATCTGTTGTCGGGAAAATCATAGATCCCAACGGATTGATAACCGATAGCTGTCTGGGCGCTATGGATATTAGAGCGATGGATTTCCAATTCCTTCTTCCAAGTTTCCGGCTCTCTTTGATCGGATCGGGAAGTAATCCCCTCCCCTAGTATAATCACGCGACATTCGCATCCGTAGTCGCTGATCAATCGATTCATGGTGCCTCCAAGTCCCAACAACTCGTCATCTGGATGGGCAACAACGACCAAAATCTTCTTTTTACTTAATGTTGTAATCATCTTCGTTCTAAATTAGGTCAGACCACTGTGGCGACCGATAGTTCTGCAAAAATTTGTTTAAAACGAGCTTGTTGTTGACCATCAAAATAGGTGGCTTGATGCTGCAATAGCTTTCGCCAACTATTAGTGTTTATTTCGAGTGATCTAGGGAAGTCTGACAAGGGCCGAGCAAGGCCATACTTAACAAAACTTTCAAACATTCTAATTTGATTATCAGCTATTACTTCCAAAAACAGCAGCCCCCCAATACTTAGATACTCGTAGGCGATCGTACTTGGCGGAAGAATCGCCATTGGGCAGCGCTGGAATATATTCACTAAGGAATCAGCTGATAAGTCCTTGTGAATAGTTAGATCGAGTTTGCTTTTTTTAGCCAGATAAGCTTCCAATTCAGTACGATCCCCATATGCTGCTCCTAAAACCAAATGGATAGGTCTATTTATCTCCCAATCCGCTAGTTGTTTCAGAATCCTCAGGCTATCATTCTTAGGATCAGATCCGCCACAACAAAGAAGTATCGACTCCCCAACAGATTGCTCTGGTGTCCGTCTGGTCGCTGATCTTATTTCCTTACGTATTAGACAAAATGCGGTACCTAATTTTAGTTGCGTTTCTGGGCCTAAGTTGTAGTCGTCTCTATTAATTCCCAGTGCATGATTGATCACGACATCCGCCTTAAAAAGATAAGCATGAATGTCATCTATCGCTACTAATTTACACCCCTTATTCTTAATGCAGCTTTGGTATTCAGTAGTGAAGTGGTAACCATCTATGACCACGATATCCTCTTCCTTTAGATAATCTTCACATAGCAATCTCACTTCTTCCATCTTATCGACAGGCCAAGGCAATTCGACCAATTCCACACCTAATTCCTGAATTTGCCTTTTCAGACTGGCAATAGGAGCTCGGCTAACAAAGGTGATCTCGTATTCATCCATTAGCATTTCCGCCAAAGCCAGGGACCTGACAACATGTCCCAATCCCATCTGTTGATGTCCATCTGCCCGAAAGAATACCCTACGCTGCTCCATTTTAGCCCACAAAAGATTTTACCTGATCTATCACAAAGTCTTGTTCCTCGTCTGTAAGACTGGGATACATAGGTAGACTAATACAGTGCTCATAATAGTTAGAAGCATTGGGATAGTCTTCTATTTTGAAGCCTTGTCTTTTATAGTACGGCAGACTTGGTACAGGAATATAATGGATCTGTGCATAGATCTTATGTTCACGCAAACGGTCATAGAGTTGCTTGCGATCTACCACTTGAATTACATACAAATGGAAAGCATGGCCCACCTTTTCCGGCACATTGATAGTTGTAACTGCCGTATCGGCAAAGGCCAAATCATAGCGCTCAGCAATCGCACGTCGACGGACGACTCCTGCCCTGGCTCGATCCAATTGTGAAACTCCGAGCGCAGCCTGAATATCCGTAATTCGGTAATTGTATCCGAGCTCATGCATCTCATAATACCAGCCTCCGTGGTTCTCTTCTAGGATATCTACTTCTTTGGTGATTCCATGTGTCCTAAGTCGCATCAAACGCCGATAAAGGGCTGTATCATTGGTTGTGATCATTCCTCCTTCACCACAGGCAATGTGCTTGACGGGATGGAAAGAAAACACACTTAAATCTGCGAATGCCCCGTTTCCACATAATTGCTTAGTCCCCTCGCCGTCGATAAGGTATCCACCGGGCGCATGGCAAGCATCCTCGATTATCCAAAGACCATGGTGGTCTGCAATGTCACGAAGGCGCATGATATCGACGGGAAAACCGGCGAAGTCCACGGGGATAATACCCTCATAGGTACCCGCCGGTGCGGCTTCCAACATCTTTTCCACTTGATCAAGATCAATCAACAGGTTGCTAGGATCGATATCTGCAAAATCTACCTCTCCACCACAATAGCGAACACAATTAGCTGAAGCTGCAAAAGTAATGGGAGTAGTAATGACCTTACTTCCTGGCTTCACCCCCATCACCATAGTACAGAGATGCAAACCGACCGTCGCATTAGCAATTGCTACGGCATGTTTGGCTCCGACATACTGTGCAAATTTATCCTCAAACTCTTTGATTGTAGGTCCGGTAGTCAAATAGTCGGATTGTAATACCCGAGTCACCGCCTCAATATCAGCGACGGTTATATCTTGCCTACCATAGGGGATCGCTTTCATGCGTTAACGTTTTCTACTACTTTGAAATTTGCGTCTACGTGTTGTACGATTAGATCTCTGATCTCTTCCACCGTTAGCCATTCTGTATTGGTTCCAGAATTATACTTAAAGCCAGGCTCAACGGTCTGAGCTTCAAAAGCCTTGATATACTCTTCCTTCGGCCAAGATGTGTTTGGAGGTAGAATAGCATAGTATTTGCCAAGATCAACGGTGAAGAAGGAATCTGCTTCAGTGATCATTTCTTCGTGGATCTTTTCGCCTGGGCGAATCCCTACCTCAGGGTGTTCGCAGTCAGGTCCGATTGCTCTAGCCACATCTAAGATACGGTAAGATGGAATTTTAGGAACAAAGATTTCTCCTCCCCAAGCATGCTCAATGGCATTGAATACCATTTGCACTCCTTCCTCTAGGGAAATATTGAAGCGAGTCATTCGGTAGTCAGTGATCGGCAATACACCATCCTTCGCCTTTTTCAAAAAGAAAGGTATAACAGATCCCCTCGACCCCATAACATTCCCATAACGCACAATGGAAAAGGAGATATCGCGATTGCCCTTCATATTGTTAGCTGCAATAAACAATTTATCAGAGCAGAGCTTGGTGGCACCATACAGATTGATCGGAGCTGCGGCTTTATCCGTAGAAAGTGCTACCACTTTCTTAACCCCACAATCTAAAGCAGCTTCGATGATGTTTTGAGCCCCCAGTACATTGGTCTTTATACATTCGAAGGGATTGTATTCGGCAGCTGGAACCTGCTTGATTGCGGCAGCGTGCACAATAATATCAATCCCTTCACAAAGACGCTTGAAGCGATCTCCATCGCGCACATCTCCCATAAAGAACTCTAGTGCGGGATATGCTGCTTTGGGGAACAATTGTCCCATCTCATACTGCTTCAGCTCGTCACGAGAATAAATAATCAAGCGATCCACTTCCGGAAATTGTTTTAGTGTCATTTCTACAAACTTCTTCCCGAAGGATCCGGTACCTCCGGTCAAAAGAATGGACTTATGGTTAAGATCAAGCATTTGTTTTATAGTTTAAATTTAACGCTATGTGTATGTGTTAGTTTTGTTTACTTCTTTGACTTAATTCATCAATTAGGTCTAGTGCTTTATCGACGGTTTGGACCTGCAATTTTGCGTTGGCGCACATTTTTACCACAGCCTCAAAATAGGCCGGTGTGCATCCATATGGACTGGGGTTTTCTTGAACATCGTGCGTATAGAATATGACCCATGCTTTTCGTGCTTTGGCATCTGCAATCTGTTTGGCAATATCTTCCAGACTGAGGCGATCTCTATACAGCTTGATGGTTTTTAGATTGGCTAGATCTACCTTCCCTACATTCAAGCCATGGCCAATCCCTCGTGCGGAGCGGAATTCTTGCCCCAGGAATTTCTTGATGGCTAGCGTTTCTGCCCCGAATGGATAAGAGAAGTTCCTAAGTTCATGTTCGGGGAAGAGCTCTTTAAATAATTCGCCATTCTTTTTGATGTCTTTAATGCTTTCAAGTAGGTTGGTTTTGGAAAGATCAATATGCCGATAAGTATGACAAGCCAGTTCATGACCCTTTTCCAAGGCCAATTGAAGGTCGTTCTTTGAAAAACTAGCCTCTTCTTGTAGCTGGTCATCTAGGAAGCTTAAAGCGATATAGAAGGTCCCACTGAAGCCCTTGCCTTCCAGTATCCCTCCACCTTGTGTAAAGGCCGAATGAGGTGCATCATCGAAGGTAAATGAAACCAGTGCTTCTTGTAAGGGCAATTGAACGCTTTTATGAAAAGCCCAATTCGCCCATTCACGCTTTAGGAACTTAATGTACTTATCCATTTTTTCAATCAAAAAGGGGGAAGCCACAAATGATCGA
This sequence comes from Saprospiraceae bacterium, assembly GCA_019634045.1. GTDB lineage: Bacteria > Bacteroidota > Bacteroidia > Chitinophagales > Saprospiraceae > DT-111. The sequence goes on from JAHQWA010000318.1 coordinate 5,545, forward strand.
CGGCGGAAGTTACTTGTGGCTTCCTTTAATCATTTTCGAGTAATAATACTCCGTGATGTGTGTAAAAAAGGGACATTACGATTGTCGAAATCGTACTTGATAGTTTTGTTACCAAGATTTATGATAGATATTGCCAGTTGGCAATTATCAATTAAAGTCTAGTGTGGGTTGGGGGACTTTAGATTAGGTGGACTACATGTTGACACCGCTTGGTTTAGCGATCTTCTGTTCTTTCATGTAGCGTTCTTGGATAAAATTGAGTAAGAATTTATTGACGTCAATCTTGTCATTCAACAATCGCTCTCTTCTCCTACGGAATTCTGTACGATCCAGTTGCAAGATCTCGTCTATCAATTGAAATACTTTGACCGAATCGGTAGTATTATACACTAAACCGTAGTTTTCTTGGTCAATACAGTAACTGATGGGGATGGTATTGATGTAGATCGCTGGTGTTCCAAGTACACCAGCTTCTGAAGCTACGGTAGCTCCTTCACTTACCACGATAGAAGCATAGTACAGCGCATCGTGCAATTTTTCAGGTGCCACTGAGTACGCATACGACTTCAAATGTGCCGGCAACTCGGCCTCTGAAGAGATGAAGACCTTCATTTGACTACCTAGCAGTTCTACTAATTTTGCCTTATCCGCTGCAGAGATACCTCGATGCCCTCCATCGTGTGAAGCATTCCAGGAAACAAATCTCAAAATAGCGTAGGGCTCACCCTCCTCTAAGCCCAATAGTTGATAGACGGTAGGATCAGGAGTGAATGTATCAGGATGTAGATAGGCAATCTCATGATAACCATTGTACCGGATTTGCTTGGGGCCTAAATCCACAGGTAAGACACTGGGTGTCAGAATCACATCTGCAAAGGGTTTGTACAGGCGAATCTGCTCCATATTTCCAGTGTCTTCCAGGGACATATGCTTCTTCCGCAACAAAAACCCAGCGTGGGAAGCATAAATAGATCCATGGCTAATAAACAGGTTGGGTTTAAACTGTAAAGCAGTCAGGATCATCCTTAGATCAAATTTCAACAATCCAAAAATTTTCCCACTGATGGTTTTGTAGTGCTTACCAAAACTCTTATACCTAAAGCCCGCCGCTTTAATCAACTCTATCTCAAACTCTTTCTCGCGGGTAGTAAATAGCACCTCCACCCCTAAGTCTTGCAAGGCTAGTCCCAGGTTTTTTAAAACATGAAAATCCCCTGGATGTCCTACATCAAACAATACCCGCATCATTTAATTTTTTGATATACCTTAAGGCCAAGCTGACCTACTTTATACAATTGTTTATTCAAAACTTGGTGATAGCGGCCAAAGCAAACTTCTTCAGCACCAAAACTGGCTTTAAAAGTCCGCACCCCATAATCTTCATCTGGTTTGCCAGCCCCTAAGAAATCAAATTCATCATAGTTGTTTTGGAAGCCAAATTCGATAGCGGCCCAATTGGCTAAGGCACTTGGATGCACGCCCTTAATCTTACGATCATCCCCACAAACATACCAGGCGTAGATGGTTTTCCCGCCAAAAATTGGGCAAACCGAGCCTCCAATCACTTCTCCTTCAAATATGATCACGAAAAACTTACAGAGTGCTGGATTTTTGTGGAACCCAAGAAATAGATCCAAGGCAGGCAAGGGCTTCTTGACTTTATCTCGATAGAGAACTTCCAAAATAGCATAGAAGTCCATCACTTCAGCCTCGGTTTCAGCCTCCTTGATAACGGCCCCTTTTTTCAGGCTGGTTTTAATCCGCTGCATGCGGGATTTCTTGATCCGCTTCCGCACTAGTGGCTCTTCATCAGTCTTAACTAATAGGTTCAGATGATCTCTGTACTGGAAGCCGGATTGTTCAAAAACCTCCTTCATCCCTTTCATGTCATAGAAGTTCCTAAACTCTATGTAGATTGCTTTCCCTTGCCCATGTTTCTTTAATCCCTTTAGTAGACTTTGCAAGGTATCCTGATCTTCCGGATCTGCTACTAAAGGTCCTCCCCAGATAATTAGTCTTCTGGAAAGCCAAGATTTTATATTACTCCCATTGGACTGATACACGCCGAGTAGGCTTCCCCTTATCTCTCCGGATTCATCTGTAGTAATTATTTGTACAGGTTTATATCCCTCCACTTCATCGATGAAGTGGAAAAAGCCAGGGCTTTGAAAAAAGTTGCCATGTTGGTGTTCCGCAACAAATTTTTCAAGCTTTTGATTTAAGGCTGGAGTGGCCTTAAGGGTTTTAGAAACAAATGCCTGAGTTTGCATTAGGTTATATTTTGTTGTTTCCTCTTTTTTTGAGGAGGTTTATAATCATCGCCCACAATCCGCTGCTCTTCACAATGAGTTCGTTGATATCAGCTGTATCATTACTGCTCAATCGCTTAAGACGGTAGGGATTACTTTTAATCGTATTTAGACCTAGATCTACCGTGACGGCCAATTCGTAACCTGCATTCTTTAAATAGCTCACTTCCCTAGTGCCATAGTCCCCATTAGGATAGGCAAAGGCATTGATTTGAAGTTGAAAATTTTCTTCTAGTTGCCCCTTGCATTCTGCAATCTCAAACCAGGACTCTTCATCGTCGCACTGCGGAAGAATCGGATGAAATACAGTGTGAGCCTGAAAATCAACGAACGGCTTCATTTCCTTTATTTCCTGGCTGGTCAGGGCTTGTCGATCCTGATAAGCTTGGTCTTGCCTGAAGCCAGCGCTTGCTAAGACCTTCAAACGCTCCTGATTGGATAATTGCTTAAGCTGGTCCGTAGCTATCCCCGTCTTATTGGATTTGAACCAATAATGCCGGTAGCTGTCCACAATGCCAGAACATAGGAAGATAGTCGCTGGAACCTCGAATTCCTGCAAAACAGAAAGGATTTCGTAGTTCTGCTTATGACCATCATCAAAAGTGATGACCATCGACTTTTTGGGCAACAAGTTTGTATTGCGTCCCGTCAAGGCCTTCTGGTATTCCTGAAGGGAAATGAGATTATAGTTTCTAGATAGATATTTGAAAGACTGATGGGCTACCTCCTTACTAATGTCATGAAACATTAGTATCGTCACCTTATTTCGCTGTATCCACTCGCGAAACACCCATGGTAGTCCAGAATATCTAAGTAGCTTAAAGAGTGGTTTCATTAATTGATACTTGCAGAGAATTTCTCTTTCCCGCTAACTTTATAATAAAGATCAATGATCTTTCTAGCAACGGAAACAGCATCCAGTTCCAGTTCAAGAACGCGTTCTCTGCCTGCCGTCAATTTATGCGCTGCCGCATAGTCAAGTGCTTGGTTCAGTTTTTCCCCGAAGTCTTTGGGGTCATACTGACCTACAAAACAGCCTTCCGTTTCTTCTACGATCCAAGCGGCATCCCCGGCTGGCGTAACCACCATTGGGCGATTACAGCTCATTGCCTCCTTAACAATATTGGGTGAGCCTTCACTAAAAGAACATAGGGTGAACACATCTGCGCTGTTGAGGTATTTTACCACAGTATCATGCGAAACCGGATAGGGAGCTACCAACTCTACGTTCTTTCGCTTAACATATTTCAGTGCTTCCTGCACCAATGCAATGTTCTTATTCGGATCGGTCGGGTTGCCCATAAATGCAACGTATTGCGTATCGTCCTTCATTTTTAATTCAGCTCGATATCCTTCTGGATTGAAAGCGAATTGATCTAATCGGACTCCATTAGGAATGAGGTAAGAAACCTTTTTCCGGTAGACTGTTTCTTCAATGTTTGGTGATTTTGAGATAATTGCGGTGACAAAAGGTTGAACGGCATAAGAAAGCGCCATCAACACGCGGCTTTTGAAGGTAAGGCGTCCATCTGCATCCGGTGTACCTACTGCGTCATCTCCCATTAGAGATAAGATTAATGGCAGGCCACTGAAAGCAAGAACAGCCACCCATCCACAGAAAGAATAATGCGCATGGATGACGTCAAAATCATTTTCTTTGATAAATTTCCGTAAGCGGCTTACGTTTTTCAAGTAGTTCAGCGCTCCTCTTCCCAGTACCGAGAAGTAGGCGACTTCTACACCTTCCTTCTCTAGGGAATCTCCTTGAGAACGGATAAATGGAGCTACATCATAAAACTTCGAGTTGCCACTACAAACGAATAGCACTTTCATGTACAAGATCTTTTTATGGTGTTGTTATAGTTGTTTCAGCATAAACGCGACCAGGCGTTTTAAATCATCTATTCGATACCTGTGGTCGATTGGCAAAGGGAAAAGTTGCTGACTCAGCCTTTTTTCCCATTCAAATCCATCGATCGGCCGTTTGAAAACGTCAGACCAGAAAGACGGAATGAATAGCTGCTGCTTGTAAAAGGGACCCTTAGGTATCATTTTTTTTGGCAAAAATGGATAGCGGAAACAAGTTGTTTTGGGTGGGACATCAATGATTAGTTGATTATAAGGGGAAAGTTGCTGGTGTAGCCATTGAAAGTTTTCTTGTCTTATCGCTTGGACACTTTCATAGTCGATGGCGTTCAGCATTTTTTCAGAAAAGGTGGACATTACTTTCACCTCTGGCTGCAGATTTTCTTCATGGGTTAGGTTCTGCCGATAAGCCAATTCTCGATCGCCGATCAGGCGATTGACGAGGTGATTAATCTGGGTAGGTTTATATCTATCTGTGGGTAAGTTTACTTGGGTCTGTTGAGGAGGATAAACATAGGCTCCATCCGGAATCCCAAAATATTTTCGGGCCGAAGTAAAGGACCAATTGTTTGGATAGCCTTTAGCGAAAAACAAATGTACATTGTCTATCAAGAGTTTGTCGCCATAATGCGCTTCTAAACGCACAACGGTCTGCTCTTTTATTCCAAAAAAATTAATGTATAAAAAGTAGTCATCTTCCGCCAACAAAGGAAGCTCCTTAGGTTCTAGTTGCTCATCAATTTCGTAGAAGACTACCTCTATCCCTTCCGCTCGAAATGGGGACAGCACAGAATCGCAAGCGTAAAAAGGTATATAACACCTCTTGAGACCTAAATGCTGAAGCATGAATCTAATCCCTCCCCTACCGGTCGATAAGGCAACGGCTTCCGGATGAAAACTTTCCCCTATTTGCGGCAACTCAAATTCCAAAAATCCTCCAATCGGTTTCATAGGTCGGGATTAGGCTACGGGCACTTTGGCAGTTAACAATTCTATAAAGTGATCCATGCGTAACAGGTAGGATTCCAAACCATTAAAATCTCCTGCTTCGAAAACCCATTGATCACTATGATAAACATAACGTCCTATGATCCCGTCAACTTTCATTTGGTAGGGATCTGATTGCCCAAAGATGCATTGCATTTCATTAATCAGATATTGCCCTGGACGTGGCTCGAAGACATCTACAGCCTGAGAATAGAACCCGTAGGCATCCGTCACCTCTTTCACGAAATCCATCAGTTCAAGAGGAGGATTTTCATATCCCTTCAGCAGACTTCCACTCGCCTTTTCTCCATCCATTAATTTTTTATGGGCAAAGAAGGAGTCGCCAATCCGGACGCATCTCCACTCATAGTCATGTGGAATGTACTCCTGAAAAATGACAAAATCTTTTTGCACGTCATTGCGTGCGTTCTTATATTGTTGAAGCTTAGCCTTAAAAGCTGTCGGATTAAGTAACTTCTTGATCACTCTACCCACAAAGCCCTTTTTTCTCCATTTTGGACCGACACTTCGATTCGCCCCTTCTCCAGAGAAGGTAGAGCGTATATAGTCTTGAGCATCCTCCTTCGTCTTCAGAATCCTCACACCTCTTCCAGAGGCACCGATGCTGGTTTTTGCAACCACTGGAAAGCTAGTGTGCTCGAGGCTTTCTATAGCCTCTTTCTCGAAATAGAAGACCTCTGTAGCTGGATGAGGAATCTGCCGGGCTTTGGCCCAGTAGGAGAAGTATTTCTTGTTTTCGTATATCTCGATCTCCTCCATGGAAGGATAAACGGGAATATCAAAGACGGTATGTAAAACCCTTACTCTTTCATCATACAAAG
>JAHQWA010000319.1 GCA_019634045.1 Saprospiraceae bacterium
CGCCCTAAATGGGATTGGCGGCATCGGGACACCCAGTATTGGGACGAATTGCATAATAAACCCTTACAAGACTTGAAGACTTTTTATGAAACCTTCAATTGGGTAGGTACTACTATTTCTAAAGGGAGTCATCGAGAATTGGAGTTTTTACTTTCTAAGGAATTGATTAGAGATTTTGATCGATTAAGGATCAGTTTCATCAAACAGACCGCGGATGGCTCAACCTTGGTGATCGGTCCGGGTAAGGATAAAAAGATAGTGACGGATGATGATTTGAATCTGAAACTTCACATGGGAGACCTGCCAGACGAGTTAGTTTGGTAGGTTTTCAGGCGTTCTTCCTCTTCCAGATATGTCGGTTTTGGTGCAAAAAGTTTAGTAGTTTTGAGCCATAAGGATATGTTCAAAACAAAACAGATAATCTATGAAAAATCGATCATTTCACAGGATTGCATGCTTGATTTTTTGCCTACTGCTGATCGGGGCTTGCCAATCTGGAGGAGGAGAAAACGCTGAGGTAGCGACTGCAAGTATGGAGACAACTGCCTTGCCCTCCTTGGCCGGCAAGAAAGTGCTACTAGTGCATGGTGGCTGGCCAGGACATAAACCTGCCTTGTTTGCCGAGATTGCTAATGAACTTCTGGAGAAGGCCGGAGCAGAAGTGATGCTGGTGGATTCTGTCGAAGTATACGCCAATGAAGAAGTGATGAGCCAGATGGACCTGATTATACAGTCAGTTACCATGGACAAGATCAGTAAAGAACAAATCAAGGGGCTTGCCAAGGCAGTAAAAGCAGGCGTTGGATTTGCAGGGGCACATGGCGGTTTTTGCGATTCTTTCCGAAATAATACAGAATATCAATTCATGACCGGGGCGCAATTCGTGGCTCATCCCGGAGGTCAAGTTGAATATACTGTTAATATCAGCAAAACTAAGGATGCGATTACTGCTGGCTTGAGTGACTTTAACACGAAGACTGAGCAATACTACTTGCATGTTGATCCCAATGTCAAGGTATTGGCTACTACCACTTTTACCGGGGAGCATGCAGAATGGATTGATGGGGCGGTGATGCCCGTAGTTTGGAAAAAATACCATGGTGATGGGCGGATTTTTTGTATCGCCTTGGGACACAAGCCGGAAGAATTTCGGGAAGAAATGGCTCAGCAATTGCTCATGAATGGCTTGCGTTGGGCTAGCGGGAGTAAGTATGAAGATAAAGAGGAATGGCTCAGTCCTGTTTACCAGTAGCTGACTTCTGCTGAAAACCACCTTTCTACTGAATGGGCATAGAAAAATGTTTGATCTCTAAAGTCGAATGAACTTTTAGCAAACATGCTGTTCTATTTGAGCAAAGATGTAAACCATAACATGAATTCGTCATTCCTAGCAAAGGTTAGGGTTACCAGACTATTGGCTGCCGCTTTCATTCCCACCTGGAAAAGCCTGTGAATGTACCCATGACCTTGAAGGTCGGGTACAAGCTTAGGTGGATAATTCGCAGTTTAAAAAGGCGCCAAAGGGCTGCTTGGAGTTGCTGCGGCAATATCCCCGAAAAGAGGAATATCAGCAGTTGTTCCGGGAGCTCATGGATAGTAGTCTCTAAGTGCATTAGTTGATAGCTGCCAATCCTAAGTAGCGGGGGGGCGTTCGATAAATTGCCGGGAATTTGGACGTAGTTTGGACGAATAAGTGTAAATTAGTTGACGCTCAGGGCCTTCCCCTAAACCACGAGCGAATAAGCTAATGAAAAAAGTACCCTTCTTTGACAATTTTTGTGGTCAGCGTTTTAGCTGGAAAATTGCGCCCAAAGGAAGCAAGGTTTCTAGCTAAAAGGGTGACTTAATAGCACAAAAATTGCCAGAGAACCAAAAGTGCTAGCGAAAATCTTCTCTCACAATGCATAAGTTTACGGCTACCTTGGAGATCTTAGTGGGTAATCCTTTCGTCTTTGTACCATCGCCTATTCTAGATGATGTCTTTCAGCAAGCCAAAAAGGATAAAGGAGCAATCCCAGTGCGTGGCACGATCAATGGGAAGCCTTACCAACAGACGCTAGTTAGATATAGCGGTGATTGGCGACTGTACATCAACATGAAAATGCTTAAGGATTCTCCAAGGAGGATTGGAGAAGTAATTGAAGTTGAAATTGAATTTGATCCAAGTGACAGAACGATCAAGCCTCATCCTAAATTCACTAAAGCCCTAGAAGAAAACGAAGAAGCTACTCGGGTCTTTGAAGGTCTATCTCCCTCAAGGCAGAAGGAAATTGTTAGGTACATATCGAATTTGAAAACGGAAGAAAGTGTGGATAGTAATGTGATTAGAGCGATTGAATTCCTCTTGGGAAACGGGAGGTTTGTTGGCAGAGACAAGCCATAAATGCATTCGGAATGATTGACTAGTAAGAAAGAGAACTTGTTGAATATGGATACATTGCTGTTTATTGGATTCTTAATTGTTGTGCTCCTGATCTGGCAGTATATGCGGGATTGGACTGCAAATAATAAGACATGGAGAGCACTGTTGAGTGCTTACAAGACATCAGAAACTAATAAAACCTTATCAGGTAAATATTTAGATATTGTCTTTTATTACTTTGATAAGGAGTACGTCAGAAGGATCTATAAATTCTACGAGACTTCCGAGGGACTCCTAATCACTCCCAGCTCACAATTTTTCCTTAAACAAAATGTATTAGTCCCTTGGAGCGCCATCGATCCTACTGAATTGCAGCAGCGGGATATAGGCACTATGCAACGTTTAGAAATTGCAAATACGGGCCCTGCAAAAATCGATATTATCCGTACCGATTTTCTTCAATACATCAAGCCCTATCTGGTCAGTGATTGATAGCGCTTGGCCGCTCCGTTTAACTCAGTTCTATTCTTAAGGTTACTTGAAGTGGCCAATAATAGTATTATTACAATGGGCAAGAAATTCCAAAAACTGGTCTTTGTCTTTTGCGGAGAAATCCTTTAATAAATTGTTGTTGAAAGTTTTGCGACCGGTCTCTAATTTCTTTAGTAGCGCGACTCCATCTGGAGTTAGTTTTAATCTTTTCTTACGTCTATCCACTTCGTCGGCTACTTGTTCTACCATGCCTTTTCGGAGCAGGCCATTGATCAGCTTGGTGACATTTGGACGGGAGACATTAAACGCTTCTGCCAATTCAGAAGCCATCAAAGGCTTCGTATGTTGTTCGCGATCGAAATAAGGAATATTCGGATCACCGGCGAGGTACAACATAATAAGCCATTGCTGGGTGGTCAATCCAACCTCTTGACTGATGTTATCACCATATTTATTGAGTCGATTACTTATTTTTAAGATATGCCATATGATCCTTGCGCCCGTGTCTTTTTCCATCATGATCCGTGAAGTTAGAAGAATCCAAATATACAAATAATCAATCCCCTTCAAATAGGAGGTCATTGGTGGGTAATTTCATCTGATTGAATAGTTCTCGCGGTGCTAAGCCCGTAATTTGTCTACAGGTCTTATTGAAGTGAGATTGATCATAGTACCCAAATGAAAGAGCCTCGATGAGTTTTGAGGTTTCTACTTTCCGTAAATGTGCGGTCGCCTTTCCAAATCGAATGATATTCCAAAGCTCTTTGGGTGACTTGGAGAAGTGTTTGTAAGTAAGCCGTTCCAATGTTTTTGTGGACATATTCATAGCTTTTGCGAGATGACCAATTTTAGTTGAAGAATCTAATCTTTCCATCATGAAGACAATGATTTGAGAGAGTTGTGGAATAGCCTGCTGGCCTTGGAAAAATCGCTCCAACGCAGCATCAAGTACCGATGTGTCAATACTTCCTTCTTGTAAAAAATCTAAGGCTTGAATGCTTTGAAAACTTTGCTCATCGAAGAGACTGGCAGTTGATAATTCTCGCCAATGATGGAAAAAGTTGTCAAAGAAGGGATAGCTCAAGACGGTCAAATTCAGTTTAATATTCAAGCAGATCAAGGTCTCGGGAATTCGAAACAGGGTAACTTCCTTGCTCATAGGGTAAAAGCCATGCTCCTCCACTGGAACGAATTGATTGTGATGGTCATCCAACAGTTCTAGTTGACCACTAATGATTGTCCAACCCTCTATTTTACCATTAGGGATCGATTTAAATAGAACACCTTCTCGACAATCATAGAATTGATATCTATCGATCATCTTTTGCAAGAAGGTACTCTTGGGTTGGGCTTCAATCAATTTCAAACTGTCTGATTTTTACAATTAATTGGATGTGACGATACATAGATTTGTATAAATAAAAAAGCTATTTATGAAAAACAGGACAATATGGCTACTCGGATGCCTTTTTATAATGTTGGAGATCAATGCTCAGGAGATTAGTGTAGGGGGGATCGAAGGAAACAGAGCCTACCTGGAAGTGCCAGGTGCGAAGATCAGTTACGAGCTATTCGGTGAGGGCGAGCCCTTGTTGATTTTACATGGGAATGGAGGCTCTGCAAGTAGTCGGCATCAGCTAGTCCCACAGCTAGCGGATGACTTTCAGGTAATCTTGATGGACAGCCGATGTCATGGGAATAGTAGCTGCCCTGCCAAAGACCTAAACTATCAGGATATGGCAGAGGATGTACATGCGTTGATGGAGCACCTGGGGCACAATAATTACCGAATTTGGGGACATAGCGATGGTGGAATTCTGGGTTTAATTTTAGGGTATAGATTTCCTGCGCGAATCCATTCGATGCTCATCTCTGGGGCCAACCTTCGACCAGATTCCACGGCACTGCATGGGCCATTGGTAGCCTTTGTAGAACGCTATGCTGAGATCGAAGACCCTAAACTTCGCAAGCAGATCAAACTCATGGCTTTTCACCCCAACATTCCAATTGAAAAAATAGAAGAAGTAAAGGTGCCAGTCCTCCTCATGGTAGGTGATCGAGATGCAGTAAAGATGGAGCATACACTAGAAATCTTCAAGGCCTTACCTCAGGCTAACCTCTGTATTTTGCCTGGGACAACCCATTTCATATCCAATGAACGCCCTAGTCAATTGATCTACTGGATCAAGCAATTGAAACAACCTTTTAGCAGCCCAAGCACAATCGAAGTAGCAGAGGAAATGGCCAAAATGTTGTTTAAGGAATAAGTGGAGTGCTTAAATAATCCCTTCCTGGGTCAGTTTTTTGACTACTGCCTTCTGGTTGGAAATGAAATCCTTTTTGGTGAAACTGGGGTTTTTACTGATGCTATTTGCAGGGGCTAGCCTCAGCTATGACCAAGCCTTCATAGTGGATCAACTTGTACCCACTTGGAGTTATTGTCGACAATCTATGGACCATCGCCCAACTGCCATCGACTACCCTCCCTCTGGGACAAAAAATCTGCCTTACAGCCTTTGTACGAAAGACAACTTTCTATTTCCATCCATCCCACTTGCATTGCCAAAGAAATGTAGTAAATTTAGGAACATCCGAAACGAAAACCACTTGCTCTTTGCTACTTAGCCTTGGGGAGCCTCCTGCTATTTAAGCTTATCCAAAAGCTCAAGCCTGGTAAGTTGGTCATTCGTTTTCGATCCTTAAATGTACTACGGTATGAATGATCAATCCAATCTCATAGCAGTGGTAGGAATTCTCCTACTGGTTTACCTGGGGCAAGCCTGCCAAACAGATACTCCTACAGTCGCTTCCGCTACTAAAACGCTGCCAAAACAACCCGATTTCAACTTCCATATCAAACCCATTCTTTCTGATCGTTGCTTCAAGTGCCATGGCCCGGATGAAAAAGTGCGGGAAGCCAATCTGCGACTAGACACAAGGGAAGGGGCATTTGCCGTCTTGGATAGTGGCAGCATGACCTATGCGATTGTGCCGGGAGATCCCAAGAAAAGCCTCCTTGTACAGCGGATCCATAGCGATGACGCTGAGTTGATGATGCCGCCGCCGGCCTCCAATCTGGCTTTAACAGATGATGAGAAAGAGCTATTGACGCGATGGATTGAGCAGGGAGCCACCTGGAAAGACCATTGGGCTTTTATTCCACCTCAAAAGGCAGAGTTCCCAGCGGTCAAGCAGAAAGGCTGGCCACAAAACGCGATCGACAATTTTGCCTTAGCGCGGATGGAGCGAGAAGGGCTGGAGCCAAGTCCACAAGCCAGCAAAGAAAAACGGATTCGACGCTTGTCTTTTGACCTTCGAGGGCTACCCCCAAGCCTCGCGGAAATTGATGCTTTCATAAACAATGATGCGCCCAATGCCTACGAACAATTGGTGGATCAATTTTTAGCAGATGCAGGTTTTGGAGAAAGGCTAGCCATGGAATGGTTGGACATCGCCAGATATGCCGATTCTCACGGCTATCAGGATGATCTGGAACGTAGTATGTGGCCTTGGAGGGATTGGGTGATTAATGCCTTTAATGAAAACATGCCTTATGACCAGTTTGTACAATGGCAGCTGGCCGGAGATTTATTCGAGGACCCAAGCTATGAACAGCGCTTGGCAACGGCCTTTAACCGAAACCATAAGATTACCCAGGAAGTGGGGGTGATTGATGAAGAATATCGAGTTACCTATGTACTAGATCGGACCAATACCTTTTCAACGGCTTTCTTAGGTTTAACGGTGGAATGTGCACAATGTCATGACCATAAATATGATCCGATTAGCCAGGAGGAATATTATGGAATATATAGCTTTTTCAACAGTGTACCGGAAAAAGGGCGAGTGGATTATGGGATTGAAGTAGCGGCGCCCTATTTGCCGCTCCCCGCGGAGAAAGTGGCCGAACAAAGGAAGTATATCGAGGAACTATATTTGCGGCAAAATACAGCAGTAAAAGCTTATGCCGAGCAGCAGAATGCCTGGAAACCTACTCCAATCGACAAGACGGAGCAACTGGCAGCACTGCCTTCCGGTTTGCAAGCGTGGTATCCACTAGACTATGTAGAAGAGAATACGACTTTGGAAGTTGTATCTGGCCAAATGACGCCCGTCCTAAATGATATGTTGACCGTTCCCGGTCGCTTTTCCGGTGGAGCTGAAATGGTAGGCACAGGATATGCACTGCTCAACCCCAGTCGGCAATTTGATTTTAGCAAAGCCTTTTCGCTGAGTTTTTGGATTCAATCCTTAGATGGAGGTATTAGGGGACCGATATTGGTCGCTAAGGATAGCCAGGGTAAGGTTACTTTTTCGGCCCAGGTAAACAACAATAAGAATCTAGAGGTGGCGCTGATCAATCCGATCAATAGCTCCCGCATCCAGCTGATGACCAAGGCTACCATTCCGGAGAATAAATGGACGCATGTTTGCCTGAGCTACAACGGAAAATCTCAGGCCTCCAATTGGACAATCTACTTCGAAGGCCAGGCCTTACAAGAAATCTATGTCCGACGAGATGATTTGCGGGGGAGACCCCCTAAGAATCAAACGCTTTTTTTAGGGGCGCAAAAGAAATTAGAGGAAGAACCGGTAGATTTCGCCTTAGCCAAAAGGCAAACGAAAGGCATGCTAGCCGGGCAGTTGGACGAAATGATGCTTTTCAGTCGGGTGTTGGATAGTTCAGCGGTTCAACAACTCTTTGCCTATGATCCGATGGCCGCCTTATTACAGAAGGAGGATTGGAACGCAAGCGAACGAGAGCGATTACTCTATCACGAATTACTGCACGGAGACCCCGTTTTTCAGTCCTTAACAGAAAGGTTGAGGGAGTATAAGATTCGGAAAGTCCGTACGGATGATATTGTGGTAAAGCCCACCATGGTGATGGAGGACATGGATAGTCTCAGACCCACCTATATCTTAGATCGCGGTCAGTATGATGCACCAGGGCGACCAGTAGAAGCAGGTACGCCAAAGGCGGTCTTGGGTTTTGACAAGCAGCTGGTCAAGAACCGCAAGGGCTTGGCAGAGTGGCTGTTTTCCCCTGAACATCCCTTAACGGCTCGCGTGGCGGTCAATCGATATTGGCAGATGATCTTTGGTCAAGGTATCGTTAGCACGCCAGAAGACTTTGGCAGCCAAGGTGCCTTGCCCAGCCATCCGCAGCTACTGGATTGGCTGGCGGTTGAATTCCGAGATTCCGGCTGGGATACTAAGCATTTACTGAAGTTGATCGTCATGTCAGCTACCTATCAGCAGACGGCAGCCGTTACGCCAAAGTTGGTGCAACAAGATCCCGAGAATATGCTGCTGGCTCGAGGGCCACAGGTTCGGCTAACGGCTGAGCAAATCCGAGATCACGCCTTGAGTATTAGCGGTTTGTTGAGTAAAAAACAGGGCGGGCCGAGTGTCAAACCGTACCAACCGCAAGGACTTTGGCTACAAGTGGCCTCGGGAAATCAGACCCTCCGAAAATATATCCAAGATCACGAAGAAGACCTCTACCGGAGAAGCTTGTATACCTTCTGGAAACGCACCATTCCTCCGCCTTCGATGATTGTATTTGATGCACCGAGCCGGGAGCAATGTTCGATTAAGCGTCGTACCACTAGCACACCCATGCAAGCTCTGGTGCTGTTGAACGATCCACAGTTTACCGAAGCTTCTCGAATATTGGCACAGCGCATGGTCGAGGAAGGCGGGACACAGGCTGAAGATAGAATTACCTACGCTTTCAGGTGGGCTACTTCCCGGCCGCCCAGAGAGAAAGAACTGAAGGTGCTGATGGATTTACTTAGCGCCGAGCAGGAAGCCTTTCAGTCGGACAAGCAGGCTGCGGAAAACCTGCTGGCCATAGGAGAAAGCCCCTTACCCGGCACCTCGGATTTAGCTGAATTGGCGGCCTATAGTATTGTCGCTAATGCCATTCTTAATTTGACTGAAACGATTCAAAAAGGCTGAAGATGAAAGACAAAGACCTATTAGATGAATATTCGCCCTTTTCTTTAACCCGCCGGGCCTTTCTTTCCAAAGCTGGTCAAGGTTTGGGTTTAGCTGCCCTAGGTAGTCTGTTGCCGGCTTGTTCTGCAAGCCCGTCCATGGAGCAAGTATTGGGCGGTACGGGTTTACTGGGCGCTACCCACCATTTCCCGAAGGCGAAGCGCATTATCTATCTATTCCAAAGTGGTGGGCCAGCGCAGATGGAACTCTTTGATTACAAGCCTTTACTCAAGCAGCGGGAAGGGGAAGATTTGCCAGATTCCATCCGCAATGGTCAGCGCTTGACGGGAATGACAGCTAATCAAACCGCCTTTCCGCTCAAAGGGGCTCATCGAACCTTTAAGCAGCATGGCAAGAGTGGCGCTTGGGTGAGCGATTTGCTGCCCTATACCGCTAAGGTGGCAGATGATTTGTGTTTCATCAAATCTATGCATACGGAGGCCATCAATCACGATCCGGCCATGACCTTTTTTCAAACGGGCTCTCAACTGAGTGGACGCCCCAGCATGGGATCTTGGTTGAGCTATGGCCTGGGAAGTACAAATGAAAATTTGCCCGCCTATTGTGTCCTACTTTCCAAAGGATCGGGTAGGGTAGCCGCAGCTCAGCCTTTGTCTTCCCGGCTATGGGGCACCGGTTTCTTACCTTCAAGGTACCAAGGGGTTCAATTTAGATCAGGCGGTGACCCCGTTCTGTATTTAACTAATCCTGAGGGGGTATCAGCACATGGTCGCCGTCGACTATTGGATCACTTGCGGGAGCTAAATGAGCTCTATCATGCGGAGGTACAAGATCCTGAAGTGCAGTCTCGAATCGCGCAGTACGAAATGGCCTATCAAATGCAAACCTCTGTACCCGAGGTGATGGATGTATCAGGGGAGCCAGAAGAAGTATACGAATTGTATGGGCCAGAGTCCAAAATACCAGGTACCTATGCAGCGAATTGTCTCCTAGCACGTCGCCTCGCCGAACGGGATGTCCGTTTTATCCAATTGTATCATCAAGGTTGGGATCACCACAATGATTTACCAGAACATTTGGCGAAGCAATGCCGAGATACCGACCAAGCCTCAGCCGCGCTGATTACAGACCTGAAGCGTCGAGGCATGCTGGAAGACACCCTGGTGATCTGGGGGGGCGAATTTGGGCGTACCAATTATTCTCAAGGGCTTAATAGAGGAGATCGATATGGGCGAGACCACCATCCCCGTTGCTTTAGTGTATGGATGGCAGGGGGCGGTGTGAAGCCAGGAATGAGTTATGGGGAGACCGATGAATTTGGCTACAATGTGGCCAAAGATCCAGTGCATGTACACGATTTTCAAGCTACCTTGCTGCACCTACTGGGTGTAGATCATGAGCGCTTGACCTTTCGACATCAAGGTAGGCGTTATCGCCTAACGGATGTGCACGGTAAGGTCGTGAAGGATATACTTGCTTAAGAGCTTGTTCGGAGGTAGCAATTTGGGCTGTAAATACTTTCGCTTCCAAAACCTACCCCGAAACAAGCTTTAAAATAAGATCAACTAATGAATACCAATCCAATGCCTAGCTCTGCATCTTTCTTTGCCAACACTTCCGAAGTCTTTAAGACTTCGGAAGTGTTGGCAGCTCTAAAGCGACTTTCCGTGCTTATCCTCAGCCTATGCATAGGCTTGACACTTTCCGCGCAAGAAGAAGGAAAAGTAATTACGAAGGTCTTTAAGCAGATTGATACCGTGGAGCTATCCATGGACCTGCACTATCCGCCCGGAGAGGCAACTCAACCTTTACCCGTTATTGTCTTCTTTTTCGGTGGGGGTTGGAATGGAGGTACCATAGAGCAATTTCGTCCACATGCGGAGTACTTTGCCTCCAGAGGGATCATCGCTGCCCTGGCGGACTACCGAGTAGCTTCGCGCCACAATACTACCCCCTTTGAATCGCTAAAAGATGCTAAGTCCGCCATCCGTTTTCTGCGAAAGCATCACCAAGAACTGGGCCTAGATCCAGATCAGGTCATTGCCGCGGGAGGTTCGGCAGGAGGGCATTTAGCAGCTGCGACTGGCAATGTTCCGGGAATGGATGAAGCGGGGGAGGACTTAAGTATATCGGCACGACCCAATGCACTGGTTCTTTTTAATCCGGTATATGATAATGGCCCGGGCCAATATGGACATAATCGCGTGAAAGATCGATACCAGGAATTCTCCCCTAAGCACAACATCAAGGCTGGTGCCCCACCAACTATCGTTTTCTTTGGTACAAAGGACCGCTTGGTGGATGTGCCTACGATAGAGGCCTATGATGCTGCGATGGAAGCCGTTGGTGCACGCTGTGAAACTTTCCTGTACGAAGGGCAAACCCATGGATTTTTCAACTTTCGTAGTCAAAAGAACTACCGGGAGACGGTATATCAGGCTGACCTTTTTCTGACTTCGTTGGGATATTTACAAGGACCTCCTCAGATCAGTCCTACCATTCAAGTGGTGGTCTGGGACGAACGTCAAGCCAAACAAAAAGAGGCCTATCCCGATTTTCTTGGGAATCAAATTGCCAAAGCTTTAGAACGAAATCCCAATATCTCCGTGCGGTCCGTAGGACTTGATGATCCGGAGCAGGGGTTGAGCGACGAAGTGCTGGAGAATTGTGAAGTGATGATCTGGTGGGGCCACGTCCGACACCCTGAAATATCTATGCAGACTGCGGGGCGTTTAGTAGAGCGGGTCAAGCAGGGGAAGATGCACATGATCTTTTTGCACTCCGCGCACTGGGCAAATCCCTTTATGGCGGCCATGAATGAGGTGCTACGACTGCGGCTGCAAGCTAAGTATGATTCCTTGTCTGGAGAGGCTGAGATTGTGTACCATGCGATTCCAGATAGCCTTCGATTCCGGGTGCCTAAGCTGGGAGAACAACTTAAACCCAGTATTTATGAACGCAAATATCCTGATGGTAGCGTGAAAGTTTTGGTTGATCTCCCTACTTGTATCTTCCCATTTTATCGCAACGACGGCAAACCTAGCACCGTCCTCACCCTAGCCCCTAAACATCCGATCGCCAAAGGGATTCCACACCGCTTTGCCCTTCCCGCCACCGAGATGTATGATGAACCCTTCCATATTCCTGAACCGGATGAAGTCATTTTTGAAGAAAGATGGCCCACCGGCGAATGGTTTAGAAGCGGAGCCCTTTGGCAGCTAGGGGAGGGGAAGGTATTTTACTTTCGCCCAGGTCATGAGACCTATCCTATCTATTTTCAGACCCACCCTTTACAAGTATTAAAGAACACAGTCCTCTGGATGGAGGGCTTCTTGAAGTAGGCTTTTGCTGATCGAAGACAACACTTCCGAAGTCTTTAAGACTTCGGAAGTGTTGTCTCTTCGATTAAAACTGCAATTGCGAATTTAATCGAATTGTTGTATATTTACTGCAATTACGAATTAAATGCCGTGAAACGAGTATAATATTTATGAATCATAATGCTCACAAGGATATGATTCATAAATATTATGCGAGAGCGCATCGCTTACATCTGAGCAGAAAGTTATCTGCCAGATGCGCAAGACCAGAAAGCTTTTAAACGATGAAAGTTACCAAGATTGGAGAATTTGAGGAATTAGTCCTCATGACGGTTATCGTCCTGCAAAAGGAGGCCTATGGAGTGGCCATCCGCAAAGAACTACAAGAGCGCTTGAATACGAGCGTAAGTGTGGGCTCTGTACAATCCGCTTTAAAACGGATGGAGGATAAAGGCTACCTCAGCTCAGAATTCGGAGAGGCTACGGCCAAGAGGGGAGGGAAGCGTAAAAAGATCTACAGCGCAACTCCCACCGGTCAAGCTGTGCTTGTCCAAATGAAAGAAATCCGATCCGGCTTATGGAGTGCCATGCCACCTTTTCAAGTAGACTTCAGCTAATATGCCTATACCTGACCACCCGACACCTCCTCGTTGGCCCTTGACCTTATTGCGGTTTTTCATCCGTGATCAATATCTAGAAGAAATAGAAGGGGACCTGGAAGAGGTTTATTTCGAATTTGCGGAAGTACATACTGAACGGCGTGCACGCTGGCTGTATACCTTGGAAGTCATTCGACTATTCCGACCTAATTTGATCAAGAAGTTATTATCACCTTCACACCATATTCACCTTGACATGTTTAAACATAATTTGACCATCTCTCTACGCAGTTATTGGCGGCAGAAGAGCTCCTTTCTAATCAACCTGATCGGTTTATCTACCGGGCTGGCTTGTTTCCTTTTGATCACCTTATGGATCAAGGATGAACTAGCCATGGATAAGTTTCATGCAAACGATGCGCAGCTTTATCAAGTGATGGAACAGGTTACTAGCCCCAATAGTATTGGTACTACAACCAATACGGCCGGTCCGGTCGCAGCTACCCTGGTAGAAGAATTACCGGAAGTCCTAGCGGGAGTCACTGCTCGAACGAAGTCCATTAATCCCAATACGCTGAGTGTTGGAGATGTGAATCTTAAGGCCAAAGGACTGTACGCGACCGAAGATCTCTTCCGTTTATTTTCTTTCGAATTACTAGCTGGAAGCCCTGATCAAGCATTGGCTGATCCAAATTCAATTGTACTGTCCGAAAGTCTAGCTAAGCGCCTTTTTGAGCAAGCCTCTGCCGCCACCGGCCAATCCCTTGAACTGGCGCATGAATCAGCCCTGACGGTGACTGGCGTTTTTAAGGATACCCCTGCTGCTTCCTCCCTACAGTTTGATTATGTACTCCCCTTCCGGTCCTGGAGTCAAGAAAATACCTGGGTCAATGAATGGCGAAATAGCCACCCGCAAGCCTTTTTGTTGCTGGATGAAAGCGCTGATATTGATCAGCTCAATGAAAAAATTGCAGGCTATATCGGGCAAAAGACAGAGGGGGAAGATAGCCACCGACAGCTATTCGTTCGAAAATACTCCGACAACTATCTATATGGAGGATTTGAGAATGGCGTACAGTCTGGGGGAAGAATAGAATATGTGCGTCTGTTTTCCTTGATTGCGCTCTTTATCTTAATGATTGCCTGCATCAATTTTATGAATTTATCTACGGCCCGCGCCACCCGACGATTGAAAGAGATTGGAGTGAAAAAGTCTTTAGGGGCGACCAGAGGTAGCTTGATTTCTCAGTACATCAGTGAGTCGACGCTATTGGCTTTCCTTTCCTGTATAGTCGCCTTGGGAATCGTGTGGGTGGCTCTACCACAATTTAATCTCATCACCAATAAGGAGCTTCATATCTCCTTTGATGCGTTCACTATTGGTTTTTTACTCCTAACCATTATCGGGACTGGTTTATTAGCAGGTAGCTATCCAGCCTTATATCTATCGGGCTTGAAGCCTATTCTAATTATCAAAGGCACCTTAAAATCCTCTTGGGGGGAACTATTAGTCAGGAAAGGTCTTGTGGTAGTGCAGTTTGCTTTATCGGTTATTTTGATCGTTTCTGTTTGGGTGGTCTACCAACAAATTCAGTATACGCAGGATAAACACCTGGGGTATAATCGAGACAATGTGCTATTGATTGAAAAGGAGGGCAAAATGGAGACACCGGAAGCCGCCCAGACTTTTCTAGCGGAGATGGAAAGAATTCCAGGCGTACAGGGGGCTGCTAGTCTGGATAATACGATGACGCATAGTGATTGGCGCACCAATGGGGTAGAATGGCCAGGGAAAGATCCAGCGGATCGGACGGCTTTTGAGGTGATTCAAGTTGACTATGATGCTATAGAGCTTCTGGACATGGAAATGGCTGCGGGTCGAACTTTTTCCCGAGCTTTTGGCTCGGATACCACTGCCATTATCTTTAACGAAGCTGCGATTAAGCATATGGGACTAGAGGATCCGGTGGGCATGCAACTAGATATGTGGGGCGGGTCCCCTGAAATCATCGGAGTTGTGAAGGACTTCCATTTTGAATCACTTCATGAAGTAGTAGATCCGCTAATCATGTATTTAGGGGATCATGGACGGTATATGATGGTTCGGGTCGATGGTCAGCGAACGAATGCAACGATCTCAGCGATTAGAAACCTCTACCAAACATCTAATCCTGGCTTTGCTTTAGACTATCAGTTTTTGGATGATGAATATGCTGCATTGTATGCTGCCGAAAACCGAGTTTCTACCTTATCTAGATACTTTGCCGGCTTAGCCGTTTTGATTTCCTGCTTGGGCTTATTTGGCCTGGCCATGTTCTCCGCAGCGCAGCGAAGGAAGGAGATTGGCATCCGAAAAGTTTTGGGCGCCACCTATTTTCAACTGATTCGCTTACTGTCTTTGGACTTCACCAGGATGGTAGGAATTGCCATCTTGATTGGCCTTCCCATTAGCTATTATTTGTTGAAAAATTGGCTTAGCTCCTTTGCTTTCCGCATTGATCTACAATGGTATTATTTCATTGGAGCAGGCTTGTTGTCCCTACTGATAGCGTGGCTGACGGTCCTCTTACAAATGACGCAAGCCACTCGAGTAAACCCCGTAGAGAGCCTGCGAAATGAGTAATTAAATGACAGGATTTGACAAATCCAGGGTCGCCTACTGATTCTTCGCTTTCAGCTTCGTTTTTTTCCCGTTGGGAGGTTTTTGGTTGAAAATGACCGTCGATAAGCCGTGATTTGTGTCATAATATTTAACCAAAAAATGAAAACAATGAAAGCGAAGAAATTTAGTTTGATGGTCTTTACACTAGCTCTATGTTTAGGTTTTGTTTCTTGTAACCAAGACGATGATGATAACCCAATTGCAGCTGATCCAGATATCCAATTAGTACAACATCCGACTTTGGGTAGCATGCTAGCTGATGAAGCAGGTCTTACGCTGTACTTCTTTAGCGAAGATGTGACCGGAGAATCTGCTTGTACGGGTGGATGCTTGGCGAACTGGCCCGTTTTCTACGTAGCTAATCCAGCTTACGGAAATGGGGTAGAATCAGATCGATTTGGTGTAATTACTCGTGCTGACGGAAGTAAGCAAACGACCTTTGACGGCTGGCCTTTGTACTATTATACACCAGACCAGGCGCAAGGAGAAGCCAAAGGAGAAGGAGCTGGTAACAAGTGGTTCGTTGCGAAGCAAAATTATACCGTGATGTACGGTTTAGCCCAGCTGATTGGTGCAGATGGAAAAGCATACAAAGAAGATTATACGGAAGGCAACGCCATGACATCCTATCTAACCGATGCCGAAGGGCGCACCCTCTACGGTTTTGTAGCCGACACAAAAAACACGAACAACTATACAGATGCAGATTTCGGAAATGATGCGGTATGGCCTATTTATGTGGTAGATGAGATCAAAGAAATTCCATCTATTCTATTGCAAGGAGAATTCTCTATCATCGACGTTCACGGTAAAAAGCAATTGACTTATAAAGGCTGGCCTTTGTACTACTATGGTGGTGATGCTGGTCAAAGAGGATTGAATAAAGGTGTGAGCGTTCCACAACCTGGTGTGTGGCCCATCCTCAATAAAAATTCAGCTGCACTGTAAGCTAATCAATTCTAGTGCGCACTTAGTCAGAAGAGTCCTTATTTATCCGCGTGCATTTTTTATCCTAGGCTAACAGCGACTTACAAGATATAATAGGGTTTTAGGTATTGGAGGTGAATTCCTCCAGAAAATACGTATCAGCTAACCAAATACGTACAGGGCTGAGGGTTTTCCTCGGCCCTTTTTTATGCTTTAAGCTAATAGCTTTAGTTCGCTCTCGTTGGCTCCAGTAAGTCAAACAAGTTTCCATAGAGATCGCTAAAAATGGCTACCTTCCCGTATACTTCCTGGCGAGGTAGTTCCAGAAATTCAACGCCCTTTTCTTGCATACGCTCATAATCTCTAGTGAAATTATCCGTCTGTATAATCATTAAAACCTGTCCAGCTGCTTGCTTTCCAACCGCTGCCATTGCTTCTGCTGTTTGGGCCTTGATAAATACAATCCCGCACTCCTTGGCTCCTTGCGGACGGACCTGTACCCATCTTTGCTCCGCCCCGATAGCTTCATCGGCAATTAGTACAAAACCAAGCGATTCCGTATAAAATCGAATGGCCGCATCGTAGTCTTTGACCAATAGGGTCGTACTTGCTATTCTTTGATCCATAATCTTATATTTCTACTTAGAGGGCTCTAGCTGTTTCTTGGATAAATGCCCAAGCAGCTTCTATGTGCTTTTGTTCCACTGTGGTTTGCCCGATGACTATCCTCAGGGTATACATCCCTCTAATTTTGGTATGGGTCAAGAAGATCTTACCCGTATCGTTGAGCCGATGTAGGAGTTTTTCATTCAGCTGATTAATCGTGGAGGTGTCAGCCTCTTCATTTGGTCGATAGTGAAAGCAGACCAAATTGAGGTTTCGGGGAATCAGCATTTGGAAATCGGGGGCAGCCTTGATTTGTTGCTCGAGCCAACTTGCCATCTTCATATGGCCGCGTAACTTCTCCTGTAATCCTTCAAGGCCATAATATCGCAGGACAAACCAAAGTTTTAAAGCTCGGAAACGACGTCCTAAGGGGATGCCCCAATCACAATAATTGTTCACCTGTCCATCTGTTCTAGTCTTTAGATATTCGGGTAAAATGGCGAAAGTATTGATCAGGGTTTGGCTGTCTTTTACAAAGTAGGCTGTACAGTCAAAGTTGGTTAATAGCCACTTGTGCGGATTAAATACGAAACTATCGGCCTTCTCTATTCCTTTGATCATCCACCGGAATTCCGGAAGGAGCAGGGCTGATCCGGCATAAGCGGCATCCACATGGAGCCATATTCCATGTTTTTGGGCTATATCCCCAATAGAATCTAAGGGGTCCACCGCAGTGGTGCCCGTCGTTCCCGTGGCTACCACAATGCATAGGGGCTGAAAGCCAGCAGCAATATCTGCTTTGATGGCTTGCTCTAGAAGGTCGGGACGCATGGCCATTTCTTCATCCACCTCGATCTTGACCAGGTTTTGCTTTCCAAGCCCGGCAATTTTCACCCCTTTTTCGATCGATGAATGTGTTTCCTTGGAGCAGTATACTCTATACTTGCTTAAGCCTTCAAAGCCGTTCTCGTTTACCTGATAGTTGGATTGTCGCTCCCGGGCACAAAGTATAGCTGCTAGGGTGGCTGTGGAAGCCGTATCCTGGATCACCCCTTCCCAAGGCTTTGGAATCCCCATGGCGTCCCGGAGCCATTCCATCACGCGCTCCTCCAACTCAGCTGCCGAGGGCGACGTCTCCCATTTCATACATTGGGCTCCCATGGTTGACATCAACATTTCGGCAAGGATAGAAGGTGGGCTGACATTGGCGGGAAAGTAAGCGAAGTAGTTTGGACTTTGCCAGTGGGTCATGCCGGGTAATATCTTATCTTGAAAGTCTTGAAATATCATATCCATCGATTCTCCAGTATTCGGCATTTCCGTGGGAATCTTCTGGTATATCTCTCCGGGCTGCACCTGAGATTTAACGGGATACTGTTCTACCCCTTCCATATAATCGGCCATCCAATCGACAAATTGGTGAGCATGTTTACGAAAAGTATTGGAATCCATACGTGAGTCCTGTTTGCGTTTTCAGTAATGGATCGGAATATATACTTTTCAAAGA
Organism: Saprospiraceae bacterium; assembly: GCA_019634045.1. Lineage (GTDB taxonomy): Bacteria > Bacteroidota > Bacteroidia > Chitinophagales > Saprospiraceae > DT-111. Next base: position 18,440 of record JAHQWA010000319.1, read on the forward strand.
GCACGGACAAGCTGAAGTCATTGACTTCAGCTTGTCCGTGCTAAATTATGGTCAATATTACCCTTGATACGCGAGTCGACTAGAACCGAATTTATCGCTTGTAATAACTTACGATAGAAGCCTTTGCCAAAGCATTGGCATTCAAATAGTATCCAACCAAAGCTGGACTAGCCGAAGCATCGAGATCCAATTGATCGACCTTTAGGGCATATACCGTAATGATATATTGGTGGTCACCGTGACCTTCGGGAGGACATGGTCCGCCATAAGCTGTCGTTCCATAATCTGTTTTCCCTTGGATCGCTTGTTTCCAAAGACTGTGGTCACTAGCTGCGCTGGCATTTGCAGCCAAGGAAGTAGCGGTAGTAGGAATATTGAATACGACCCAATGCCACCACCCGCTGCCCGTAGGGGCATCGGGGTCATACATGGTGATGGCGAAGCTTTGCGTGCCCTCTGGCGCATTTTCCCAACTAAGTTGTGGTGATTCGTTTTCTCCAGTGCAGCCAAAACCCTGGAACACTCCTTTTTTAGTGAATTGCCCACCTAGGGTTTCACTACTTAGAGAGAAGGTCTGTGCGTGGCCGATGACAGCCCAGCATAAGAATAGAAATAGCAATTTACCTTTCATGTTCGTTTTTTTGTTCTCTTCCAATTTTTGTGTTTTGGAGTCAGCCTTTGGCCCAAAAGTTTTGCTTCCTTTAGGCGCAATCCTTGTAGCTAAAACGCTGGCTACAAAAATTGTCAGAGAAGGTTTTAAGGCAAAATTGCGGGAATGCGTGATGTGGTACCTACATCAATTCGTTCGATAAGTATGCTTAAACGTTCATGTTCTGGTATTGGCGTGGACTCATTTGATGATACTGCTTGAACGCTCTTGCAAAATTTGAGTAGGAGTCATATCCTACTAGAGGGTAGATCTCAGAAGGGAGTTTGTTCTTTAACAAAAGTTGTCCTGCCATTTTCATCCGTTGTGTTAGAATGAAACGGCTTGGAGTACTTTCATAAAACTTGTGGAAGTGGCGTTTGAAGGTAGAAATACTCATGTTACATATAAAGGCGAGTTCCTCTATGGTCAGGTTGGTGAAGAGGTTGTTTTCCACCACATTACGAAAGTCGACCTCCGTCTTCGATTTACTATTATTCAATAGTGCAATAAGTTGCTGTGGCCGTCGCTGTAATACATACAATAGGAATTCTTCCAATTTAGCCTTTAGTAGGGCAATGCTAGGCGTTTGGGTTTTACAGAGTAGTGCTAAAGAGTTGCGGAACTGCAATAAGTATTCATCATAAGGTAAGGATAGGGCTTCGGCTTTGGTATCTACGGTTTGGAAGGTGTCCATGTGCTTGAGCCAGATACTGCTCAGGATTTCATCATCAAAAAAGAATAGCAAGCTACGATACTGCCCATTAGCTGAAATCTCAGTCATGAGGCATCGACTGGAGGTGATCATGGCAAAATGCGTTTGGTCAAAACTCAAGGGAGCTTCTTGCATATGGATCTCCTTCGATCCCTGAATCATAAAACTGATCACATTCTGGGTATACAAAATGCGATTTCGCACAGGGTCTCCTTCTGCTCGGTAGTCAATTAATCCGATAGGAGGAGGGGTGTCCTCTGCTACTAGATGATTGGGAATGGTATACTCTCGCATACCCAAGTATACAAAATAGCGGGGAATTTAGTTTTCTGTCAAAACGACCAATTTCCCTGCTGCCTGATTGCTCTCCATCATCTCATGCGCTTTAGGCAAGTCCCCAAATTCAAATACCTTGTGGATGTTAGTTTTATACCTTCCCGCCGCTACATGATCGACAATGCTTTGGAGTACTGGTGTTGCGTAGTTCGTGTGTAAGGTCTCGGTACTGTAGAGCGTTAACTTCACTGTCGAGGGCATCCAGGGGAAGAATTTATAATCCCAGCTGTCTCCCAGGAACCCAACCATTCCTACTGTTCCTTTTGGGGCAGTGCTTTGCAGGCAATCCATGATCGTCTTTTCGATACCGACTAATTCCACCACACCTGCCACGCCAGCTGGGAGGATGGCTTTGACCTGCGGCGCTATGAGCCCATCGTCGATTAGCACGTGATCTACACCTGCTGATTTCAGGATCGATACCTTCTCTTGTTTTCGTGTGGTGGCAAAGACGGTGCAACCCATTTCTTTAGCGATAGAGGCGCAAGCTAAGCCTACCGATGAACTCCCCCCTCTGATCAATAGAGAACTATTTTTGGGTAAATCGATAGCTTCTTTGATTACCCCCCAAGCCGTGAGGTACATCTCTGGCAGGGCTCCGAGCGTGGACCATTCAAGCTCCGTTTCAATAGGGTATACATTCGATCTAGGGATGAGTGCCATTTCGGCATAACCTCCATCATATAGTCGTCCCATATGGCCCATCGCAGCTGCTACTTTCTGCCCTTCCCGCAAGTCCGTACCGCCGGCATCCTTTACGAGCCCCACACATTCTATCCCCAATACTCTAGGCAGGGTCACGGCATCTCCGGAATGCCCTTGCCGGGTATACAATTCACTTCGATTAATGCCAAAGGCTTTGATTTCGATTAGGATATGGCCTTGCTTGGGGCTGGGATTTGGAATGTTGACCAAGTTGAATACAGCTGGGCCTCCATAGGAATTGATTTGCCAGGCTTTCATTAGCTATGATGTTATTGGTAAATGGATAGGTCCAAGTTTTACCTTTTATCTTGAAAGCCCGCCATCAATTTCGATAAAGAATGATCATTTTGATAAGCCGCTTTAGAAGCCTTTGGAATTTGCTATAGATCTATTTTTTGCCAATTGAGGCAAAATAGCAGGTCTATTTGACAATGGAAAGCCGAAAAGTGCCGGGACAGGAGCTGTAACAAAACTACATTGCTACATCTGTCTAGCAGCCAGGTAGACTCAAAATAGCTTCTTAGCTCTAGGACAAATTTCCCATAAACTTCTTGGGACTTATACCGAACTCTTCCGTGAATTTTCTTGAAAAATAGGCGGGATCATTGAAGCCTACCTCATAGGATACTTGGGTGACGTTCATCGCGTTTTCCTGCAAGAGTTCTTTCGCCTTGTGCAATCGAACCGCGCGAATGACGTGTGAAGTGGACCGGTTGGTCAAGGCTTTAAGCTTCAGGTGGAGTTGGGATCGACTCATTCCCATTTCGTGACACAGGGCATGAATCCCGAACTCTGCATCCTTCATTTTGGAAACAATGACCTCCTGAAGTCTATGTATAAAGGCATCTTCTTGCACATATGGATTTTTCTCTTCGCTGGCCTCTACGGGCTCAAATCCTTGATAGCGTTCCCTCAATTGCTGCCGCATTGCCGCTAGCTGTTCTAACCGAATGAATAATTCTCGTTGATCAAAGGGTTTGGCGAGGTAAGCATCAGCTCCTCTTCCCAAGCCCTCTAAGCGAGAATCTATACCGGATTTTGCGGTCAGCAATATGATGGGAATGTGGCTTGTTCGTTCGTCCATTTTCAAGGTACTGCAGAGTTCAAAGCCATCTTTGATGGGCATCATCACATCACTTACAATCAAATCAGGGATATGTTCCAAGGCGAGCTCAATTCCTTCCTGACCATCCCGGGCGAGATAGAGATCGTACTTGTCTTCTAGTAGGGAGACAAGATATTGCATAACATCTGTATTGTCCTCAATTAGAAGAAGACTTTGCAAACTACTGGAAGCACCGGTATAGGGCCCGGTAGCAAGCTCGTTTGTTACCAAGGGTAGATCTGGGCTTAAGATTGGCTTGACGGTTAGTTCTTCGGAGGGGACGATCGGTGCATTTTGATGTAGAGGAAGTATAATGGTGAAATAACTCCCCTTGCCCAACTCGCTATTTACGGTGATCCTTCCTCCCATGAATTCGACTAATTCCTTAGTCATTGCTAAACCAATGCCGGTTCCTCCACCAGGTCCTCGATATTGGAGGCCGTTTTTTCCCTTGGGAACTTCGCTTCTTGCTTGATAGAATCGGTCAAAAATACTTTCCTGCTCTTCTTGTGAAATGCCTATCCCGCTATCCTGTACAATAAGACATAAGGTGGCTTGTTCATCCTCAGTAAATTGACTCTGGGTAACACGGACATATACGTCCCCGCCTGCAGGCGTAAATTTTATGGCATTAGATAGCAAGTTGGATAGTACTCGTTGGACTTTCTCCTTATCGAAATCCATCAATACTTCTTGCTGTGTCGGAACAAAATGCAGCTCAATATCCTTTAAACCTGCCAGCGCTTCGTAAGAAGCCAATAAGTATTGGAGATATTCAATTATATTAGCTTGGACCCACTTGAGTTCTAAACGCCCTTCTTCCAGTTTTCGCAGATCTAGAATTTGATTCACAAGACTTAACAGATTAGAACTATTTCTCTTGACGAGTTGCTTCACCTTATCATGTCCTTGCACCTGCTCTATCACACCGCTGATGATGGTCAAAGGGGTTTTAAATTCATGGGTGATATTGGTGTACAGCTTATTCTTAAAAATGTCTAGCGCCTTTAAATTCTCGGTTTCCTGCTTTTGCAATTGGCGATTCAGTTGAAAACGATAGACTAAGTATCCAAAACCGATCAGGAATAGCAGGTAAGCGAAGTAGACCGGGGGACTTTCCCACCAAGGCGGAAAGACATGTAAGGACAGGAGCTGGACCGCTTCGGAGGGAATGTTACTGACATCTTTACTTCTAACTAGAAATTGATATCTACCGGGGTCAAGATTAGTGAAGGTTACCTCCATATTTTCAGGGAGACTCATCCACTGGCCGTTAAATCCAAATAGTTGGTATTCATATTGACGATCCTCGGTGCCCTGCCAGGCTAGATCGCACAACTGCAGGCTGATCGATTGATCTTGGTGTCCCAATTGAATTTCTTGCGCCTTATCAGCCACGAAATAGTCTGTTTCCGCTCTTCCCTTTCCTTGGTCAAAGCGAAAGGTGGTAAGAGAATGGATCCTGAGCTGATGTTTAAAGGTATCTTGTCCTATCAGCGCCGGATTTACCAGTACCATCTTGCTGGCATTGCCCAGTAGCATCTGTCCATTGCTAGGACTTTGAAATAGCGCCTTAGGTATGAAGGATAAACTACCTAGTTCGTCCTGTACATTGATTTTTTGGAAAGTCACGGTGTCTAAGCCTCTAATGGCCCTGGCCACGCCCTTATCTGTACTGATCCAGATGGTTCCATCTGCTGCTTCTGTCAAACCAAAAATTGTATTGGAAGGAAGACCATCCTCTTCGTAAAAGTGCTCAAAACCGTTGGAGGTAATATCAAGCCGGTTCAGGCCTACATCCGTACCTACCCACAATGCGCCTTGGCGATCCTGTAGAATGGACCAGACTAGGTTGTTAGATAAGCTGGAAGAGTCAGCAGGGTCATGAAGGTAGGAGGTAAAGGTCTCGGTCTGCGAATCCAGTCGATTTAGACCACGCGTAGTGCCTATCCATAAGAAATCATCCGGGGCTCGATAGATGTAACGAATACTGTTACTACTAAGACCATCCGGCCGGTTTGGCGCTGCTTGAAAGTGCTTAATGGTGCCATCCTTGGGATTTAATCGATCCAAACCTTCTGCCCAAGTTCCTACCCATATAAAGCCATCGAGATCCTGATTTAAACCCCAAATACGGTTACCATTGAGTGAGTTGGGATCATTTTCGCGCTGACGATAACTTGTTATTGCTCCAGAGCGGAGATCAACTCTATTTAGTCCATTGTTATTGGTGGCTACCCAAATCAGCTCTTCCTCCTGATCCAATAGTAACTTGATGACTTGGTGGCTACTTAAACCATTGGGGCCTTGACTGATCGTCTGAAGTTTTTTCAAACCAGGGGCCGCCTCTGTATATTGAAACTGTTCTATTCCGCCACCTAGAATTCCTACCCATAGGTGACCTTGTCGATCCTCCGTAAAACTACGAACAGAACCAGCTGCGATAGTATTGGGATTTTCGGCATCGTGTTCATAGAAGGTGTATAAGGTTCTCTCATTCGGCAAAAAGTATACACCGCGACCTGCCGTCCCTATCCAGCGCCCTCCTTTAGCATCTTTAAAGAAACCTAAGATGTCATTACTCCATAAGGGGGGCTGACCTTCTGCTGGTAGGACTGGCGTCTGTTCTCCACTTCGTATGTCAATTTCAAAAATTTGCCGGGAGTCGGTCGTTAAAAGGGTTTGTTCATCTTGCCAAAGCAGATGTCTCAAGATTTGAGTAGCTGGAATATCGGGAGCGCCCCGAGCAGGGACCCGCTCTAGGTGAACAATACGTGGGTTGCTCTCTTTATCTTCCAGTTGATACAGTTCTTTACCTAAAAGCAGAAAGATCTGCCCTTCGGAACTCATCTGACTCTCGATCTGATCAACTTCTCCTCGATAATAGTTGGTGAAATTGGGAATCTGTAGACTCAGGATTTCGTTGGTAGAAACCTGTAGTCGATCAAGCCCCTGTGTAGTAGCTAACCACAAATAATCTTCAGTAATTTCGATAAGATGAGAAAGCCTGAAACTGCTAGCTGAGGCCGAATTCAATTGTTGATAAGCGACTCGCTTGGCAATGGATGGGGATCCTCCCTTCTCCATGTCGACCTTAAATAGACCATATCTAAGACTCAATACCCAAATGTTTCCGTCTTTATCCTCAAGACAACTGGTGATCTCATCTCCAAATAACGATCCATTCTCGGTCTGCAAGCTGATCCTTTCGAAAATTCCACTTTGCCGATCCAATCGGTTCAAGCCGTTTCTGGTGCCGACCCACAGATTGTGATCACTATCTTCAAATAAGGTTGTGATCCAATTGCTATTAATAGTGGTAGAGTCTTCTGGGTGGTGGCGATATTCTAGGAAATGGCGCCCGTCAAAGCGATTCAATCCATTCTCGGTGCCGATCCAGATAAAACCCAAATGATCCTCCAGGAAAGAAAGAACATAATTACTAGATAGGCCTTGTTTTTGCGTCAAATGTTGATAGTTGGACTGAGGCTGAGCATAAAGCTGACCTAGGCCAGCAGCAGCCAGGCCAATAAGAAAAGCAAGAAGTCGACGACAATGGCGAATACTGTAGATCAATTCAACCAATTTTGAAGATGACGGAGTTATACGAATCGACAAGGGGAATCGGATTCGAAAGTTAATGAAAATAAAATAGTTCACCGACTGTCCTTAAGGCAGCCGGAGGATTAGATCGCTTAAGAAACTTTCTTCTGAGACTAAGCGAGAATCCTTTTTGGCAAACAAGGCATATCTTTCTTGGAGGCGAATTTTGAATTGTATCATTTTCCTGACTTGTACCAATAGCTCTCGCATATTGTAAGGGTACTCTAAAAAAACATCAACTTTATATTTGATTTTGGCGCGAAATGGATTGATCTGACGTCCAATTAGAAGTATCGGAATGTGGCTACTTAATTGGTGGCCCTTCAATTTTTGACAGACTTCTGCGCAATTCCCTTCAGGAAGATCCTTGTTGATAAAAATGATGTCGGGAATATGCTTATGGGCCTCCTTGATTCCATCTCGGCCATTACACGCTAGATAGAGCTCATACCGGTCTCCTAGAAGATCCTGCACGACATCCTGATGCTGCTCATTGGAGTCAATCAGCAGTAGGGAAATCTCTCTAGCTTGCATAAGGTAGGTTTGGCAAATAGGTCTAATACTAATCCACGATTACTGAGTGAGCGAATCCCTTCTCATATCAGAATGGGCCGCTAACCTTTTAACTGGCAACACAAGTTATAAAATACAATTGAGACTATAATTTGCAGTTTTTCAAGAATTACTTCCCTTTTTTTTATTATTTGACTTGCAAGTAATTGCTAATCAGTTTTTTAAATATCAATCGTAGATTGGCGATTAAACAATAGTCCAAATTTTAGAGACAATAGTCCAAGTTTTTTTAGAAAAAGTCCAAGTTTTTAAAACAATAGTCCAAGTCCGCGAGAAGAATTTCCTGCACCTTTGTATGGTAAGAAATGACTTACAAAACACTATGAAGAAATCATTCTTAAACCGATGCTCTATAGAGCCGGTATAGGATTAAAAATAAAGGTCCCTTTGGGAATGGGTATTAGAAGATTTGTAGTTAATACCTAGAGTTTGTAGTCTTGTTTATTTGGAAAAAGTTTCGAATCAAGCAATACACTTTCTAGGTCACTACAAGTAAGAGATACTCTATTTGTCAGAGGATAGAAATAGGTTATTTGCAAGGGAGAGTCCAAGAGGGACTCTCTTTTTTTTTGCCCTGTACCCTAGAGTATGGAGCGGCCTTTGAATACTAGCAGGATATAGCTTGGGGCAGTACGACTATGACTGCCCCTCCTTAGGTTCCAGACTGTCACCTTCCTTTATAGGCTACATCATTTCCCAGCCTACGCGATAGGTTCTGCCCACAAATTGATTAGCCTCTGGCAGGTTAGTGATCTTCATGTTTTCACCGTCCCACAGTAATTTCCGTCTGCCAAAGTATTCCATTCTACCTTTAGCGTTTTCTTTGCGAAGCATATAGCTCCTAATAGCCAGATTCCCCATCAGTACGGTCTCCGTCATGGGGCCGGCATAATCAAAGGAGGAGGTCAGGGCTTTGTGCTCCTTACTATCGAAACCTGCTTTACAAGCATCCACCCATTGTCGGTGGTGTCCGTATTCCGGTTCTTCGAAGTTTTCTTCTTCTGGACCAAATTCTGTTGTTCCATCATTGAGGTAGAGCTTAGGCATCAAGGGGGAACTATCATTGATATTAGTAGAGATAATTCCTTTTTCGCCGATGATCAAAACTCCATTCTGGCTGTTTTTTCCTCCGATATCATGATCTGCTGGGATGATGGTTGGATGAGAAGGACGTATACCGCCATCACTCCAGGTCATTTCAATTGGCGCTTTACTTTTCTCTGTGGCCTCAAAGTGAAGCGTAATGAAGGAAGAGGGAGGACAGCCTTCTGGATGGTATTCGGCATTCCACATTTTAGTATAAACAGCTCCTACACTGCATTCCGCATCTGTAGGGTACTTAAGACCCAAAGTACGGAATGGGATATCAATCAAATGGCAACCTACGTCACCTAAAGCCCCCGTTCCATATTCCCACCAGCCTCGCCAATTAAAAGGATGGATATTAGGGGTATAAGGAATAGCTTTGGATGGCCCTAGCCATAGATCCCATTTCAGGTCTTCAGGTTTCTCGCTTTCCGCAGGCTCCGGCATGGCAAATCCTTGTGGCCAGACCGGGCGATTGGTCCAAACTTGAACTTTGGAAATCTTACCTAGTTTACCAGAGTCCACCCAGCCTTGTACCATCTTTAGGAGAGGATTGGACCCCCCTTGGTTACCCATTTGACTAACAATCTTGTTTTGCCTAGCCATTTTCGTCAATAAGCGAGCTTCCTGAATATTGTGGGTCATGGGTTTTTGAACATAAACATGGATGCCCCTTTGCATGGCAAAAGCCGCCGCTGGGCCATGGACGTGATCTGGAGTCGAAATCGTCACCGCATCAATGTCTTTTTCCTTGTCCAACATTTCTCGATAGTCATGGTAGGTCTTAGCTTTTGGAAAAGCCTCCAATGAACTTTTGGCGGAACCTGAAAAGTCTACATCGCATAAGGCTACGACTCTTTCTCGGCCACCGACGGAAGCATTGCGAATATCACTTCTTCCCTTTCCGCCTGCCCCAATAGCCGCTAGATTTAACTGATCACTGGGAGCCGTATAACCTGGGCCCCCTAAGACATGCCGGGGTACAATGAAAATGGAAGATGCAATAGCACCTTTCTTAATGAAGTCCCTACGAGAGGAGTGTTTTGGTTGTGTTTTTCGTTTTTTCATCCTTATGAACTTTGAATTATATGGTAAAGTTGGTCCGAATTGGCGTTTAGGCTTAAGTGCTTATTCCGAGAATTCTTCCAAGCCCTCGATTAGCCGGCCGAACCCCTCTAATATAATACAGATGATTGAGCATGAGCATATATCTCCAGACTAGTTTCTATAAACTTACTTAAACGGACTTTCTCCGGTTCTTGAAATTTCACTTTTTTCATTTGGACTCATCTTATGCTGTTCAAATGGTACTGGAACAGCTGAATAATCAAGTCAGTCGGTTTGAATAAATGAAAATCAATACAGTATAGTTGCGGATTATAATTGATTTAAGTATCTTAGTAATGTGTAGAGTCTCCAGTAACTTTGGGTTCTCCGACAATTTTTGTGTTCTTGAGTCAGCCTTTTAGCTGAAAGTCCTACTTCCCTTGGTCGCGAGTCTTCCATCTAAAACGCTGACCACAAAAATTGTCAGAGAAGGTAATTTTGTTATTGCGCGCTCACAAAACCAAAGCACCCTCATCAGTATTGATCTTTCAGTTCCGTTTTATCCCTATGTAATACTCCTCCTCACCCCAAGCCAGTACTAGGTAATCCGACTGATCATGACAAAATCAAACCTCCAACTTAAGCATCTCAAGAAATCCGTTTCGCATGGAAACATTCGTCAAGTTATTGATGAGCTAATTGAGTTTACAGAAGGCTCCGCCACTAGCATGACTACTGAAATCTATCATGTAGCAGCTCGTTACCGTCAATTAGAGGCTGAAAAATTGCGGGGCCATATTGCACTGCAAGATTACAAGCTAGAGTATAACTCGATTACATTTACGATACTGGAAATTATTGACCAGATACAACACTCTGCTATTGGTACCTTTCAACAGGTCTGTCCGATGGAGCAAATTCGGAAGGAGTTAGCTATGCTTTCGAAGCAATTCGAGGAGACCAATGCCATGCGTAGTTTAGCCTCTAATTTTAGGATGAAAATCCATATTGCTCGAAAGATGGCCGAGAAACTTATTCCATGGCCAAAGCTGATATTGGAGTATCAAGGCACCAAGGATCAAGCGATGATCTGTGCCATCGGACGGAAGGTGAAAATACTAGCAGAGGTGACAGATCTGGATATTTTAGAAACGATCGTACCTAATGCCAAATCCGACCTCGTTAAGGGTTTTCTGACAAACGCCTTGGTTGAACTCATCTATGCCGGTCAATTGCGCTGGGGAGATGAAGAGCGCATCCAAGCGATGCTGAATACGATGCAAGAAGGCGCTGAAGAAGTATTACTAACCAATATTATTCGGGTGCAAGCCACCCTCGATGTGGTGACCAGGCACGTTAAATAATAGGGGGCAATCTCAGCCTCTATCCTATGAGGACTACTCTCCCTTGATGATCTTGAATCCCATGTTGCCGAGGCTAAGAATGTATATTCCTTTGGGTAGCTTAGAAAGGTCTAGTTCCGCTCTTTCTTGCTGTAAGATCCCTGTTTGCATCAACTGCCCATGGATGGAGTGCAGCCGATAAGGACTTCCGACTGCTTGTAGGGCTTCAATAGTTAGTAAGCCCGTAGTGGGATTAGGGAAGATATCTACGGTAGCCTCCAAAGCAGACTGATCGTTTACGGAAGTGATGCCTCGCAAACCATCCAGGTCATACCGAGAGAAAAATCTCCAAATTTCTAAAGAGGCATTGAAGTCCTGATTCGTTCCAGGGCTAGGGAAGGAGCCCGGCCAAGTATGCCCGCCGCCACTAATGCGGAAGTGCTCAACGGTACTCTGATTGTCGCCATTTAGATACACTTGATAGGAGGCAGAAGAGGCATCCAATAGATTTGTGTTGGGCACATCTGTCTTAATGAGTTCCGTAGAACAATTGTTATAGTCTCTCCAGTAGGCCAGTACATCAGAAATAGATCGAGTCCAACTGGCACCAAAATAAGGCACAACGCCATCGACAACGCCATGTATCTGCATAATTGGCGTGGGATGTTGTGGGGAACAGCTGGTGTAGGTCTCCGGTGTCATGGAGCCGGTGACAGAGGCAATGGCTGCCACACGATCACTCAGTTGGCAAGCCAGCAGAAAACTCATAAACCCACCGTTGGACATTCCGGTCGAATAGATTCTCTTTTGATCGATATTGTAGTTGTTAGATAATTCATCCAGTAAGGCTGCCGTAAATCCTACATCATCAGTGGTACTGCCTAATGTCCAGCCCCCTACGTTCCAATGCGTTGCTCCGTTCAGCAAGCTGCCTTGCGGATGCACGACCAAAAAACCAGCCGTGTCGGCAATGGCTCGAAAGTCGCCATACCACATTTGATCATTGGCATTGCTGGTGTAGCCGTGAAAGTTGAGAACCAGTGGGGTGGGGGTATCGGCACTATAGATTTCCGGAACGTACAGAATATAGTTTCGATCTTTACCATCATGAGTCAATGAAGCAGTTATCGTTTGCTGAGACCAAGCACAGACGGAGAGTAAACCGAATAGCAGCAGTAAGCTGTAGGATTTCATAAGGATAGATTTGAGCATTATTGAAATCTGGATTGTGCTATATTCCTGCTGCAAATTAAAGTTTTCAACTTATTTCTTCGCATTGGCCTGTAAGAAAGTAAGCAACTATTTGCGATCTTTAGGAAGAAGATCAATTCAAAACGAAAAAATCACTTAATGAAACGAAGAACCTTCATCGCTAGTAGCGTAGGGGCGGCTGGGGCTATGGCCACAAGCCCTATCCACGCGAGATCTACTTCATCTACCCAGGCCCCAAAATTCAAGATGAAATTTGCGCCACACACGGGCATGTTCCAGCATCATGCCGGGAAGGAGCCACTGGATGAGATCCAATTCATGGCAGATCAAGGCTTTACCGCCTTTGAGGACAACTACCTGAAACGGCGTGAACCCAGCATGCAAGATAAGATCGGTGCCAAGTTAGCCAAGTTAGAGATGGACATGGGCGTTTTTGTGGGAGGCCGCATTCGTACCAATAAGCCTACCCTCGTACTAAAGGATGAAGCAATCCGCGAAGAGTTCCTAAAGGGAGTAAAGGAATCAGTAGATGCAGCCAAGAGAGCCAACGCCACCTGGATGACCGTCTTACCAGGCTACCTCGACCTGAAACAAGACATCGGGTATCAAACGGCCAATGTCATTGAAGTACTGAAGCGGGCTTCTGCCATCCTGGAACCACATAATCTGGTGATGGTCCTAGAACCGCTCAATTTCTTCAATCACCCCGGCCTCTTTTTGACCAAGATTTCCCAAGCGTATCAGATTTGTAAGGCCGTCGATAGTCCCGCTTGCAAGATCCTTTTTGATATTTATCATCAACAAATACAGGAGGGAAATTTGATACCTAATATGGAGCAATCCTGGGAGGAAATCGGCTATTTTCAGATTGGCGATAACCCAGGGCGCAAAGAACCCACTACCGGCGAGATTAACTACAAGAATGTATTCAAATATATCCATGAAAAGGGCTATCGTGGGATATTGGGCATGGAGCACGGCAATGCTAAAGAAGGAAAAGAAGGAGAGTTGGCGGTGATTCAAGCTTATCGAGAAGTGGATTATGCCGCTAACAAAAAGTGATAGGAGATCCTTGACCCATTCCCTGTTTTGGGGATGGGCTGAGAGGATTTTGTAGAGGTGACTTGGCGCTGGTTTGTGGTGGATTAAACAGGCTTTGTATCCTTTAGGTCCTGGGCTCATAACACCAGCATGAAAGCAGAAGACCTACCGTGGATATACGAATTGGCGATATACGGACTCTGAGCTTAGGCGATAGAATAGCGGCCGACTCAGGTCCTAGATATACCGCTCCCGCTTTTGTAAGTTGATCAAAGCCGTGAGAATAAAGACAATCGAACCCACACAGAGGAATACTCGATTTTTCCAAACGATCTGCTGCCAGGCGAGTTCGCTGAAGCCCCGTTCGGGATCGAAGGGATTGAGGAAGATATTCCAAAAAGTATCTTCCAATATTTCACTGAATATACTCAATCCCAATCCCAGGAGAATCATGATCACTGCCGTGGCATTCCCATTTTTAATGCGGGTGGCAAACAGGAAGGCCAAACTCCCCAAGAAACAAATCGGAAAGAGCAATTGGGAAGCGATAACCACCGGATTGACGGGGTACAACAGATAGGAACCCACGGATGCGAAAATAATCAACAGAATAAAGATCTGTACAAAGATCAGCACCAGCCGCACCAACCAGACCTTATACCTATAGTCGGGTATACCAAATAAAATCTCTAACATTCGGGCATCATCATCCCGTTGGATGCCGAAGACCATCGGGTAGAAGATCAACAGAATGGCGGGAAAGAAGGTCAGGGAGTAGATAGACCCGATGTTAATCTCATCATTATCCAGGACACTGATCACCATGAAGAAAATATAAAACCCCAAGGCTGCTAGGAGGAACCAGATGAATCGACCTGCAAAGATGATCTTCAAATTATAGCGAACTAACTTGCTCAGTAGTATGAATGCGTTCCCCATTATTTCTGAATATTTTTCAAGAGACACAAATAGGCATCTTCCAACACAGGCTCGGTTTCAACGGCGGCCTCGGTAGGTTGAGTGGAAGAAATGCACCTCACCCGAATATTATCCCCCTCTCGCATATGATTGACAATTACCTGCTCGCTCTCCGCTTGCTCAAATTCATGGGCAGGTATCACATATTCCCAAACCAATCCTTCAGCATGCTGTAGCATATCCTGGGGTGAACCTTTATACCTTACGGAACCTTTATTGATGACGGCCAATTGGTTACAGGAACTAGCAATATCCTCAATAATGTGGGTGGAAAATAGGACAATACGTTCCCTACTCAGTTGTACCAACAGGTTCCGGAAGCGGATTCTTTCTCGAGGATCAAGACCAGCAGTTGGTTCATCGACGATGAGAATCCTGGGTAAGTGCAAGAGGATCTGGGCGATACCAATCCTTTGCTTCATTCCGCCTGAGAAGGAGCCAATTTTTTCATCTTTCCGATCCAACATATTTACAGAGGACAGGACATATTCCAATCGCGCTGTTCGCTCTTCGTTGTCGGTTAAACCCTTGAGAATAGCTTGGTAATCGAGATAGCTCCAAGCGGACATATGTTCGTAGCTGCCGAAGGCTTGCGGGAGATAGCCAATTAAGCCTTGTAGTTCTTCGCGTTTAAGTTGTGTATCCACTCCATTGATCCAAATCTTACCGTAACTCTGTTCAAATACGCCACTGATGATCCGCATCAAAGTAGATTTACCAGCCCCATTAGGACCCAGTAAACCATACATCCCGGTGCCAATGTTCAGAGATACTCCGTTTAAGGCCTTAAAGGGTAACTTTCGTTTCCCGATAATGGGGATATTGATAATCAATCGATAATAAAAACGTCGCAGTCTTCCTTTCACCCGTTCGATATTGATATTATTACGATGGATGTAGTTGGAAGAATTATAGATGGTCAGAATTAAATACCAGAGAACTCCGACAAAAACGGCAAATCCCCACTGCTCCCAACGCTGGTTGAGCTGTAAAACCAGAACGAGCGGACTCAACCAAAACAGCAACCAGCCAAAGGCTTTGATCAACTTCTTCCAGCGCTTGGGCTCGCCTTTGGTCAAGGCGGTACCAATCGGAAACCAGGTTTCCAAGATCAGAAGGTAGATTCCAACGGCTAAGATGGTCATCCAGAATCCGGAGCTAAGGAAGGAATAGGTAAACCATGCCATAAAGCCCAAGAGCGGCAACTGCCATAGAAAATCACGGATAAGTAATCCCCATTTGATCCCACGAAACCCGGAATGATGGAAATCCGCCAGCGCTTTGCTACCTGTCCATTCTCTAGTAAGACGTCCTGGGCGATTGTAGATCTTCACCAAGTTCTGGATACTGATTTCTAATTCTTGATCCTCTGGTATAACATCCGCGCGTGCTCGTTTCAAACTCACCTGTATAAAGTAAGTCACGGCCGGCACCAAGAATAGTAAGAGAAGCCAATCTACCATTTGCCACAAGAGAGAAGTTAGCTTAAAGTAGATATATATGCCAACACCTAACCATAGCCCTAGGTTGATCAACCTGACCCACCAAGGCAACGCCTTAAACCAGCTGATGGCATTTTCCAACCCTAAATAAACGGTTGGGATCAATACGAGGGTGAGCAATGTACCAAGGGCAAGACCGCCAATCACAGTGATAGCGAAAGGAGCACCGATAAGGCTCACGTACTCTGCCGTTCCCAAGGCTAGCGGAAACATAGCCGCGATGGTCGTGATGGCAGTGATCAAGATGGGCCGCAGTCGATGCAAACCCGCCGTCATCAAGGCCCGGGTTTTGCGATAGCCCTGCCGCCGCAGCGAATTGACATAATCAATCATGATAATGCCATTGTTCACGATCACCCCTAACAGGATCAGAAAACCCGTTAGCGTATTGGCGTTGAATAGGCTGTTACCCGTAATGGCCAAGCCCAATAAAGCGCCGGTTGCTGCTAAGGGTACGGAAAACATCAGTACAAATGGCGCGGATAGCGATTCGAACACAGAGGCCAAGATCATGAAAATTAAAAGAATCGCAGCGCCGGCTAGCACCTTAAAATCTTTGAGTTGATCTTGTGCTTCGACAATTTCTATGGCGATGCCAGGAGGCGCAGGATAATTGGCCACCAGTTGGCTAATGCTTTCTTTGTGAGCATCCAAGATTTCCTTGGATTGCATCGCCTGTTGGGATCGGCGATAGAATATTTCAATTTGCTTTTGTTGATTAATGCGCTGGATATCGTCCATGCCTTGCCCCGTCTGGATACTCGTAAAGGTAGCCATCTCGTGCAGGCCTCCGGTTCCGTCAGCTACTTCTAGTTGGCGCAAATCATCCATACTCTTCGGTGGAGGTTCTTCATAGTTTTGCTCCTCCTTTTCCCGGATGATGATGTTGTATTCTTCATCCGCATATTGGAACGTAGAATTGGTGGGTGCGTCTTGCCCAAAATCGCGAAGTGCCAGCATGATATTTTCGGGAGCGATGTCTTTGCGGGCGAGCGTCAGGGGATCGAAACGCAAGAGTACTTCTGGTCGATTACCTCTGGAACTCAAGTTAGCTTCTTGCGTGTCTTCTAAACTCTCCAGATAGTAGAGCAGGTCCTGTGCCACCCGTTGCAAGACGGCATAATCTTCCCCTTTTACTACTAATTTTTCCTGATTATCCCCAAAACCTAGTAGGGAGCCCAGGGCATCCATTCCGCCGATGCCACCACCGCCGCCGCCACCACCACCACTGGTTTGTTCGGTGAGGCTGATGCGCGCGTTTCCACCAATTTCTCGGATCAAACGATCCACATTGGCTTTTACTTCAAAATAGTTGCGATTATCAATGTCCTCGAAGTCTTTCTTCAGCTTGAGGCTTACGACGGCATCTTCTTCTCGAATGCGACTGCTGACATCCTCTTTTTCTTCAAGTCCGTCAATCTTGGCTTCGATCTCTCGGACAATCTTGTCCGTATTATCCAAGGTACTGCCTTTCGCCATCGTTACAAACACATCAATTTGGTCTGATTCTACCTCCTCTTGGGCGTTGATGTTAATAGCCAAAACAGCAAAAGTCGTCAGGAAGAAAAGAACTAAACCCGCTATGACTGTTCTTGCCGGATGGCGGAGGCTACTTTTGAGTAGGACGAGGTACAGGCGCTCCGTACGTGTTTTGGCTTTTGAGGGAGCAAAAGCCTTGGATTTTTTCTTTTTGTAAAACTCCAAAACAAAGGCGGCCAAGACGGGAATCAGAAGGAGCGCGACTAATAAAGAAACGGTTAAGGTAGAAATGATAGATACTCCGATGTTCTTCCCAATCAGCGCAATCAAGTAATTGCCGAAGAACAAGAAGGGAACGAAAACCGTAGCTGTGGTGAGGGTAGCAGCGAGAATGGCTTTGGCCACCCCAGTGACCCCCTTAGCTACTGCTTTTTCCATAACCGCTCCTTCAGCAACCAGCCGGTAGATGTTTTCCAGCACGACGATACTATTGTCGAGCAACATCCCAATGGCCAGCGCCATACCGACCAGCGTCAAACTGTTAATGCTGATGCCTGCTCCGTAGAATAGATTGAAGGCAGCGTAGACAGAAATAGGAATGGAAACGGCAATCACCGAAATCAGTCGAAGGTCCTTGAGGAAAATCCACAAGACGAAGATGGCCAGTAGTCCCCCGATCAAAGCCAAATCAATGATTTGATTGATATTATCTTCCATATTCTGCGCCAAATTGCGCTGAACAGTGATTTGCACATCTTTGGCTGCTAGCTGCTCATTGAGTTGGTCAATCAAGTTTAAGCATCGGCGCGAAAGGTCAATAATATTAACCTGTGATTCTTTAGTGGCCGTCAAAGAAATAGCATCCTTACCGTTAACTCTACTGATCGATTCTTCTTCATCTACACCGAAGGAAACTTTCGCCACATCCTTTAGTAGGATTGGGCCCGGAGCCATGACGATGTTTTCTATTTCGTTGACTTCTGCATACTCAGAAGCGGTGCGAATAAAGAACCTTTTATCGCCCTCATATACGAAACCAGCGAGCGTTCTACTGCCAGAATTCTGGGTTAAACGGGAGCGCACGCTTTCCGGGGTGATTTTGTGCGGTTCCGCCGCCTGTTTGTCTAACAGAATCTCCAGGTTCTTTTGCCGACCACCGAAAATGCTGATGGAGGCAATGCCGTCGAGGTTCTCGAAGGCGGGACGGATATCCTTTTCGGTTACATTGCGGAGCCGATCCGTCCCTCCGCTACCCCTGACCTGTAATTCCAGAAATTGATTGGTCAATTGCTGGAGGTCGATCTTAGCTACCTGGACAAAAAGGTCCGTGGGGAGATCGGGTTTTACGGCATCGATCTTCTGTTGTAACTTCAGAAAAGCATATTTGAAGCGCGTATTTTGTTCAAAACTTACGCGAATGGTCGCCCGATTTCCCGTGATCTGCGTCTCTATTTTCTCCACACCCTCCATGGTGCCGATCGCACCTTCCACGGGTAGCACGCCTTGTTGCTCGAGGTACTGCGGGTCTACTTGAGAAGGAGAGGCTACTTGCACAAAGAGCATTGGGAGCTCCGCATTGGGCAATAATTCTACGGGCAGCTGTTGATAAGAGAGATAGCCCAATAGGGTAAGCCCTATAAAGACCATACAGATCGCTACTTTTCGATGTATGAGTTGGGTCATCATGAACAGCTGGTTCTGTTTATCTTTTTATGAGAATGATGTTGATTCATTGGTTGTATCTTTTTGAGACTGTGCGGCTAAGCACAGCACTGCTAAACCATTTCAGCCGCTTCCTTTTTACCTCCAAAATCAATCACGGCATATACACAAGGAATAACAACTAGCGTCAGTAGGGTAGAGGTAACCAAGCCTCCAATCACCGCCCATGCCATCGGTGCACGTAAGGAAGCACTTTCTCCAAAACCAAAAGTCAAAGGGAGCAAGGCGAGTACCGTGGTGAGCGAAGTCATCAGAATCGGCCTAATCCTTTGCTGCCCTGCTTGAGCAATCGCCTCGTACCTGGACAAACCACTTCGCTTTAGTTGATTAATCCTATCCACCAGTATGATGGCATCATTTACCGCTATCCCCACCAGCATAATAATTCCGATGATGGCCATGATATTCAAGGGTGCATTGAGCCAATAGAAAGTGGCAATGGTTCCTACCACGGCTAGCGGGATAGTCAATAAGATGGTAAAAGGATGTAGCAGAGATTCAAATTGCGAAGCCATGACCATATAAACCAAGATCACGGATAGGATCAAGGAAAAGGTGAGACTCTCGAGGGATTCCTGGCGGCGTGCTTCATCTCCCGCTACTTTAATACTGTAGTTAGGCGGTAGATCAATGGCACGTACCGTTTCTCTGATCTGATCAGCAACGAACTCTAAGGGGATGGTTTCATCAGTTTGTGCATATACTTTCCCCAATCGACTTTGATTCCGTCGGTGGATTTCCCTAGGTGCAGCGGACTCGCGCAAAGTCGCGATTTCGTGCAAGCGATAGATCTTATCCCCACCCTGAATGGTCATATTTTCAAAGGCGGCAATGCCCTGTTCTGGCGTCTTTAGTTGAATATCGATCATTTCTCCAGCCTGCTCCAATTTACCGGCACTCTTCCCTTGCAGCTGATCCTGTATTTGGGTGATCACATTATTCATATCCAAATTGTACAAGCCCAGCTTGAAGCGATCAAAAAGTACTTCGACCTCTGGCGCGCCCTGTTCGATCGAAGTCTGGATATTGATCAATTCCGGCATTTCTGCCATGAGTGAGCGTACCTCTTGGGTGATGCTTTCGATCGTTTCAAGGTCTTGACCTTTAACTTCGACTACTAAGGGGGCTTCTTCGGTTCGCAGAATACTATTCAGCGAGGAAACTTCAGGTGAAAAAGAGAGCTCCACGCCTGGAATTCCAGCGGTAACTTCATCTAGGGCTGCCATAACTTTCTGGGTACCTAATCTGGTACTATCTACTAGGGCTACTTCAACGGTGGCGGTGTGCTCCCCTTGGAAAACCGCAGATTGGCTTTCTTCGATGGCCGATTTTGGCCCTATATGACTATACACGAACTTCAAATCCTCCTGTAATACATCCTGGACGATACTTTCTATATTTTCCGTGGTAGTGGCAGTGCGTTCGAGGACCGTTCCTTCCGGTAAACGAAGGTCTATACTGAACTTCTTGCTGGAAGCTGCCGGCATAAATTCCGTACCAATGGAAGGGTAGATGTAATAGGCGCCGCCGATCAACAAGGCGGCCAACAGTATGACAAACCAACGGAAACGCAGCACACCTAATAGAAAGCGACCATAGGACTTCAATTGAAGAGACCGTGCTTGGGCCGGTGCTGTGCGCCGTCGATAGAAGCGATGATAGAGCATCGGAATCACGAAAATAGCCACGAATAAGGAGGAAATGAGCGAAAAAGCTACTGTCCAGGCTTGGTCCTTGAAGAGTTCCCCCGCGGCATCCTGTAGATAGATGACGGGAAGGAAAACGATGATCGTTGTCAGCGTTGAGGCCGTAATGGCGCCCCCTACCTCTGCCGTACCATTAATCGCAGCCGTTTTGGCATCCGCTCCCGATTCGTGATTTCGAAATATGTTTTCCAATACGACAATCGCATTATCTACCAGCATGCCCGCTCCCAAAGCCAAACCGCCTAAGGTCATGATATTGATAGTCAGACCATTGAAGTACATCAAGGTAAAGGTGGCAATAATAGAGATCGGAATGGCAATACTAATGATCAAAGTGGTACCAAAACGATGCAGGAATAGGAATAGAACCACGATTGCCAGTAGTACCCCGACTAGAGCCGTTTCTTGCACTTCATCTACCGCATTTTGAATGAATACCCCTTGATTGGAGATGACTTCAAACTGATAAGCCGGTAAAGCCTGGCGAATATCCTCCAAGGCTTCGCTGATTTCTTCGACTGCCTTCACCGTGTTGAATCGATTTTCCTTATAGATGGATAGGCCGATGCAACGCTGGCCATTGATCCGCACGATATTTTCGGGATCTTTATTCGTGAAGGTGGTAACCGCCACATCTTTTAGGTAGATTGGTGCCCGGTTTCCGGCAGCAGCATTGGTCCCTTCATTGTTGTTTTGAGTTTGAGTGTTTGCTGCACTGGCCGAGGCTTGTTCCTCTTTGTAGCCAACTATGAGATTGTTGAAATCATCCTCCGTTTTCAACATCCCTACTCCTTTCACGGTATACTGCAAGCCCAATTCCTGGACCGTACCGCCAGAAACATTTTGATTAAAGCTCTGGATCTTCTGACTGATATTGTCCAGGCTTAGCCCATAGGCTTCCAATTTGTAAGGAGCGGTATTGATGATTACTTCTTGTTCCTGATCCCCGGACAAAGCCACCTGAGCAACCCCCTCCAAGCGCACTAACTCTTTGCTCACATAGTTGTCACAGACTTTCCGCAGTTCATTCAGGTCATCGATGCTATTATGGGATACTCCTAAGAGCATAATCGGAGCACTATTGGGATCGTATTGCGTTACGCTTACCCGTTCTAATTCCCCACCTTGGTTGAAGTCATTGAGTGCCTTCTGTAGATCGAGGAAGGCTTCGTCCATGTCTTTCTCCCAACTGTACTCCACAGTAATTTGTGCAGAACCGATTTTGGTAACACTAGCCACCTGTGTCACACCTCCTTGGCGCATACTCAGGGCTTCGATCTGCTCCACAAACTGTTTTTCAATTTCCTCGGGCGCTTTCTCTCCCGATTCGATCTCTACAAACAAGCGAGGAGAGTTCAGATCGGGGAAGAGATCTACGCCTAAACGGAAATAGGATATATAGCCTAGTATCCCGATGGCTAGGATGGCCATCAACACTGTGACGGGATAATTAACGGCAAATTGAGTCAATTTTTTCATTTCAGTACTTTCACTTTGGACTTGTTACGAAGGGTTTCAAAACCTTTGATCACTAAGCGTTCATTCACCTCCAAACCGGAGACGACCTCTATCATATCCTCATTTTCGATACCAGTTTCGATGATCCGTTCAAAGGCTGTATTTTCCTTCACGACAAAAACACGCTTACCTCGCTGGTCAGAAATGATCACCTCTTTAGGGATTACGATGATGTCATCCTTCTGGTTGACTTTGATGAGCGTCTTGATAAACATACCTGGGCGGATCAAGAGTTTCGGGTTCCCAAAACGTACCTTACCTAGATAAGTGCGCGTATTGACATCAATGGCGGGTGATAGTTCCGTGACCGTACCAATCAAGGTGTCATTGGGGAGGCTGTAATTAGTGATTTGAACTTTCTGGCCCGTTTTGATTTCAGTCATCGTGTTTTCAGGTAGGCTCACATCGACATACATCCGGGAGTAGTTCATAATAGTAGCCAAGGAGTTGCCCTGTTGAATCTGACTATTAGGGGTATAATGAGGGAGTTTCACGATCACCCCTGAGATTGGAATGTCAATTTTCATTTTCTCCAGACGGATCTGGGCGTTTTCAAGATCATTCTGGGCATTGGTCATTTGCAATTCTGCATTCCGCAGCTCCCGCAAGGTGACCCCGCCTTTGTCGTAAACGGACTTTTGCTTCTCATACTCCTGCTTAGCCAGGTCCAGGTTCATTTTCTTGGACTCTAGGCTAATGCCGTTGACGTATTCCTTGTCTTCAATTTCGACAAAAGCCTGTCCCGCTTTTACGCGATCTCCGAGTTTAAACGGGCGCTTGTAAGCGGGGTGGTTTTTAAGCTTGTATTTACCGGCGATCTGTGAGGTTACTTCCATCTCCTTTTCCGCCAGGGCGTTACCGGTTGCAATGGTGTGTCTAGATATGGAAGAGGTAGCTACATCAATGACGGATACGGGGGCCGCCAGATCAATGGAAGGACTTTCTTCTTCCGGTTGATTACATGCCCATAGTGTTAAAAGAACTAGGACGCTGAGAGAAAGTTGTTTTTTCACGAATCTTCTATTTTAGGTACTTGGCAGTGGTTAGCTGGTTAATCCGGTCAAGGATGTTGATTGTAGAAGAAAGCTACCAAGCGGTATTTATCAAATAATTATGGGTCTATTGATTGGGCAGTGCCACCGAAACGGGCTGCTGTTTTTCCCAGTCAAATAGCGTTAGAATCTTGAGTTCCAATAATTGTGTTTTGTAGTTGATTAGGGCTCGAGCATAGTCAATTTTCTTGGTAGAAAGCTGGCTTTGAAATTGGTTCAAATCAATACCAGTGAGGTCTCCATTGATGTATCGTTCCAGGTTGATATCGTATGTCCTTTCGGCGTTTTCTACACTTTTTTTCGCAATTTCTATCCTCGGCATTTGCGTTTGCACACTGCGGAAGGCACTGCGAATATCCATGCGGATTTGCTTTTGATCTTCACGTAATTCGAGTTGCTGGGAACGGATGGATACCATCTGTGACTCGATCCGAGCGTTACGCTCCCCCCAGTCGAAAATGGGAATGTTGAGGCTGATTCCAACACTGGGGTTTTGAGTAGGGCGATCGTAGATCTTACTTAAGACTTCATTGTCACCAAAAATACCCAGCGTCAACTGCAAGTCTGCCCGGAATTCGTTTTGGGATTTGGTCCGGGTAAGATTGTATTGTGCTTGTGAAATATTGATTTGTCGTTGCCTCAATTCCATCCTAGACTTAAGGGCAAAATCGATGGCTTTTTCCAAATCTACTACAACCTCTTGTGCTTCTAAGGCCGTGACCAACTGGATATCTTCATCCAGGTTCATTCCAATCTCTCTTTTAAATGTCTCTTCTGCATTGGCCAAGGCCAATTGATTGTCTTGCACAGATAATTGAGCATTAGCGAAGTTCAACTCTGCTTGGTAAAGTTCTTCTTGCGCAAGCAGACCTGCTTCCACCTTGTTTTTGACGATATCGAAATTCTTGGTAGTATTGTCTAGCTCTTCCTTGGAGATATCCAAGTTGAGCTGCGCCAGGTACACATCAAAGAACTGACTAGTGATGGTCCGCTCCAGGCTCAGTCTTTGAATCGCATATTGCAAACTAGCATTTTCATAGTTTAACTCCAGTTCATTCAATTGAACCTTTCGGCGGTTATAGGTGAAAAGGGGTTGGCTAATGGCAAGGTAAAGGTTGTTATAGAAGGCGCGGTTCGAGTTCTCACCGAAGTTAGCAATTTCGGTTTCATTACTTCGCCAGCTGAAAGTGTTGATGAGGGCCACAGTACCATCCGTAGCCAAAATGGGCTGATCTACCCGAAATGTCCCAGAGGAGTACATGGAGATATTGGTAAACCACTGGGAGAATTGTGTGTCAAAGCTTCGGTTATTGCTAAAATTGAAGGGTTCCGCCGTGAGGGAGAAACGAGATTTTAAGGAAGCTCGTTCTGCTTGCAGATCATATTGATATTGCTCAATATTCATTAGAGAACGTTGAATATTGGGACTGCCCTTCTCCGCGATCGCCATGGCCGCTTCCAAGGTGAGCATGGTTTGGCTGAAAGCACTGAAGCTAGCAAAGCAAGTTGCTATCATCAATGTCAAGCTTTTGATCGTATTCATATTGGTCATACTGCTACTATTATTAAGTGCTATTTTTTACAATTTTAGAATCTTCCTAATCCATTCGGACCAGCTTAACCGCATCAGCGAATACGGCACGGAGGCGCGTCTCATTGCTCAAGGAAACGGTTAGGGTGTCTGCTGAAAAGGTATAATCACCTAAGGAAATCCATCCTTCTGGCGTATCCCGGTGTAACTCTACCGTCGGTTCATCGGTGCCATTCTGATGGGGGATGGTAAAGCGGTAATTCCCTCGTTGATTGCGATTCCAGCGGAAGGAATCGTCCTTAAATACATGGTAAAAGACCTCGTATCTCCCCGATTCTGGAATGGGAATCTTCCAGTTCGCGGCTTTTGAGCCATCACCGGCCTTGATGTATAGGGCTGATCTGACGAATTCTCCAAAGAATTTATCATCGGTAGTGGCGGTCCAATTGAAGGGCGGGCGCCATACCCTAGTACCCTGGTATTTGAAATCTTCATCCTCCTCCGGTTTTAACCATTTGCGCAGGCGACTCACTTCTTCATAGATGGAGTAATCAAAATCAGCACTTTCATTGTCCACGATGATCTCTCCTTCATTCACTAGTACGATGGCTTTGTCGACGGTGCGTTGAGTCTCCCGGGCGTTTTTGACACCGGTTTCGTCGATTTGATCAAAGTTGTACTCTATTTGGTTGGGTAAGTTGCCGGAAGCTAGGGTGTTGATTTCCAGTCCCGTAGGTTCTGTTGAGGTGAGGTAGTATAGCTCTTTGGTTTGATTGGGATCTAGATAGACCAAGCGTTCTAC
>JAHQWA010000320.1 GCA_019634045.1 Saprospiraceae bacterium
AATCTATGTTTGGGATAAAAGCGGCATCAGCACAAATAGTGGTGTCGAAAACCTTCGCATAGACATCCAAACTGCAGGTGCATTAGATGAGGAACATGCTCGCAATGGGATTCGTCTAATTGGGGTGGAGGATTGTTGGGTAAAAGAAGTAACTGCCCTGCATTTTAGCTATGCAGCAGTAGAAACGACCATAGCCTCCCGTATAACCATCCTCGATTGCGAGGGCCTACAGCCTCATTCCCCTATAGAGGGAGGGCGTAGATATAACTTCGTGGCGAGTAGATCTTCCAACAACATCCTTTTTGAAAACTGTTTAGCAACGGAAGGGAGACATTCTTTTGTATCGAATGGTACGAGCAGTGTGTCTGGCATCGTTTTTTACAACTGCCAATCGGAAAAAGACTACAGTGCTAGTGAAGGACATCGAAGATGGAGTCAAGGCTTGTTATTTGACAATATTATCTTTTCCCAATCACAAACGAATACCCTTGTCGGTTTATACAATAGAGGGAGTTTTGGCACAGGGCACGGTTGGTCTGCAGTAAGTAGTGTGGCCTGGAAGGTTAAGGTCCCCTTGTCGCGGAATATTAAACTGCAAAAACCACCTGGGCGGCAAAACTATGCCATTGCCTGTGAAGCTTTGGTCACCAATGTACACAACTTTGCACATCCTAAGGGATACGAAGAACTCACCAATGAAACGCCGGCTATCTCTTCCTTGTACCAGCAGCAATTGCAAACTCGCTTAGAGAAAGGAACAGGCCCAGACGGGCCTGCAAAATTAACAGCAACCTTGACTGATGAAGGGGTATCACTCCATTGGCTGGATGTCGCCAGTCAAGAAATTAGCTATCATGTTGAAGTATCCATGGATGGCGGAGCCTCCTTCGAAGAAATAGTCGCTTTGCCAGCAGATGCTACCAGTTACCTGGATACGAGGATCACAGAATTACTTGATATGGACCTCCAATATCGAGTCTATGCCATGGGGAACGCCTGCCCATCTCCCTACTCTAACCCTTCTGAAGTGCAGCTACCCACCTTATTCTGGGAAGAACATTGGATCGACAATGACTATGAATTTTCTGGCTCTGGAGGAAGTGCCGTCACCGTAACTCGGACGGGTTGTGAGGAGGCTTTACTTAGGGTCACCGACCCAGTTGCTGCTCCCCTACCCGCTTTTAGTCCATTGATCATCAATCCCAAGGATGCCAATGGCGACGATATTACAGACATCAGTAGTTTCCCACTACAATTTAATTTGCGGGCCAGAAGTATAGCTCAAGTTGTAATAGGTGTATTATTTCGTTCGGACGATGGTACAAGTGATTTTCGAACCTCGGTACTCTATGATACCATTCCAGCTAATCTAGAACAATGGTCCGAAATCACGCTAACATTTTCAGCAGATGATATCGCTGGCTTCAACCCTGGAAACCTGCGAGATGTCTGGCTCTATCTTGACCGAGGAACGGAGAATTTTAGTGGCAACGAGTTTTACATCGACTATGTTAGCCTCGGTGACTCGCCTAGTCCAAACCTGGCATCTCCCTGTACCCTGATGGATAGCCCTGAAGAGCCTTTGTTTGCAGAGTATTATCAAGAGGAAAACTTCCAGGGTATTAGCACCACCAGTACCGCCGGACAAGCCACTACCTTTACCTTAGACTCGAACTGTGAAACCTTGCAGCTTAGTGTCACTGATCCCCTTAATACCCCGCTCCCTTCCTTTAATGCATACCTCATCAATCCGACCGATGCTGATGGAATGGATATCGTGGATGTAGGAGAGCGTGTAAATCTAGCTATGCGGATACGGTCTGCTGAAGCGATCCAAGTAGATGTGCTTTTTCGGTCTGGAGAAGGGACGCAAGATGAGAGGAGTGCTCGAAAAACACTTTCTGTCCCTGGGAATTTAGCGGAATGGACTCAATTAGATTTTACCTTCTCCCCCGAGGAATATGAGGGTTTTAATCCAACGGATCTGAGAGATGTTTGGTTTTATTTAGATCGAGGAACTGAAAACTTTGCCGGGAATGAGGTGTACATTGATCATATTGTAGTCGGTGGGCTGCCCGATAGCACAAGACAGTCTCCTTGCCCCTTGGGCGAATCGGAAGACGAACCGATCTTTGCAGAATACTTCCAAGGAGACAGTATACTTAGTATTAATACGAACAGCACGGCCGGGCAAGTCACTAATTTCACCCTGGATACAAGCTGTGAGACATTGCAAATAAGCATAGATGACCCTGCCAGCGCTCCGCTGCCCGCTTTCAATGCCTACATCGTAAACCCGATTGATAACGAAGGGAATGACATTACCAATATCGCGGATCAGGTCAATGTAAGTATGCGAGTGCGCTCCGCCGAAGCTATACAGGTCGATGTGCTTTTCCGTTCCGGTGGTGGTAGTCAAGAGGAACGCAGTGCCAGAAAAACGGTAGCGATTCCGGGTAACTTATTGGAGTGGACAGATGTGTACATCGAATTTGATGCGTCGGAGTTCGAAGGGTTTGATCCTGCCGACCTGCGAGACTTCTGGTTCTACTTAGATAGAGGAACGCCCAATTTTTCTGGCAATGAATTCTATATCGATCATATCACTATTGGAGGGACGGCAGATCCTACTCGAAATTCACCCTGCTCCAACGAGACTCAAGCGCAGACTTGGATCGAAAACTGGGATGATGACACCCCTGTGATGCTTGGTGGCTCCGAAACGGTAAAACTAAAGTTAACGCCTACTGAATGTGAAGAACTAAAAATAGAAGTCACAGATCCCAACGGGAATCCTCACAGCGAATTTCGGCCAATAGTTATCAATCCGCTCAACCCTGGTGGAGGCGAAATCACCAATATTTCTGGAAATGTTCAATTGATTATACGAGCTAGAAGTGCAGAAGAAGTGCCTATAGGTGTATTGTTTAGATCAGGCGATGGTTCTGCTGATTTTAGGACGCCCATACAAACCCAAAATGTAGCAGGAACCTTAGAGGCTTGGAGCATTCTAGTCTTTGAATTCACCGGAGATGATCTTGGTGGTTTTGATCCTGATGATCTAGTCGACTTCTGGGTATTCCTAGATCGTCCCAACGGCAATTTTCCCGGCAATGAATTATATATAGATTACATCGCAATCGGCGTGCAACCGGATACTAGCCTAAATTCCCCCTGTGGATTACCAGACTTTGTTGTGTCCTCAAAAGAAGTTTTGAAAGCGCCCCGATTTAAAGTGTACCCTAATCCGGTTTCAAATGAAATTAACATCAGCTTTGAACAGGATTTCAAACTTGGGAACACCAGTATGCTTAGGCTGTTAGGGATTACAGGGGAAATTCAAATGCAAAGGGAATTATTAGCGGGAGCAAAGGGAATTTCAGTTGATGTTTCTAGCCTACCCAAGGGCGTGTACTTCCTAGAAATACTTACAGACTCCGGTCGATATACCAGATCCGTAATCAAACTTTAAATCTGTCCAATAAGTAGAAGTCGAAAACATCTTGGAACGACTTCCCGACTATTGGACAACAAGCTTCTTCTGTACATGCACCTCGCCCATTTGCAGGAGAATTACATATAGCCCAGCATTCAATTGAGTCACATCAAATGAGTGTTGGGCTGCCACTAGGCCAGTCCATATCTGGCGGCCTCGTAAGTCTAAAATCGTGGTCCGAATGGGCTCCGGTAAGTTACCAGGTCCCGACAAATAAACCCGCTCCGAGGCAGGGTTGGGGAATACATCGATATTAGCATCATCAGGTCTATTTCTAGTACCCACAATGCTCCCACACCCCTGGGTGGATGGATTGAAGAGTGCATTTACTCCTTGAGTCGAGTTATACATTTCAAAGTTGCTATGCCCAACCTCCGGCACTAAACTTAGAGCTTGCTTATCCGTAATTGCCGCTCCATAATAATGCTGGAGATAATTGTAGTAAATAATTCCGCGTTCAAGTCGGTGGCTTCCCTGTAGGTTGGCAGCGCAGGACATATCCAAACTGCTGGATGCTGGATTGTTATCCGCTTCCCCCAAGAGATAGGTCACCTGCCGTCGCTGGAACCGAGCCCGAATCGAGTCAGCCCCAGAGCGATCCGGGTAAGTATAAAGATCTTCCAGGCCATACTTCCATTCATTGAAGTCTCCACAGCCAGTATTTGGGATCGAAAATTCCACTTGGCTGCCCGAGCGTCTTCTTTGTTCATCCATATAGACATACGAGCTAGGATTAGCTACTACGAAATGTAGATGCACGCCGTAGTCTGCGCATAATAGATCAGCTAAAGGAGAAGTAGCAGCCATGCGCTGTACCACCTGCCCACCCGCAGAATGCCCGGTGAGAGTGAGCCTTTCCAAGCTAGGAAATTGCCTGACAAGGTGAAGCATGAGGCTATCCAAAACAGCATAGGAAGGAATCCTTACCGGGCGAGGATTAGCATCCTCATCTCGTGAATTAGAACCCGCCTTCCAACCTCCATTAGACCAGTACAAATGTTCATCATCCAACAAATGATGCTCTATATCAGTTTCTGTCAAAAATTGAGGGGCGATTATGATAGTCTGGGAGCTAAGCTCAGGAACGAGCTCGGCTGCAGTCTTCATATTAGCAAAATAATCATCAGCGTTTCGATTGGTGCCATGGATTACAATCACCGCCTTTTTAATAGCTGGATTCGCAAGGTAGAGGTTAGCATTGGCATAAATAGGAATCTTGACTGTATGTTCTTCTAGCAGTAGGATGAATTTATCATTGGACACAGCAGAAGTTTGCGCTGCTGTTGTGCTCCAAAACAACATACCATAAATCAAGAATCCGATCCGGTAAGACATAAGCAAGGATTTTTAAAGACTAAGCAGACTCTGCACTAAAGTACGAGAAAGTGTAATAAGGAAGGGGCAGATGGTATGAAAGGAGACCAATTCTAAACAGGGGAGGTATTCGGGGCTGTTAGCTGTGTAAAAGAACTTATTTCCATTCTTTAAGTTTTAGATTGTTTTTATTAAAAAGAAAATTTTAACTGAGTAAAATATTTTGCAATCATTGACTCTATTTGAAACACTCCAAGTCGAGGGCCATTCGAATGCGCATTGAGTAGAAGTGTCTTCCAAGTTTTGTTCCAGCGAAAATACGCTAGGAGGCAATAACAATCTCCCTTTTATCTGTATATTGAGCGGAGCTAAAATCATCCAAATATGACCGTCTTAGAAACACCTAGTGATCGCTTTGAAAACCTGCCCGGCTATTCTTTTGCACCCAATTTCAAGGAAGTAGGCGCTGGCATTAGGATGCACTACGTAGATGAAGGAGATCCGAATGCGGCAGTAGCATTACTATTGCATGGAGAACCTTCTTGGTCCTACTTATACCGCAAAATGATTCCCATTCTGGTGGAAGCTGGATATAGAACCATTGCGCCCGACCTGATTGGCTTTGGTAAATCCAGTAAACCTAGTGAGCGAAGTGACTATACCTACCAATCGCATCTAGAATGGCTAAGCAGCTTGATTGAGCAATTGGACCTACAGCATATTCATCTGTTTTGCCAGGACTGGGGAGGTCTCCTGGGACTTCGTATTGCCCTACAAATGGAATCGAGGTTTGACTCTATTATTGTTTCCAATACCACCTTACCGACAGGACAAATCCCAATGCCTCCAGCGTTCCAACAGTGGAGAGATTTTTCTCAGAATGTGCCAGAATTCCCAACGGGCAAGATCATTGACGGTGGGACAGCGACGAAGCTTTCTCCGGAAGTGATTGCTGCCTATGATGCTCCCTTTCCCGATGAAAGCTATAAGGCCGGCGCTCGCATTTTTCCTGCACTCGTTCCCTCTGAGGCCACCGAACCAGAAGCCATCAATAATCAAAAAGCTTGGGCTCAGTTTAGTCAATGGCAGAAACCTGTTCTGACATTATTTGGAGATAGTGACCCGATTATGAAGGGAGGTGATGCCTTTTTCCATAAAATCGTCCCAGGTTGTAAAGGGCAAGCACACGAGATTATCCCACAAGGCGGGCATTTTATTCAAGAAGATCAGGGAGAGTTACTCGCTGAAAAGATGGTAACATTCATTAAAAGTATTGCCTAAAATATATGATTCACTTAATTGACTTACACTTTCAAGGCCAATTGGAGGCCATAGCAGCTTTTCTAATAGAAACCTCCGAAGGCCCAATCCTGGTAGAGACGGGCCCCCACTCTACCCTACCACGCTTAGAACAAGGCATTCAAGCGGCTGGGTTTCAATTAAAAGATGTCAAACACGTCTTTCTGACACACATTCATTTGGATCACGCTGGTGTAGCCTGGAAGTTTGCAGAGCATGGCGCTACTATATATGTACACCCTAGGGGTTACAAGCATATGCATGATCCGAGCAAATTATTGAAGTCGGCTAAAATGATCTATCAAGATCAGATGGACAGTTTGTGGGGCACCTTAAAACCCATACCGGAGAACCAACTCGTTTCGGTAGAACATGAAGACTCTTTTGAGATTGGAAATGTAAAACTTACGGCATGGCATACACCTGGTCATGCTGTGCATCATATCGCTTGGCAGCTTGGTACAGAGCTATTCGCGGGCGATGTAGCGGGAGTCAAGATTGGCAGCGGACCCGTTGTCCCCCCCTGTCCCCCACCAGATATAAATATAGAAGATTGGCAGCAATCCTTGCAGCTCATCCGAGAACTTGCCCCGGAGCGGATTTGGTTAACTCACTCACAATCCATTACGGACGTTCAAGCTCATATTGACGATTTGGAACAACGACTGGTGAAATGGGCAGAATGGTTAAAGCCTAAGGTACTCTCAGAGCAGCTTGAGAATGGCGATTTAATGAAACAGTTCGAAGCCTTTGTGTTAGATGAATTTTCTGCTATGAATTTGGAGCCTCAGATCATGAGGCGTTATGCAGTGGCTAATCCGGCAGGTATGAGCGCAATCGGTTTAAAGAGATATTGGGTAAAGAAACAAGAAAAAAATTAAGAGGCTGGTAAGAAACGTTTTCCTGTTTCAATTACAAACTTCAATAATTGTACTTCAGGTAGGGCTGTCTGATTTGACTCTTCAGCCTCTGCTTCTTCCTGCAAAGTTTGTTGAAGATGCAATTCAATGGCATTTCCTTCAGCGGCACCTTTTTCTGGCACGGCAACGGACTGCAAGAAAATGTAAGATCCAACGCTCATTAGTACAATAACAAATAATCCTAGTAGTCGAGTATTGATAGATTTCATGTGTTCCTTTAGATGTAATCCAATAGTTATCTATGCGTGCGTGTAAAATAAGAAGGATAGTCTGTAATTGCGCTGATTTTCGACGTTTCTTCCGAAAAATTCGACAAAAGAAAGTATTCTTCTATTAGTACAAGCACAATAAAGACGATTGGGCTACAGAAAAGGTTGCAGGTCAATGCAATTTTTTATAAAAATTCACAAAATTTTAAAAAGCAAGCGAAGAATCAGGTATGGCTTCAATAAGTTTCTTCGTGTAAGCTGTCTTAGGACGGAGATATACTTCATCTGCTAAACCCTGTTCTACCACCTTTCCGTCTTTCATTACCAACATCCGATCGGCCATGAATTTTACAACGGAAAGATCATGGGAAATGAAGATGTAAGATAAACCGCTCTCCTCTCGGAGTTCCGTCAAGAGGTTTAGAATCTGGGCTTGTACACTGACGTCAAGGGATGAAACCGATTCGTCGCAGATCAAGAATTCTGGCTCAACAGCCAGGGCTCTGGCAATGGCGATGCGTTGTCGTTGTCCTCCTGAAAACTCATGTGGGTAGCGAAAAAAATGATCTGCTTCTAATCCGACTTTTTCTAGTAATTGTATTGTTTTTTCTTTTCTAGCTGTAGCGGAAAGAGAGGAGAAATACTGCTCCATAGGTTCTGCGATAGCATGCCCAATCATTTTTCGGGGGTTGAGTGAGGCAAAGGGATCCTGGAACACAATTTGCATTTTCTTCCGAAAGGGTCGCATCTGTTGCTCGTCCAAGTCTGTGATATCCGTGCCCTCAAAAAGGATTTGACCATGACGGGATTGGATCAGTTTGATCAAGGTTTTTCCCAAAGTCGTTTTCCCACAACCCGATTCTCCTACTAAACCAATGGATTCTCCGCTTTTAATCTGAAAGCTCACTCCATCTACCGCTTTGACATATTCTAATGGTCTTCCCCAGAAGTTCTTTTTGCTTGGATACCAAGTTTGCAGATCTTGTACTTCTAGGATAGTCGGATTTTCCTCCAATTTCTCCAAATGTGCTCGATATTCCGTAGGCTTATAGATCCAAGCGTCAGGTGAATGGGTTTGCTCGGCTTGAAAATCTGAAATCGTGGGTAGGCGTCGCAGTCTTCGACCCAAAGGGGGCCTGCAGGCCAATAAGCCCTGGGTATAGGGGTGCTTTGGATGCTTAAGTATTTCGACTTTAGTCCCCCTTTCAACAATCTCTCCCTTACGCATGACCAATACTCGATCCGCGATTTCCGAAATCACGCCCAAATCATGCGAGATGAAGAGTACCCCGATATTCAATTCTACTTTTAGATCAAGTAGTAGTTTCAATATTTCCTGCTGAACGGTTACATCAAGAGAGGTGGTGGGTTCATCAGCAATAATCAAATCTGGCGTTGTGGCTATTGCCATCGCAATCATGATTCGTTGCTTTTGCCCCCCAGATAATTGGTGAGGATAAGCTTGATATATCCGTTCTACGTCGGGCAATTGTACTTGCTCGAATAGCTCGCAGACTTTGGACTTTGCTGCTTTGGCGGAGAGCCCTTTATGAAGGATTAAGACCTCCGCTACCTGTTGGCCACAAGTGTGAACAGGGTTTAGGGAGCTCATAGGATCCTGAAAAATCATACTAACCCTGTTCCCTCGAATTCCTTGTAATTCCTTAGGTGACAACTCATTGACCCGAAGCGAGTCTTCCTCTAGGCAAAGATCAATGCTCCCTGACTTCCAAATCGCTGATGAGGGTAACAATTGTAGAATGGACAAAGCAGTCATAGACTTCCCAGAGCCAGATTCTCCTACGATCCCGAGGACTTCCCCTCGATAGAGATCAAAAGAACTGCCCTTTAAGGCTTTGAGCTCTCCATCTGCCGTAGGAAAGCTTATAGCGAGTTGGGACACGCTCAATAATTTCTGCTGATCACTCATGCCCTATTTGTATCTCAATTTTCCCTCCATTAATTTCTAGTTTGAGATCCTCCAAGTTATCTAACCAGGCCACCATATCCGTTCCCAAGAAGGTTCTTCGCCAGCCATTCCCTAGGGTTTCATTCTGATAGCGTTTATCTAGCTTGAAACGTAACAATTGATTTTTCGAACACACCAAGCTAGTGGCAACCTTTTCTTCTATACACTTATACTTAATCAGAAGATATAAGAGGTCAATAATAATGTCCTCATTTTGATCATCTCCCTTATCGAAATCCGGAATCTTATCCAGCATGCTACGTTCCTCGGA
This sequence comes from Saprospiraceae bacterium, assembly GCA_019634045.1. Lineage (GTDB taxonomy): Bacteria > Bacteroidota > Bacteroidia > Chitinophagales > Saprospiraceae > DT-111. Next base: position 9,479 of record JAHQWA010000320.1, read on the forward strand.
CGTTTCTTGCTGTCGATACAAATCGACAAAAATGTCGCCCAATTGATCGGTGACTTTATCTGGTATTCTACGGTTTTTCTTCAAGGCATCCTTACCTGCGCCCACATTCCGCACAATATGATTAATCATCTTGCTCGGCAATACCATTTCCTTACTGTGATTTCGGCGCTCTGCGGTCTCTACCCGCCACTTTGTTAACCGAAGGAAGAACAATTTTTCTTTATTGGCCAAGGATTTAATCATGTTGCTGTTAACCGCCTCATGATAAGGTGATTTTTCATAATAGGCTCCGGTCTCAAGCTTGCCAAATTCCTCTTTTGCCCATTGTTCACGCCCAAGTTTTCGCAACTTTTCACTCCCTTTTCTCCACAAACGATATAGCGGTAAAACATCTTCTAAAGCATAATTCAGTTGCCTTTGCTGAAAAGGCCGGGCCTCCCAATCAGCGACTGCATATCCCTTTTTCAGGTGCCATCCCAATTCCGTCTCCACTAGCTTCCGAAATGAAATCGGATATCGATACCCCAAAAAGCCCGCAGCGATCTGAGTGTCAAACACATTTTTCGGAACCGTACCAAAAAGATTGTTCAATAATCGATAATCATTATCTCCCGCGTGTGTAATCTTACAGATATTTGCATCCTCCATTAAAGAGAGGAAGGGATCTAACTCTCCGCATTTGAAAGGATCAATCAGATAGTTGCCATTTTCCGTGGCGACCTGAATCAGGCAGAGCCTTGGCCAATACCTCTTTTCGCCGACAAATTCGGTATCAAAACATAACCAAGGTACGGTTTTGTTATCTTGATAGAACTGATCAAGTTGTACGGAGGATTCTATGAATTGGTAGCTTCTGTTGTTTGAATTTGACATGAACACTTTTAAATTCGACAAAATTTCCCACAGGGTGCAGCTCATTTCGAATTCGATGAAAGAGGCGATTGCTGCAACCATAGGTACCGACCCTAGCATGGACTCATATCCATGCAGCAAAGAAGCCCAAAAAGGCTTCTAAAGCATAAAAGAATGCTTTTGGCTTTGAATGAGGCGGTAGGACTAGTTTTCATCGCATGATCACGAATCAAGTTTGTATCGGGTGAATAGGTTTAAGGGTGGATATTCTACATTTTTAAGAAACTGGAAGATCCACTAAGGCACCCTTTGTACGCTAGAATGTGACCAAAGAGAAAACGCGAAAGTCCGAAAATATTTTGGGACTCAATAATTTGGCTTCAAAATATCCTTCCTGGGCACAAAAAAGTAAATAAAAATGTTAATTTTTCTAATTATATGATAATCCCTGTGTCCATTAGAGCGTTTTGGAGTCTTAAGACTTAAAAGAACATCTTTACCCAAATCATAATTACGAAAGAAGAATAATCTTCTATAAAACTTCAGGTACGATGAAAATTGTCAAGCGCATATTAATTGCCCTTCTGGTGCTCGTTATATTGCTCGTCGGTACTGCTATTGCGGTTCCTATTCTATTTAAAGACAAGATCGTAGCAATCGCAAAAGAAGAGATCAACAAGACCGTAAGAGCGGATGTTGATTTCTCTGACGTAGATCTATCCCTTTTCAAGGGTTTTCCTCATTTGGTGTTCAGCCTAAAGGATCTTTCTATAACC
>JAHQWA010000321.1 GCA_019634045.1 Saprospiraceae bacterium
ATCCACGGCCGTGACCGGAATCCCTGGTAAACCTTTTCAGTTTCTGATGGGAACAACCGGAGGCGGTGTCTGGCGGACGGACGATGCCGGGACCAATTGGAAGAATATCACAGATGGCTTTTTTGGTGGTTCAGTTGGCGCAGTAGCCATTGCTGAAGCCGATCCAAACGTCATCTACGTAGGAACGGGATCGGCTGATCCTAGGGGGAATACCTCTACAGGTAAAGGGGTCTATAAGTCGGACGATGGGGGTAAAACCTGGTCTTTCTCGGGATTACCGGAAGCTGGTCAGATAGGCAAAATACGGGTTCACCCTAAGGACCCTAAGCTTGTATACGTAGCTGCACTAGGTCATCTATTTGGTCCCAATAAGGAACGAGGAGTCTACCGCTCAAAAAATGGAGGTGAGGATTGGGAAGCAGTCTTGCAGGTAGGAGACTCTACCGGAGCCGTTTCATTGGCTATGAACCCGCAAAATCCCCGGGAGATTTATGCAGGGATGTGGCGCGCCGAACGTAAACCGTGGTCCATGATTAGTGGATCCGAAGAAGGAGGTGTGTATAAGACTTCCGATGGTGGAGATAGCTGGACGAAGTTAGAAGGAGGCTTGCCCAAAGGCATGACCGGTAAGGTGGGACTTACCGTTTCTCCAGTCAATCCTGACCGAGTATGGGCAATTATTGAAGCTGAACCAGCCGGTGGCGTGTATCGCTCGGATAATGCAGGAAAAAGCTGGAAAAAGATCAATAGTGAAAACAAGCTTCGACAACGGGCTTGGTATTATACCCATGTAGTGGCAGATCCCCAGGATGAAAACACCGTATATGCCCTCAATACCAGTTTGTACCGATCCGTTGATGGGGGAACAACGTATAAGAATATTCCTGTTCCGCATGGAGATATCCATGATCTATGGATTAATCCAGACGATCCGTCCATTATGATTGTCGCAGACGATGGCGGAGCACAAGTGACGCTCAACGCCGGTAAAAGCTGGTCCACCTACCACAACCAACCTACAGCTGAACTATACGGGGTGGTCGTCGATAATGGATTCCCCTATCGCTTATATGGAGCACAACAAGATAATACGACCATTACTGTACCTGCATGGGCCTCCAACAATACCCTGCATCCAAAGCAACTGTGGTATTCCGTTGGTGGTTGTGAAACCGGCCCAATCGCCTTACACCCTGACTATCCAGAAGTCATTTACGCTGGTTGTTATGGTGGCGCCATGGATCGATATGATCTGCCCCAAGATCAGGTGCAAAACATCATGGCTTATCCACAATTACAATTGGGGGAAGCGGCTAAAAACCTCAAATACCGTTTTCAATGGGTATCTCCGATGGCAGTCTCTCCTCACGACAGGAATGAGGTATACCATGGTTCTCAACATGTGCATCGATCCAAGGATGGTGGCAAGACTTTTGAAGTCATCAGTCCGGACTTGAGTACCAATACGGCGGCTCACCAAGACTACTCCGGCGGGCCCATCAATCACGACATTACCGGTGTGGAGATTTACAATGTGGTATTCGAAATTGTTGTGGATCCGCATGACGCCAATACAGTCTGGGCAGGAACAGACGATGGCCGCGTGCATATCACCCAAAATGCGGGCCAAAGCTGGGAAGAAATCACACCGCCCAAAATGCCCCAATATGGCACGGTAAATAAGATCGATGTATCAAGTCACGAGCCGGGAAGGGCCTTGATGGCGGTTCAGAAGTATCGCTTTGACGACTTCAAACCCTACATCTATATGACAAACGACTATGGAAAAACTTGGACCTTATTGACGAATGGAAGAAATGGTATTCCCGTGGACTACCCCGTACGTGTCGTTCGAGAAGATCCAGATCGAAAAGGATTGCTGTATGCTGGAACAGAATTTGGGGTATTCGTTTCTTTTGACGAAGGAAAGCATTGGCAAGCCTTGCAACAAAACCTTCCGGTTACGCCAGTGACAGATCTTCGTGTGCATCAACAAGACATCGTGCTGTCTACACAAGGCCGCTCATTTTGGATCTTGGACGATATCACTCCTCTGCACAAGTTGGATAAGGAACTAGAAGCTGAAGAGGCACACTTATTTAAACCACGTCCCGCCTATAAAGTGAATGACAAAGGGGTGGGCTTCCTAGCAGAATATGCGCCGAAGTCAAAACCAAGTGGCGCCATTTTACACTATTTTTTGCAAGAAAAAGCAGACGCTGAAGTAAGGGTTGAAATCATTGATGAACAGGCTAGGGTGGTGAGAACTTATTCTAGTGATACTACCACGGCCAAGAAACACAAAACGCCCATTCTAAAGATCGATCCTGGTACCCGCCGCTTCAATTGGGACCTAACCTACGAAGGCCCCACCTTTGTAGAAGGGACAATCGTCTGGGGATATACCGGCGGCGTAAAAGCGCCACCAGGTACCTATGACATCAAGCTCACTTACAAAGATAAATCCTATACGCAGAGTGTTGAGGTCAAGGAGGATCCTCGCATAGCAGAGGAAGTCAGCGAGCAAGACTATCAAGATCAATTGGCGCTTGGTCTAGAGCTACGGGATGCGATCAATGAGGTACATGAATCTATTGCTGAGTTAAAGAGCATTAAAAAGCAAATCAATTGGCTGAAGGATCAAACAGATAATGAGGAGGTGCAGACCCTCGCGAAAAGCTTAACAGAGAACCTCAGTAGCTACGAAGAGCAGTTAATGCAAACGAAAAACAAGTCCAATCAGGACCCCATTCGCTTTGCTCCAAAACTAGATAACCAACTGGTGGAGACCTACAACTACGTGACTGGCCCTGATGGTTATATTTCCGGTGGCCGGGAAGGTAAACCCAATAAGGCAGCTTATGACCGTTGGGGGGATTTGGAAGAAGAATGGGGTACACTGAAAGTAAAAGTGGAAAAGGCCATCGAGGAGAGTGTTGAACAGTTTAACAAGATGGTTGAGGAGAAAAGCATCATTGGTGTGAAGCGGAAGAAATCAAGAAGCTAAATAAATTCACTTGTTTAAAATAAAGCAGGTAGGGTAGTTGCCAGGTTTTCAGCAACTGCTCTACTGCTAACCTTTCCATTGAAAGCTAATAAAACATGCATACTTATGGGTAAGACCTACAATATATACGCGCTGCTTTGCCTAATCCTTATCTCCCCATTTATGGCACTGGGGCAAACCCAATTCACGCCCGCTGATGCCTTGAAAGTAAAATCCCTGCGCAGTACAGCTCTTAGTCCTAATGGGAATTACTTGGTCGGTTTACGATCAGCCTCCATCAAGAATAGATTCGATGTGGATCATTTCCGCTTTCGAGATCCTTCTTACATCAGACCCGCTACCTATGAACTCGTGATGTATGATATAGAAAAGAATACTTCCAGCGTGCTTGCTACTGGCAATATCCAGGGGATGAAATGGTCGCCGGACGGGTCAAAGCTAGTTTATCTTCCGGTACGTGATAATCAAGTCTGCTTAAACCTTTATACGCTCTCTTCTAAGCAGTCTAAAGAAATCCCCTTGGATAACAACCTATTGATATCCAGCAATTCCATCGTGGAATGGATGCCAGACAATCAATCAGTACTAGTCTATCAACGTACTGAAGGATGGTTGGAAACGGGAATGAAAATGTACGAAGAGGCCACTAGTGGTCTGGCTACGGTATATAGTTCAGAAGAACCTTTTTTGAAATGGGATGCCATCGGAAACCATTCCAATCTTTCCTTGGTCACGCAAGTAGATGTAAATTCAGGAAAGACGACAGGAGTGCTGCCGGAAGGTAGGTATGCTAATGTGAAGCAGGACAAAGAAGTAGGTGCTTTTTTAGTCTTCCAAGAAATTACCCCCTTGAAAACTTCTTACAACAGAAAAGATGGAGCTGAATACAGCTGGAAGAGAGTAAGTTTAGCGGATACCTCTGATATGACCATTTTGCAAGAGAAATCCAAAACCAGAAAGACCTACACTTTCAGCCCAAATCATCAGTGGATGGCCTGGGCGGATTCCGGTCATGTCCATATCCAAGATTTAACGAGCAGTGAAACGACCAACCTTACGAAGGGTAAGAATCAATTGAATGAAACAGATACCACGGAGGTAAAGTTTTCCGTCGAAAAATGGAATTGGGATGCGACGCAGCTCATTGCCCGCTCCAAGCAGGGTTTGTGGGTGATCGATCGCAAGGCAGGATCCGTGGACCGATTCCTAGAGTTTGATCCCGACGATAAAAAGGCACCCAAATATAGTGTGCTGGAATGGACGCCAAATGGGAAATCGCTATATCTCGCCTACAATGCAACGGATAAATGGGACAGAGGAGTCTTTCAATACGATTTTGAAAAAGAAAAACTCCAAGAACTCTTCCGGAGTACGGAACTGTATCGTTCCTGGCAGATGGCGGAAGATGGTTCAAGATGGGTCTTTCGCTATTCTGATGGGGACCGGCCTGATGAATTCTTTGCAGGAGATGTTGATCTTAGCAACAGGAGACAAATCACTGATTTGAATCCTTGGCTCAAGGAGAAAAAGTTTACGAAAACAAAGCTAATATCCTATCTAGATACAGATGGGAAAGAACTGTATGGGATTTTGTATTATCCTGTTGATTACGACCCCACTAAGAAATACCCCTTAGTATGCGAGATCTATGAACGCTTCTTCGACAATGGATACCGAAATTCCATGAATATCATTGCTAACCAAGGCTATTTTGGCTTCAGGCCCTCGGTGAACCTCGAGAAAGGTCGGCCGGGTGTGGCCTGGATAAAAGGCGTGACCGCTGGCATTAATAAACTCATTGAAAAAGACCTAGTTGATCCCGAAAAGATTGGGGTGCACGGTACCAGTTATGGAGGCTATGCCGCTTCTCTTTTGATTGCTCAAACCGATCGATTTGCAGCGGCGATTAACATCTCAGGTAAAACCAATATGATTAGCTTTTTGGGGGATAGTCCCCGCATTGGCACGCGTAACTATGCAGCGGCTGAAGTAGGGCAAGATCGCATCGGAGAGACGCTCTGGGAGGCGCCGATCAAATACATCGAACATTCCGCCATCATGTATGCTGATAAGATGAACACCCCTCATTTGCTACTCACCGGAGAAGGGGATTGGAATGTACCAGCTGCCAATACCCGAGAACTGTACTATGCCTTACGGCGACTCGGGAAAGAGGTAGTGTGGGTCAATTATAAAACGGCTGGCCACGGGGCCGGATGGGCCGGAACGGAAGAGACTTACCACGATCAGTGGGA
>JAHQWA010000322.1 GCA_019634045.1 Saprospiraceae bacterium
ATAAGGCAGAGACTACTGAAGACCTTTAACACCATTATTCTTAGAAACACCATTCTGCCCCATGGGAAATAGAAGCACCAGACTGTACTTTTTTGTAGCCTGCTTGTTTTCTGTAAGCCTGCAGGCTCAAGAGTTAACGCAGATCGTATCGGTCAACTACAGTGACCAAACACTAGGTCACGTTTTAGATGACCTAAGTAAGAACTATGATCTAAAATTTAGCTACAGCGCAGACTATATTCCCTTGGAAAGCAAGATTTGGGTTCGACCAGGAGACAAGAAACTATCCGAAGCATTGGATGATATTTGTGATCAGGCCTCCGTGGCCTATCGCCCGATTGGAGGTCAATTGGTGTTGAAGTACAAAGAAAAAGAAGCGAAACGAACCAGTTCTGCCAAGGTTAAGCCCCTCAAGCCCAAACCCCTTCCAAAGTCTGTTCCACAGACCACGCCAATTTATAGCGAAGCACCCACACCGCTTCCTCCCCCGCAAGAAAAGACAGATCCATTTTCTCCCTTAGCCAAACAATCCATCAAGACTATTCCTGGTGGTAATAAGGTAGTTGAGCTAGATGCGGAGGTAGTGGAGGTAACTCCCTATGTAACTTCCTCACAGCTTACAGTGGGAGATAATCGCTTGGCCCAGATCTCCTTGATGCCTTTCTTGGGAACCAATGCCGATAAGAGCGAATACATCACCAATAATGTATCGGTTAATATCTTTTGGGGTACGAATGGAGGTGTTGATGGCCTCGAGGTAGGTGGTTTTGTCAATACAATAGTAGAAGATGTGCAGGGCGTACAGGTAGCGGGCTTTGGCAATACGGTTAAAGGGAATGTTACCGGTACTCAAGTTGGTGGGCTCTTCAATACCAGTGGGGGAGAAGTACAGGGATTGCAAGCAGCTGGTCTATTTAATGTTTCCAATAAATCCAAAGCGGTGCAAGCCTCAGGGCTTTTCAATGTATCAGCCAAGGAGGCGAGCGGTGTGCAGGCCTCAGGCTTGTTTAATGTAGCAGGTAGAGGGAACCAAATATCCCAGGCTTCCGCCTTGTTCAATGTAGCGGGCGGACATGCGACCACGCAAATTTCTGGTTTATTTAACGTCGGTGGAGATATTGGCTGGGGACAGATTAGTCCATTGTTCAACGTAGGGAAAAAGGTAGAAGGCTTTCAAATCGGCTTAATCAATATTGCAGATTCTGTTGGAGGTCTACCTATCGGCATTCTCAACATAATAAAGCACGGTTATAATAAGGTAGAATTATCTTCTAGTGAATCTTTATTAGCAAATTTTGGATTAAAACTAGGGGTAAAAGGATTTTATAACATCATATCATTGGGAGCACGTTGGGACGAACTGGAAGTTGTAAACGGCAACGAGACGATCAACGGCAATTTCATGACTTGGGGGGTAGGTTACGGATTAGGTACCGCCATAACATTTAGCCCTAGGTTTCTGGTGAATATCGAAGCGATCACCATGCACATCAACGAAGCCGAGCCATGGACGAATGAGCTCAATCAGTTGAACCAAGTGAAATTGCTTTTTGATTTAAGAGTGGGTAGAGGATCATCCAGCGTATTCTTTGGACCTGTAGGCAATCTGATGCTTTCCAAAGTATACAATGAGGATACCCAGGAATACGGCTCATTGGTCGCTCCTTACGCTTTGCACGAATCTACTTCCGCAGACGGAGTTAATTCCCAGATGTGGCTCGGTTTCACCGGAGGTATTAGGTTCTAGTAAAAGCCAAATTTTCTCTTTGACATAGGCACTTGGAGCCAATCGGAACTATGAGTTGTCACAACCCATCGTAGCCCATTCCATGCCCAAACGAAACAGCGTATTCAAGCATGTCTTTTTTAGACTAAAAATGTTAAACGTTGGCACGACGATAAAAGGGACTGAAATTACCCGACATCCGACTGAAAATCCTGTTGTAGCCAACTTGAAAATCTTTAAAAATGAAAAAATTACTAATTATCACTTTTTGCAGTCTAATGACTGTAGCAGCGTACAGCCAACATCAAACACTTTTTAGTAATGCCCGAGTAGTGGGAGGATTTGGTGGACCTATCATGGAATTTGGACTGGACAAAAACATAAATACTTCCATCGGTGGTGGTGGTGGTATCGTGATCGACAATTTCTTCTTCGGAGGGTATGGCCTTGGAAGCCTTGATTTTGAGGAACTTTTCGACAATGGAGATGTAAGTGTACTGGATATCGGACATGGAGGATTCTGGCTGGGCGGTACCTTTGCACCGCATAAATTAGTCCACTTGTATACCAGTGCCAAGATCGGTTGGGGAGCAGTTAATGTAGAACTCAATGATCCAGGCCTGCGCTATAGCGATTTAGATAAGATCTTTGTATTGACTCCGGAGATTGGGCTAGAACTAAACTTCACCCGTTGGTTTAGAGTAGCTGGTACTATTGGTTATCGCTGGGTCGATGGCACGAATGAAAGCCGAGGCTATAAAAACGAAGACTTTTCCGGGGGGATCCTCGGACTGACCATGCGTTTTGGCTGGTTCGGTAGCAAAAGGTGGTAATACCTCTATTCAGATAACTGAAGTACCCGACTGTAAAAAAACTTGTGCCTACTTAGCTACCCCTACATATGAATATCACACCTTACACGGCTAAGTAGGTACACTTAAAGAAGCCCGAAATTACTGAAACTACAAACTGCAAAACAGGAATTAAGCAGTTCAACACTCTTTAAAAACACCTTATAACAATCTACATCATGAAGAAGTTGCTTTCAAAGCTCCTCCTAATGGGCTTGCTATGTTTCTTTGGCGAGCTTTCTTTTGCACAACAACATACACAAACCATTCGCGGGAGGGTCATCGATAAAGATACCCAGATGCCCTTGATTGGTGCTACCATCGCCTTGTTACAGGAGGGCGATTTGAATGGCACTGTCACCGACTTTGATGGATATTTCAAACTAGAAAATATACCGGTTGGACGGAGAGACCTCAGTATTTCTTACCTGGGCTATGAGCCAGTGGTATTGAATAGTATTATGGTGACGTCGGGTAAAGAATTGGTCTTGAATATTGATATGATCGAGTCCGCTGTAGCTATGCAAGAAGTAGTGGTGAAAGCTGAGTTGGACAAAGCGGAAACGCTGAATGAAATGGCCACGGTAAGTGCGCGTTCTTTTTCGGTAGAAGAAACTGGGCGCTATGCCGGAAGTTACTTTGACCCAGCGCGGATGGCGCAAAACTATGCCGGTGTAGCGGTAGGTTCTGGCGATGATCTAGCCAATGACATTATCGTTAGAGGTAACTCGCCTATGGGGGTTCTCTGGCGACTAGAAGGCATTGAAATTCCCAACCCTAACCATTTTGGAGCAATGGGAAACTCTGGCGGCGGGATTAGCATGTTGAGTAGCAGTATCCTTTCTAATTCCGATTTCTACACCGGGGCATTTCCTGCGGAATTTGGTAATGCGCAATCCAGTGTATTCGACTTAAATATGCGCAACGGTAATAATGAAAAACGAGAGTTCTCCTTAATGTTAGGCCTACTGGGTATGGAGGGGTCAATGGAAGGTCCATTTAGCAAGAACTCCAAGGCCTCCTACCTAATCAATGCACGCTATGCAACCTTAGCGGCCTTAGGCGAATTGGGCCTTAACCCGGTAGGAGACGTCCTGCCAACTTACCAAGATGTTTCTTTTAAATTTCATCTGCCTACAAAAAAATGGGGCAATTTCGACCTCTGGGGCTTGGGAGGTAGTAATCGCGCCTATGAAGAACCGGTAGCTGACCAAACCGTTTGGCAATCCGATGACGATCGTTGGGGCTTTAATGAGCGACAGAAGGTGGGCACGGTGGGGCTATCACACCGAATTTTACTTTCCGATCGAAGTTACCTACGTACGGTCGTGGCGGCTTCTTCCAATACCTATACCGAAGACGAATACTGGTTGGATGAAACGAAAGATTATGCTTTACACCTAGACGAAGAAACCAAGACCAGCAATAATACCTACCGTATCAGTTCCACTTATAACCATAAGTTTGATGCTCGTAATACGATTAGGACCGGACTTATTCTAAGTCATCTCGCCTTTGATTTTACTTATGATGAAGATGAAGGCGAAGGTTTGACACGATACTTCGATAATCAAGGAGAAATGCAGTTCTTCCAGGCTTTTGCCCATTGGAAACATCGCTTTAATGAGGACTGGACCTTGAATGCAGGAGTACATTATTCTCAACTGCTATTGAATGATAATTACTCAATTGAGCCAAGAGCAGCGCTCTCCTGGCAAGTGAATTCCAATCAGAAATTGAGTTTGGCAGCTGGAGTACACAGCCGAATGGAACATCCCGCAGCCTATCTATTTGAGGGGACTTTGCCCAATGGAAGAGTGCATACCCCAGCTCGCCACCTGGAGTTGTCAAAGTCACTCCATACCGTTCTGGGCTATGATTATCGAATTGCGGACAACTTGCGACTTAAAGCAGAACTATACTATCAATATCTATATGATGTGCCAATCGAAAGTGATCCGAATAGCCTGGGCTCTTTGCTAAATGCCATAGATATTTGGGATATAATCGGTGCACAGGATGTTGTCAATGAAGGTACAGGCGTTAACTACGGATTAGATCTTACAGTAGAGAAATTCTTCTCCAATTCCTACTACTTCCTGGCTACAGGATCTATCTACGAATCCAAATACACACCAGCCAACGGAGAGACTTACAACACGGCTTTCAATGGAAACTACCAGCTCAATCTATTGGGTGGGAAGGAGTTTAAAATAGGAAGAAAGAGGAACAACATATTTGGATTGAATGGCAAATTCATTTTGGCCGGAGGAAGACGTCAGTTCCCGATCGATCTGGATGCCTCTCGCGAAGCTGGCTACACTGTTTACATAGCTGATCAGCCCTATAATGCTAGAGTTGGCACCTATTATCGTTTTGATATGGGGGTTAGCTATCGGATCAATGCCAAAAAAGTCACGCACACGATTATGCTCGATATCCAAAATGTGACTAACCGTCTGAATGTGTTTAATAGCTTCTATAGTGCAGGTGCACAAGGAATTGTATCCAATTATCAAACTGGATTATTCCCCGTATTCAATTACCGAGTGGAATTTTAAGTAACCCCTATCAAAGAACTAAAAGTAGGTAATTAGTCGCTTTGGGCTTTTTATTAACAAAAAACAGGAAAAATGAGAAACGTAAATTTCAAATGGTTGGCAGTGGTGATGGTCTTCAGTATGACCATCAGCAGCTGCTTCATCGATGTAGATGATGACGATGGCTTCTTCGGTTGTGTAGATGGCGATGGTCCTATCGTGGAGCAAACCCTAAACCTGGATGATTTTTCCGGTATCGAATTGAATCTACCGATAGAAGTAATCCTTACACAAGGAGATGTACAAGAAGTGATCGTGGAAGGAAAGCAAAACATAATTGATGAATTAGAGCGGGATGTACGCAGCGGTGTCTGGGAAATAGAAACGCGCGATTGCGTCCGGGACATTGGCAATATGAAGATTTTCATTACGATTCCTGAGATCGAAGAACTGGCAATTGCTGGCTCTGGCGAGATTTTTGGCGACAATGTATTCATCGTCAATGATGTCGAGCTGCAAATTTCTGGCTCCGGTGACATGGACTTAGCTATGGAAGGCGATGATTTTGAGGCGATAATCACAGGTTCTGGCAATATTAAATTAGAAGGAATAGCCGATGAGCTAGACCTGAAAATCACTGGCTCCGGTGACATCTCAGCCTTTGATATGGATGCCTTACGAGCAAGAGTGGAAATCACCGGTTCGGGTAATGCGGAGGTCCGTGTACAAGACGAACTGGACGTGAAGATCAGTGGTAGTGGCGATGTAAGATACCGAGGAAATCCTAGCCTGGACGTCAGTATTTCTGGCTCCGGTAGGGTAGTGGATGCGAATTAGGGCTAGGGGCAGGGCTAGTTTAGAGTTTAAGGTTTATCTCTTCTTTAATTTCTAAACTCTAATCGTTCAACCCTCAACTCCCTTAGAATCGCCGCCGCAAAACGTATAAGGTGTTTCTACTATATAGAGTGCATTTGGGAAGACTCGCTGGGGTGAGTCTTCTCTTTTTTATGCTGATCTCGATAGGAGCTGTACCGACTAATTTAGCATGGAAATAGGCTTTTTTATTTTGGAGTCAGAAAATCTCGTATTAAAACCTATTTTTGCGGAAAATTTAGAAGATGCACAGAGAAATTCACGGTTGGCATAGTCCACGCCTACATAAACATATGGAGGTGGCTGTTTATGGTCACTACGGTTTTGCTTTGTTAATGATTCCTACCGCAGCAGCAGATTATCTAGAATATGAGCGTTTCCAGCTGATGTCTGCCATCAGCCCAATGATCAATGAGGGGAAGGTGAAAGTGTTCTCGGTAAATAGCATTAACTCGGAGAGCTGGCTGAACAATCATATGCATCCGAGAGATAAATCTATTCGCCATGCGCAATTCAATGAATATATCTATCAGGAGGTAGTACCCTTCATCCGCAACAGCACCAGCTGGGAAACGCCGATCATCACCTGTGGTGCCTCTCTTGGCGCCTTTCACGCCGCCAACCTATTCTTCAAACGCCCGGATGTAATCAATGGAGTGATTGCCATGAGTGGGGATTACGATTTGGCCTCCTATACTAAAGGCTATCATGATCAGGATGTGTATTTCAATTCTCCGATGCAATACCTCCCCAACCTAGATGATCACAACGTTCTATCCGCTATGCGAGCTAGCCATCATATTCATATCTTGACGGGTTCTGGTAATTATGAAGCGCCTGATGCTTCACGCCGACTCTCCGGTGTACTCAATGCCAAGGGCGTACCTCATGATCTGGATATCTGGGGCCACGATATGCCACACGATTGGCCTACTTGGCGAGCGATGTTGCCGTATGTGTTGGGGGCGAAGTTTTA
>JAHQWA010000323.1 GCA_019634045.1 Saprospiraceae bacterium
CTCCTTCCGAGCTACTGGAATATAGTATTGATGCTGGAGCAACCTGGCAAAAAGATAGCCTATTTACAGCAGTCCCCGCTGGTGAATACCAGGTGGCAATTCAATATTCGAATGGATCCTGCATCACCACTTATCCTGAAATAATTACGCTTAGTGATAGCTCGTCGTATGCTCTAACAGAAATACACTGGGAACAAAGCTTATGCCTTGGAGATTCTCTACAGGTAGGAGATTCAATAATTACCTCGGCAGGAACTTATCTCATTAATATTCACAGGGAAAATACTTGTGATAGTCTCATCCATTTAGTGGTTACTACTCAAGAGCCAGTGACCAATAACCTTAGCATTGTTATCTGCCAAGGGGAGTCTTACGAACTTGGAGGAATGGCTTACGAGGAATCTGGATTTTATCAAGACACCCTTCAATCTGCGCAGGGGTGCGACTCCATCATCAATCTACAGCTTACAGTTAATCAGATAGATACAACTGGATTTTCTATTCGTTTGTGCGAAGGCGAAAGCTTTCAATATCACAATCAATCCCTGATTGAGGCGGGTCGATATACCTTCACTCATCAAGGTATATTAGGTTGCGATAGCATCGTCATAATAGATCTTGATTATATCACCGGCCCACCTCCCGGAGAATGGCAAGTAGTCACTCCTAGCAGTTGTGAGGCACAGGATGGAAGTATATGGGTAGTAAATACTTCTCCCTTCCAACTGTATAGTTTGGACAATGGTCTAAGTTGGCAGAATCAGGGCCAATTCTCTGGCCTAGAGAATGGAATTTATCAGCTATTAATCCGAGATGTTCAGACCAATTGCATTCGACAGGAGGAGATCCCCCTGCTCTCAACATCTCTCCCACAAATTGACACCATTGTAGTGGCCCCAGGTACAGCCTGTCATGGAGTAGATGGTCAAATCTTCTTCCAGATGGTGGATACCAATCAATTGTCCTTATACAGTATAGATGCGGGGCAGAGTTGGCAGGAAGCCCCCCTCTTCACCGATCTTAGTGCGGGTATATATTCTCTGCACGTAAGTCAGCCAGATTCAAGCTGTGCTTATTTCGTACGGAATGTCGAAATACAGGCTAGCGATTCACTGCAAATAGAGATTTTAACGCTTGATTACGACTATTGTCAAACAGATAGCAATGGAGTTATTGGCGTTTATGTACCTCAAGGTAGTTCTCCCTACGAATACCTTTGGTCCAACGGTAGTGATTTATCCGAGATCGATCAAGTTGCTCCTGGAGAATATAGTGTTACGGTTACTGATAGCAGAGGCTGCCAGGATTCTATTCTAGTAAATCTTACTGGCGCCGAGACTTCCTTGTTGGTCGACAGCCTGATTCAAGACACCTTTTACCTCTGTAAGGGTGAAGTTCTGGAATTATCTATGCCCGGGGAAGAGTTCAGTTACGAATGGACAGGAGTAAATGGATTTTCTGTAGAAGGGAACAAGGTAGAAATTGAATCGGGTGGTCCCTATGTTTTGACAGCTACTTCACGGGATGGTTGCGAAATCGTGGACTCCTTTTTAGTAGTGCAAGGGACGGATCACTTCAAGGCGAATTTTCTCCTACCTGATGTCGGCTTAATTAACACCTCCGTATTTGCGGTTGAGGTTTCATGGCCAATCCCTAGTCAGGTGGATTGGATTCTAGAACAGGATAATATTCTACAACTCTCTACCTACCTAAATCAGACTGAATTACAGTTTACTGCTACTGGAACGTATGCAATTAAAATGGAGGCGCAGTTGGGGGATTGTATTCAGGAGGTTGAGAAATTCATCACCATCTACACAGATCCAGATAGCATCCCGACTAATACTAATCCCATTACTGGCGGTTCCATTCTTGACTTTAGCCTCTTCCCAAATCCCAATGATGGGAATTTTGAGCTGTTAGCAGAATTCACCGACGTCCAAGTCGGCCAAATGAGGATTTATAATGATACCGGGATCTTGATCGAAGCCCGCGACCTCAGTGGTTGGGCTAGTTACCGAGAAAGCTTCCAAATTCCTTCGGCTGTAGCTGGCAACTATATCGCTGTTCTACAAACCCAATTTGATTATCGAACGCTCAACTTCGTCATCCAAAGATAAACTCCCAGCTATGCGCACACTAAAGAAAATACAATTGCTGCTACTACTGTTATTCCCCATTTTGATGCAGGCTCAGGACATTGAGGCGGCTTATCAACAGCTCAAGAGCAAATTAGAAGGCCCAGCCTTAAAAATCAGTGGAGCCTTACATGCTTCCTTATTAAGCAATTACAGCAATACGGATATCAGAAGAGTTGATCCTTTTGCTTGGCGATTAAATGGCCAACTTAATTTTGACTTTTACGGTGTTAAAGTACCAGTCAGTCTACTCATGTCATCTAGAAGTACGGTCTTCAATTATCAGCTACCTGCCTATCATTTCGTAGGTATCAGTCCTTCCTATAAATGGGCTAAGCTTCATTTGGGGAATAGTAATGTCAATTTCTCCCCTTATGTCTTTGCAGGGCAGAGTTTTTCGGGGGTCGGAGCAGAGTTTAGCCCAGGTATTTGGAGGGTCAAGGCCATCCAAGGGACCTTGCAGCGAGCAGACTTAAATGCTTTGCGACAGCTACACGACTTGGACCTTCCCTTTAGTAGGCAGGCTTGGGGTGTGCAGGGTGGTGTAGACTCTGGTAAAGAAAAACTTCTGTTATCTATACTAAAGGCCAAAGATCACCCCCGGGGGGCCCGGGCAGACTCCATCAGCCTAAACCCAATGGAAAACCTGGTAGTTGGACTTAATGGGCGTAAGCAAATCAGCCCGATCCTTTACCTCGATATTGATTATGCCTGGAGTTTCTTGACTAGAAATACTGATAGTCCAATAAGAGCTACGGGAAGTTCACACTGGCTGGCCCTGGGATTGCTCCCCTTTAGGCACAGTACAGGCAGTTATAAAGCACTGAAAACCAGTATAGGAGTGAAAACCAATTTTGGGCACATCGAAGTACATCATGAAAAAATCGATCCAGGCTACCGCTCTTTAGGCACGCTGTTCTTTAATGATGATTTGGAGAATATCACGATCAGCAGTACACTCTCTGCTTTTAAGAAGAAACTTAAGATTGCAGCGCATCTAGGTATTCAACGAAATAACCTTTCTGGTTTTGAATCAAATAGCCAAAATCGTTGGATCGGCACCTTAAATGCCTCATTCCTAGCCTCCCAAAAACTCAACCTGAATGCCAATTATTCTAATTTCAGTGCTACCAACCGCCTACGGTTTTCAAATGACCCGCTTCAGGTATTGGACTCCATTAAACTGGTTCTAGTCAATCAGCAGCTAAGTTTATCGGGCAACTACCGAATAGATGAAACCGGTACATCTTCCCTTAGTGCCCAATTTAGTGCACAGCAGGCCAACAGTATTGAAAACGAAGAAGTACAAAGGGATCAACAAAACAGTTACTACATGGGCCAGGTATCCTATATGCAACAAATCGGGCCCCATCCAATTACCCTAAATGCTAGTCTTCTCATCAATAGTTTTACTGGCTCGCAGGGACAAAACACAGGTATTTCACCTAGTCTGTCCCTGGTCATTCCCTTGAAGGAGGATAAGATTAAATGGACTACCTCTGGCTCCTATCTACATCAGATGGCAGAAGGATTCAAAAGCACCAAAGTATTCAATTGGCAAAATAGAATGAGTTTCAAATGGAGCAAGAAACAGCAGCTAAGTGTGCAAGCTGGATTAATCGTTCGTGCGAGCGGTCAGGCAATTGCCCCTGCTTCCTTTATAGAAAGCAGAGGGCGAGTATCTTATAGCTGGCGCTTCTAGTGGGATAAATAAATCTATTGCCCGGCAGGCTTTTCATGCAACAATTCCATTCCTGTACTAGATCTGGGTACAAAGCCCGGCCAAGTTTCTTTATTGGAATCCGCATTGATATCCAAATACTTCTGGTATTCCATACCTTTCAGGTGTATGCCCAAAAAGGCCGTAAGGAAATGCTGGTTGATGTTGTTGATGCGGCGTTCATCCCAGGAAGGTTCAGCATAGCGATAGTACTCATCAATGTGTAGCCCAGGTTTTAGCACATCAGCCGGTGGAGGGTTCGGAGCCACGTTGTGACGGGCATTCATATAAGTCAGTAGATAGCGATCGGCATTCACTGCTCCCTTATAGATGGCCTTAATCCCTTTTTCATAGCCCGAAACATCATCCTGACTACCAGCCACAAAAAAGGTCGGCACTTTCAAACCTTTCAGGGTTTCTGTGTCCCAAGCTCCTTGTACCATTCCCCAGGGGGCGAAGGCGACGACAGCCTTGATTCTTGAGTCATAGGACTTCTTGAATTCTTCATTATTCATTCCGCGGCTCTCCAAGGCATTGCTCCCCCCAGTCATACCCTTGAAAATATTAATAGCAGCAGCACTATAGGCTGCCCCAGCAGCATTCAAGGCTCCATAGCCTCCCATGGAATAGCCAATTACCGCAGTACGATCAGCGTTTACGACTCCAGAAAGGAAATGATCTCCTTTGCTAGTTCCCAGCTTGGCTACTTCATCCACAACAAACAAAATATCCTTGGATCTATTCAGCAAGGTACTGGGAAAAGGGCCGGCATCTCTATAGGTTGACTCAGTATGATCTATGGCCACCACAACGTAGCCCTTAGAGGCCAGATTTTCTGTTAGATAAGTCATCAAGAATCGGGAGCCGACATAACCATGAGATACGACTATTAAAGGAAAACCTTCTGCTGCCGAAACGGGCGTAGCAGCTCGGGTAGCACGGCCATGAAATTGAAAAGGAATATTCGGTCGGTTCGGATTGCCAGCCATCCCCATCACTTCATCATAGGTAATCAGGCCAGCATCTTCCGCAATATCTTTAGCGGGATACCAAACTTCAACGGTTAACGGACGATCATACAATGGGGCTTTCCCCTCCTTAGCATTCAATATATCCAATTGGCCTTTGTGCACAAATTCCAGGCTACGAACCCCCACCTGGAATTCACCTCGACTAGCTAATTCCGGCGCATCCGGTAGCGGGTCCCCATTGACGAAAGCAGGTAGTTCTGTTTGAGAAAAGGAAGAAATGGGCGTGAAAGAAATAAACAAGAATAAGAAACAAAAATAGCGAAAGGCAGCTCGGGTTGTCATACTTTATTTTGTGTTGAAGGAAAAAGTAATGGATCAAATTAGATGCACTCCATTACGAACACAAGGATAGGAAATTAGTTTGAAATAATGCAAATCCCGAACTTTCAGCTAGGTAGAAAGTTCGGGATTTACTCGTAGCAGGAACCAGAGGTTTACCAGATCCCGCTAGATCAAACTTAGCAAGAAAAAGCTACTTCGACTGTACCGTTGCCCCTTGCTGCGTCGTAATTTTGATCACTCCATTCTTTCCCTGTTCCCCAAATGCATTGGTTTCCGAATAGCTTTTCAACACTTTGATGGAGACGATATCTTGAACATTTACGACCCGATTCGCCTGATTGTAGGAATTCCCCACAATGGTACCATCTACCAAAAATAAGGGCTCCACATCCTTGAGCACTGTAGTTTGCCGTTGAACCGGACCACCAGCAGTCGGACTAGAGGTAAAAGTTTCTGAAACACTGGACTTGGAAGTATTCACACCTCGAATCGACACCTTGGTATTATGTGCCGAGCCCACCACTTGTACACCACTTTGCAGACGAAGGGCATCCGCCAAGGTAGACATAGAAGCGTAATCAATATTGCGGCCGCCTTTGCTAGCGTATTGACTACTGCCACAGGCGCTGACTAGTAAAACTATAATAAGAAAGGTATAATTATATTTCATTGGAGTTGGATTTAAGGAAAAAAGCTGGTGCCTAACCATGGATCAGACACCAGTGAACGTTAGGTTTTCTTCCTAACCAAATGCTAATAAAACGCTCTTTCGGCAGGCTGATGCCCAAAGGCAACTCCTGCAGGTTTCTTGTCAGGAAGGGTTTCGGGTGATTTCTAACTTCCTAACTGTGGCCAGTCTTTTCCATCCTGGCGCGTCAAGACCACGGTACCTCCATCATTGAAGGTATTGGTCCATTCTAAAGTGAGTGTTGGTCCTTCCACAGAAATGACATCGTAGGTATAACCATCGCCATATTGATCAGACCCAGCCACTGAGATCAAATCACAAGAATCATTGATACTCAATCCTGCCGCTGGATTATCTCCGTAACAATCACCGAATTGCCCGAAAGAAGCATCATCTGTTGCATACAAACCCGCACCAGTCTCCGTCCAGGTAACCGTACCAGAAATGGAAGCTTGACCACAGTTAGCACCGTTGGCTTTCATGTTCGTCTGTACATAATCAAATGTACCCGCCAAGTCTGATGGGCAAACCAAGGACACGCTGAATTGCATGGCTTGACGTTGTCCTGGGTTATTTAAATCCCCAGTGAAGTCATCGAACGTAAATACAGTGCCATCTTCTCTGGTAACTTCTGCATTGAAGTCCAAGCGCCCCTTCAAATCAGCCAG
>JAHQWA010000324.1 GCA_019634045.1 Saprospiraceae bacterium
ATGTGGAAATCTCCGATGGAATCTGGAAGTAAAACCTCTGCGTTATGTACTAAGGCCATCGGTTGAATGGCATTTTCCCAACTAATGGCATCCTTCAAGCGATAACGAACTAGGTAGCTGTCTGCCCCAGCGGACATGGCCCAGGACAGGACCGCGCTGGTGTCGGTGAGTACACGAGTACTCAAAGCAATCGGAGGTAGGCAAGGGGCTGTTCCCGTTGTACTGAAAGTTGGCCCATTTTGGTAACTTCCCGTTCCGGCTTCACAGACGCTGCGAACCCGCCATTCGTAGGAGGTCCCAGCTTGCAGATTAATTAGATTCAATGAGTCCGCAAAGGAAATACCAAACAACCAGGCGGAAGTACCGGCTGGCCGGTATTGGATATCATACCGACTAGCATCTGCTGCGGCCGTCCAATTTAAGGTGGCTTCATTATCGCCGGTAGTCAGTGCCTGTAAAGCCGAGGGAGCGGTACAAGCTCCTTCACTTAAAGTACTGAAGGATGCATTGATGACATCGGCTGTCGAAGCCCCACATAGCGTTTGCACCCTCCATTGATAGATAGTATTGGCAGCGAGACCAGAGATGTTTAACTGAGTTTCAGTAGTTGTATTACTCGTCCAGGAATCACTCCCGGCAATGGAATGCTCTACTACATATTCACTGAAGCCCGTAGAAAAAGGAGAAGACCATTCCAGTAAAGCTGAAGTGGTAGTAATTTGCGAACTTTTTAGATTGGAAGCCGTATTACAGGCTTCCGGATCAGCGGTCTCAAAGTTGGTCAAGGGAGAGAAAGCGGAGCCGTCCCCGTCGCAAATAGACTGTATTTGCCATTCGTATTGTCCATTGGCTAGCCCTTCGAGCATGGCATTGGTGGCAGTCGTAGACACTAAAGTCCAATTCGTATCTCTACGACTCACTGCATCCGCTGTATTTTGCAGGTACACTTTCAGTAGTCCTCTAGTTGTATCTGATTGGGCGGCGGCCAAGGTAAAACCAATTCCATTCACGGACATCCCCGAAGTAAACTCCGTCTCTAGCATCTCTGCTGGAGTGATTAAGTATAGGTGTCGTTGGAATCGCAATCCGCCCTGTGGCGCAATTTCTTGTACACTTTTGCCGTCACTGGGTAGCACCAAGGCGGGTTGCGCCAAAAGTGGTCCGGATAGTGAAATCAGGAAAAGCCAAATTAGCCCTTGAAAAGCCGTTCTACAAAACGACTTTAGGGATATAAAGGGATGTTTTTTACACATGTCATTTGAATTAGCGGAAAACTAGAACATCGCTTAGCTACTCCTATTCTGCTCTACCTTCAAGCCCCAGCTTCCCATGAAATAAGGTCGTTTGCTAATGACGACTGCTATTTCCATTCACCGCTTGGTGCGTATGGACAGCATGTGTAAATTTCTCCCGAATCTCTGCTTTGACTTCCGCTTTATACGCCGAATCGTTGTATATACGGTTCCAGAACGGATGATCGTTGAGGTCCATATTGGTTTGCTTAAAGATATCTTCTGCCAATTTGAAACCTGCCTCAATATCGGCATCCGTAAGTTGATAGTAATGAATGTCTCCTTCGCTGGGGTGGACTATTTGAGCACCTTGGGCAGCTGTGCCGGGCTGTTGCTCCTTGACCACCAGTGCATCATTTGTGTCTGTATTTTCAATTCCAGCTGCTTCTCTGAAACCAGGAACCAATTCGGCGAGAATGGCATGGGTTTGATTGATTTCTGCTTTTAGTTGGGCTATTTCTTCTTCTTGGGCTTTCAACTGTTGTTCTTGTGCATCTACCACTTCTGCAAGGTCATTGGTATTCAATCCAATGGCTACATTAACTACGCCTAAGGTTTTTCCCTTGGACGCTTCCCAGGCTACACCCAGTACTTTCTTATAGTCAGATGGCTTCATCTCCGCTTTGGATTTTCCAATACCCAATCCATTAGCATACCCACTCGGTAAAATGTAATCTCCGGCCTCTATTTCTCCGATCACGCGAGTCGGGATCTGGCCCATAAATGCGACCATTTCATATTGCTCCTCCGTTCCTTCTTTAGGCATGCCCCCAAGCATAGCTGGGTTGTGTGAGATCACCATGACCTGATCTGCGTCTTTGGTATCCTTGGTGATAAAACCATTCTTCAATCCCACCAATTCTCCGGCCATGAAAGTCTCTTTGGGATTTAACTTCGGCAAGTATTCTGCATAGTCTTCCGCGCCAGAAGCAAAGGTTACGCCGAATTCAGCTTCTACATTGTCATCAAATAAGACCAAGTTAGCAGAGACTTTGACGAGGTCGGCGGTTTGTAGGACAAGATTGGCGGTAGCTACGACAAGATTGGCGGTTTCACTAACGATGAAGGAGGGTATGGGGGCCGTTACACAGGCACCTAGCCCAGCGCAGGCAGTAGAGGAACTAGCTGCAGCCGCCAATGCAACGGCAGCCTGAATCTCTTCAGCAATAGCTATGGCCTCAGCTGTGGCAGATAAAGCGATATCGGTAATTAAGAAATCACGCTCAAGTTTATGACCACTGTTATTGGCCAAGTCTTCATCTCCATCTTCTCCTTCAATTCTACCGACAGTTGTTCCTGAAGCATTCACAAAGGTGACAAAGTTATTATTGTTATGTGGCGTTCCGGCGCCAACTTGGATGATGATGCCGCTACCATTTCCGGTGTTTTCAAATTTGGCTACATGCCCAGTTCCAACTTTAGTGGCATTGGCACCTGGGTCTACTACTTCAGCGGTGGAGAGGTTCAGGGTCTTGCTGATATTCACTTCTCCACCAATGTTCACATCCCCTCTAATCCCAGCACCACCTGCCACGACCAAGGCTCCAGTTTCCGTATCTGTGGAGGGCGTTTCATCCGTAATAATGACGGGCCCAGCAAAAGAGGTATTTCCATTGAAAGTAGCATCGCCACCAACATTTAAATTCTTCCCAATTCCCACGCCACCATTCACTACGAGTGCCCCTTCTGATGGGGTTAAAGAGTTAAGGTCTGCATTATCAAGTAAGACATGTTGATTGAAGGTGGCATCCTGGTTGACGGTTAGAATACCAGTCAGTAGGGTAGGGCTTTCATTGTTGACATTGAGTAGGCTATTTAAATCGGTGGGCCCATCTACATTTAGTGAGGCATTGAGGTCACTTGCCAAATCAACAGTAAGCGTCCCGGAAAGCAAGGTGGGGCTCTGTTTCGTTACCGTAAAGGGGCCATTATTTACCGTCTCTCCTGCTATGGTATTCAGGAATACATTTTTTTCAACGGTCAAGTCTCCCCCAAGCTTGAGATTGTTAGCAATGTCGATATCGCCATTTGCCTTGATCCGCATTCGTTCTATTCCATCCGTCTTGAATAACACATCTATGAAGTTGCGCGTACCGATAAAATGACAAATGGTATCAACGTTATTGTTACCGATGGTGGTCCAAAATGGCAATCCCGTGGCATTGCAATCTGACGATCTTTTCATGAGTTGGTCCATCACCAAGTTATCTGCTGAACCAGCATGGAATGCATAGGGCACGGCTAGCAACTTGTTGTTGCTAATGGTGGAAAAAAATCCAGTTTCATCTCGGATGGCCACTTCCATCCAGACATTGTCGGTAGCCCAAGGAATCTGTTTGAAAGTGCCGGATTCAACTCTCCCGTCTCCAACCGTCAAGCTAAAGAGACCCAGTTGATTCGTCAGTACCTCATGTACCTCACTGTAGTTGATTAATTTAGGCGTGTTTTCTCCATTCAAACTTATCTTTAAGGCGATCCTTTGATTGACCAATACATTACCGTCCGCATCTCTTGCGACACCTTGGTATTTCATGCCCTGAGGAACACCTTGGGCTATTACATCTTGTCCCAAGAACAAGAATAAACAACTGAGGAAAAAGGCTAATTTTTTCATGATAGGGATATTTTGCTGCAGGTCTTTGACTGCTAAATTCGTTTTAGGTTGGAGCCTGATCACATCGATTGCTTAGCGCTAATCAGGGAGCATGTACACAGGCTTATGAAAAGGAATTAATGTTTGCTAATCTTGTAGGTTTCGATTGCCGGTCCATCCTGTCTGTGAAATTGTAGAAAGTAAAGCCCGCTGGCATATTTTGACAGATTTAGTTCTACCTGACTTGGGGCTAAAGCTTTCTGCTGTAGAATGACCCGGCCGTTGCCATCTAATAGCCGCAAATGGATCGGCAGATCTTTTTCATGCTCTATCTTAATGTTCAGCAGGTCTCGCACAGGGTTGGGAGCCATGCTGATCTTTAAGTGTTCTTCCGTTAAGGAGTGTAAGGCTACTTCAGATGGTGGGAGCCGTGTAACTTGTAGGCTAGGTTGATGAAACCCTTCGGTTAGGAGGCCGTTCGGAGTGGTTAAGGTGGCAATTGCAAATTCACCCAGGGTCCATTCGATACGAATTTTGTCCGTTCCTCCCACTCCTCCGTCGGCAGCGATTACGCTTTGCCCAAGGCTAAAGCTGTAACTCCCACCGATAAGCACCGCAATCAAAATTGTTATTCGGGATGTATAATTCATGATGAAATGTTTTCAAAACTGAATAATGCGTTAAGTAGGCTACTGGCTGGAGCACCCATTGACACAGTAGTGATTGGTGAAGGGACCAGACCAGCGACTGCGCTGCCATGATGATCAAGCGCTTGGTTGTAGCTACTGAGTTACCGTTTCAAAGCGAATAATGTACTGAAAATCAAGACTAATCCAGGTAAATACGCCATTCTATTGATCTGACCATCTGGGGAGCACCTTGGCGCAAAATAGGTTTTTCTTCCTGGAGATTTCGCTTGGGTTAAGTAGTGGATGGATTTAGATAGAATATTTTTGAATATATTATATCTTGCTATAAATATATGCATTTTTACGTATATGCACTCTTCTAGGGGAACTTTTTTGATATTCTCTAAGTTATTAAATTGACAATCTTACTAAACTCGCGCACAAGGTGATGAAAAAATAGTCCTTTGATTACTAACCTTTTGTACGCTGTGATTTTTGATTTGAAGGTAAATGATCTAAGGTAACTATTGGCTTCACCTTTAAAATCTCTGATAATGACACATTTAAAAACCTTTCTGTGCAGGCGACTTCAGCCTATTCCAGTGTATCTTAAGGAAGATCCATTCATTATACATACGCTGGCTTTCTAATATTTACATCCTTACACGGCTTTATGATCTGCTATGTGCGCTGCATATAGGAGGTACTACTTGCATGGTGTTGTAGACGCACTTCTCTTATCCTCAGTCCTAGATCCAGTATCTAGGTAAATGGAGAATGTATTACACTACCTAAAAAGTTTGAGATGACCAGGTTTCGACCGAGCAACAACTCCATCAGTATGGAGTCTGGCTGCTAATTGAGGTCAGGACTCATCTACCATACGCGCCTAAACGAGTAAAACTAAACCCCTTTTTTCACGTTCTCTCTAAATCTCTGACCCATGTTAACATTAATTCTAAAGGAAAATTGGAAATTCCTAAACCTCAACATCAATGCTTTTAATGGTACAGAAGATATCATCATGGACTAATAGGTGTTGCGCTCGGATTACGCTTTCTTAGCGTCCATGCGCCTGATGTATCTATATGCCAAAAACATTGGCTACTAGACAATCTCCTTATAAGCGAGGATCTTCTTGGAGAGCCAGCTTTTGAAAAAGATAGGTTGTTTAGTAGCCAGCATCTGCTGGAGTTGAACTCTAGTAGATCGCTGCCTAGCCAATTCTTTACTCAGTTGAATAAAGTTGGTCGTGGCTTGAGCGTTGTCCCCTTTGATTTTCTTGTTTCTACGAATGAATTGTTCAAAGGAACGACAGTAATGGAGGATTAAAGCTGCTGATTCTTCCAATTCGATAAAGCAGCGGAGGCGAAGTGACCTAGCTCTCAGGTCATAAAAAGTATCCGCATAGCTTATGTCTTGCAACTCTTCGAGCGTCTGCTCAAAATTACCTTCCTCAAAGTGAATCATGGCGAAAGAAATACGAGCCGCACTTTCCCTTACTTCCAAAGGTAAATGCTGTTGGTAAGTTTTGATGAAATAGCGTGCCCACTCAAACTGCTTTAAGCGACAAGCTAAGTTGACAATGTTGCTGAAGTTGGTAGGGGTGAAATATTGCCCTTGTTCCAGAATCGGGTACTGTAAGCCGAAGTGATAGATGGAAAAGGCCTCCTCCAAAAAATTCTGCTTACCTTTTTTTATCTGTGCAGAGGCAAAGTTGATTAAATGTAGAAATACAAAATATTGATCATCAAAGCTTAACTCCTGCTCTGCAACCACGGAAAAGAATCTTTCTTTTAAGGCAAAGAATACCTCCTCACTCTGCTCCTTTTCCAGTTGATATACCTGCGTATACAAGTGAATCAACGGACTTTCGTCAGGAGGGAAAGCGGTTCTAACTTCGTCGATCGCATTGGAGACACCTGGACTATGCAAGATCTTTTCGCGGCTAAGCAATTCAGTAGCTAAACGAATTCGTGCTCCTTGATAGAATTGATTCAAGAGAGCCAAGCTCTTTTGGGGTAGGGGATCATCCGGGTTGAGTTTGGGGGAGTTGGGATGGAAAAATTTGTTTCGATACAGCATCATGAGTTGTAGGTATGACCAGATACTGTTTTCCTGTTGCCCTTCGTACTTTTGGATGAGCCGGTCGGCAAACTGGAAGAATGCCTTATCCATTTTTCGGCTTTTATACTGCTCCAACAAGGCAAAGTCATAAGCAAATTCGTTGGCTTTCACTTGCTGCCAGACCAGGAAATCCTTCAGCAATTGATGTAGATCTGCCAACAGATTGAGCAGTCGTTTTCGGGGCGCCCCTGGAGGTAATAACTTGGCCCTGGCGTATTCAATGTCAAGATGCTTTGTCGAAGAAAAATCTGGATATAATTTTCTCAAATAGTCATATGTCTGCCGCAGGAGGAGG
>JAHQWA010000325.1 GCA_019634045.1 Saprospiraceae bacterium
CTTACGATATCTATGGTGTATTCACAGTCCAGGAAGAAGTGGGACTTCGCGGGGCCATTTCAGCTGCCCATTTAATCGACCCTGACTTCGGTTTTGGCCTTGATGTTACGATTGCGTTTGATGTACCTGGCTCTAATGGGCATGATGCCGTTACGCGTTTGGGCTCAGGTGCGGCTATCAAAATCATGGATGGCTCTGTGATTAGTGATTATCGCATGGTTAATTATTTAAAACAATTGGCCAATAAAGAAGGTATCAAATGGCAACCTGAGATTTTACCGGCTGGTGGTACAGATACAGCTGGTGTTCAGCGATACGGAAAAAAAGGAGCGATCACTGGTGCTATTTCAATTCCGCTTCGGCATATGCATCAAACTATTGAATTAGCCAATAAAGCAGATGTTAAGCATTGCATCGATCTTTTAGGGGCAAGCCTAATACATTTACATGAATATGATTGGGATTTTGCACGGGTCCGCCTTAATGATGAATCTAGTGATTCAAAAGAAGGAACGCCGGATTGGATGTAGTTTTGAATCTTGCTGATTGCAGATACCACAAATTCAGTGGCGCTTTTTACTTCACTCGGTACACACCCCAGCCTATCACCTTAGCCATGGCATCTAGTTGAAAAAACAAGCGGCGTTTGGGATAGACGAAGTAGGTTCCACTTGGCATCTGTACCTGCCGTGGCGGCTTTCCATAAATCTGTAATAGGTTTTGTCTATCGTTTCCGATTTTGATTCCGTCCGCCGTCGTCCCATCAAAAGAGTCGTCGATCACTTGTACACTGATGAATGATTGACCATAGTTCAGCGAATGAGAATAAATAGCGGCTGCTTCCTTTTCGTAAAAACCACAAATCGTTTCTTTGCTAATGGTCACCATCCGATCTGGAGCGGTTTCCTGCAAAAATTCATCCAAGTCTAGCCCGTTAATCTGTTCTCGCTTGGGCGCAAAACCCAATGGGGCTTCCTCCGACTCTAAAAAGCCTGCCTTGAGGATCTCCAGATTGATCGTTGCCAAATAGTTTTGAGCTTCCGCCTCTGCCTTTTGCCACCATTGGCTTGCTTCAGCTTCCCGGTTCTGTAAGGCTGCCACTACCCCTTTTAACACTTGAAGATCCCCCGTCATCTTGGGTCCTAAATTTTCTTTCCGCGCCTTACGCATCCAGTAATTGGCATCATCCCACTCTTCCAAAAAAATATGACATACCGCCTTATTGAAAAAAGCTACACCGTAGTTTTGATCTAGGGCCAAAGCCCGATTGAAATAAGCTTGTGCCGTTTTAATAAATTGTTCTCGCTGAAGTTGCCGCTCCAAATCTGGATCGCGAGTGGTCGCCTTTTGCAGCCGAGTCTTAGGGTCTAATTCTATCGGAAGGGCAAAAGGCATTTCCTTCTTGGTAAATAGCTGTAGCGCCGAAAGCAGCGCATTAACCCCGGCATTATTATAAATTCCTCGACTTTGAAAATCCGTGAGAATATATCGGTAGTAATGATCGGCTGCTGTATAATTTTCCAGTAGGCTTAGATAACTGGCCGTTTGGGATACGATTTGCAATTCGTAAAGTTGATCCATTGCTTTTTTTGACATCGCAATGCGATCATCTAAACTGGGATATCCTTCAATTTCTGCCGGAAGATCATAGGCTTTTTCGGAATAGAGCTCCTGCAATAATTTGGGCATTACGCCATGTACATCAAACCCGACAGAGGATGCCAAAAAGCCGCCTAAATAATCAGCTTGCGCTTCTAACTTAAGGCCCTCTTCCAACTTTTTTAGTTGTTGAGCGGTAGAAAGTTCCTCATTTTCTTTAGCAAAATGGCGACTCCATTCATGTTTTTCATAGTAGTGCACCAATTCGTGGGTCAGCAAAGCGGCTAAAGCATTGAGAGAATCCGGGCCAAATGAAGCACATATATCGTATGCTAATTCCTCTAGTCCAATCTCGGCGCGCTCCGGGTGTGCCCATGCTATATACATTTCGCTATCCGCCATCACCAGCGTAGGTCGTTGTCTTCGGAAATCACCTTGACCATCCACTAAGGTCTTGAATACCGACTGTGCTACCGCTAGTTTATGATCTAAGGTTTTATCAGTAGCGAGCTTTCCATCCTGGTTATTCACAAAGGCAAAAAAATGCTCTTGGGCACGAATCGTCCCACAGCATAGGAGCAAGCCAAGCAAAAAACACATTGATCTTTTCATAAGTGGATAATCATTTTCGATACCTTAATAGTTTGATCAAGAAGGAATAGGTTACCCTAAAGTGCACAACATCTGGTACCATTCCTCATTGCTAACCCTAATTAATTCCGGTGGTCAGCGCCCCAGGCTAACTTATTCCGAATGGTATCCAGGAAGCCAATATCATACAATTGAACCAGTTTTAACTTAAAGTCGTTTTTTCGCACCGCTAGTTGATGAGCAGAAGTAATCATTTCGAAACGAGAATCCAGGGTACAAAGAAAATTCTCGGTCCGCCCTTCTATTTCAAAAGATACTACTGAGTCATCAGAAATCACGATCGGACGCACATTGAGGTTGTGCGGAGCAACTGGTGTAATGACGAAATTCCCAGAATCTGGAAAAATAACTGGCCCACCGCAACTCAGGGAATACCCCGTAGAACCAGTAGGCGTAGACACAATAATACCATCTGCCCAATACGAGTTGAGATAAGCTCCGTTGAGATAGGTATGAATAGTAATCATGGAAGAAGTATCGCGCTTGAGTAGGGTACAGTCATTGAGCGCGAATGGCGTTTCACCAAAAAGAGGGAAGTTGGATTCTAAATAAATAGCTCCTCTTTCTTCAATGGTAAACATATCCCGTTTGAGCAGAGAGATAGCTTCGCGTATGCGTTTTTTTTCAATACTTGCCAAGAAGCCAAGGCGACCGAGATTAATACCAACAATGGGTACTTCACTCGAACGAACATAGGTGAACGCTTCCAATATAGTACCATCTCCACCAAGCGTAATAAAAAAATCGAAGCGCTTCACATTTAAGTCTAAATAACCTTCAAACACGCCGACATCCCGACGAAACTGAATTTTGTCTTGCAATTGCTGGAGATAAGGCGCATGGACGTAAGCCGTTATATTTTCATCATGCAACGTATCAAATAACTCCTGAACATGTGGAAGGTCTTCTGTCTTGGCGAGTTTGCTGAAAACAACTACTTGCATGCGGTATTATATATTGGCACTGAAATGTAAAAATACGCCCTTTTCCCAAAGATGGTTATAACTATACTGAATTTGCAAGACTTTATCATAATACAAAATGACATCTAGACCAACGCCTCCACCAAATAGCATGCGGTTAGAAAACGGATTGATCTCACCTGTGTAAGGATCATTAATGTATCCAGCGCCCTGATTCAAGCTAAAATAGACTTTAATCGGCATTTTTCGAAAGGCTGGAATGGGCACCCATTTCCCAAAGTTAACATCCTTTTGAAACAATCTATAACGAAGAAATCCACGGCTCAGTCCCATGTCCATACCGTTCACTACATACAATTCGTAGCCGTATAAATTATTTTGACCAAAACCAAAAGCTCGATAATCGTTAAAGGGTTGTTCTTTGCGAATAAAAGATGCTTTAGCACCAATTTTGACGCCTGCACTCCATTTATCTGATAGCGGAAAGTAATGATGGTATTGTAGTTGGGCATCTAGTGCATCCCGATCCTTAAAAAAACCGAGACCCACTTTTCGCAGCTCCATGTTAAAATAATTTCCTTTAATCGGATAAGCTCGGACATCACGCCAGTCATACTCAAAGCGATAAGTAAGCGAAAAAGATCGCTGCAAGTTTCGGCCCTCCAGGAAAAAGTCAGGATTGAGTTCCTGCGCTACAAACTTATCAATCCAATTTTGCTGATACAAAAGATTTAGATCATGTACGAGATGATACCCCGGACGATACGGAAATCCAATGCTAGTGCGAAAACGTTGATACAAAAACTTGTTGTCTTCATCCTTGTAGAAGGATTGCTTGTTGTCAATTGACGCATAGTTCAATTCCCGGTTTCGGGAGAATGAAATATCGGCGTTCACTCCCAAGGTTTGGCTTTTATTGATAAAGGGTAAAGTATATTTCATGGCGTAGGAACGCGTATAGCCGTACTTCGCCGTTAATTTGATGCGATCTCGTTGACCAGTGAAATTGAGATGAGTAAATTCCATGCCAAAATTGATGCGCTGTAAGGAATGGTTTTGATCCACCCACCAAACATTAAAATTGCGATCAGCCAACTCAAAAATGGGTACGGGATAAATGTACCAGGTTTCGACCAACTCCAAATGAAGGTGCACATGATTATCGGCACCTCGCCAGTTTTTAATGGTGATGTTGGCCGAATTGAACATACCTGTATTCATCACGAGTTGCTCACTTTCTTCCAGGACGCGTTCCAGATGACTGACAGAAATCGTGTCTCCAGCACGAAACTTCAACTCGCGCAAGATGATTTCATCTCGCGTGCGTTGATTGCCTTCCATTGTGATGTTTTCAATGTAGACAATATCGCTCTGAGCCATTCCCTCAATAGCACCTAGCCAACCAACAAAAATCCACAACCAAGTCCACTTCATGCTCACGTGTTTTTCAGTATTGAGGAATCGGTGTTGAGTACAGAGATATTTTCGGCACCCCACACTCATTCCTCAATACTAGCATTACCCCGGCAGGCCTCATACAAATCCTGCCAAGCGGGTCTAGAACGAACCACCGTATCCAGATATTCTTTCCATATTTTTTCATCTGCCACTGGGTCTTTAATGACCGCTCCACTAAGTGCAGTAGCAATATCTTTAGCGTTTAAGGTCCCGTTTCCAAAATGTGTGGCCAGTGCTTGACCACTATTGATTACCGATATCGCCTCAGCAGTACTTAGCGTACTCGAAGGCGATTTAAGTCGAGTGCGCCCATCTTCTGTTTTTCCGCTACGCAATTCACGAAAAATCGTGACCAGGCGTTGAATCTCAGCAATTGGAGCCGCTGCGGGAGGAAGTTCCAATGCTTGCCCTAACTGTGCAACTCTATCTTTAACAATCACCACCTCTTCTTCAAGGGTAGCAGGTAATGGCATTACAACGGTATTAAAGCGGCGGCGAAGTGCACTCGACAATTCATTTATACCCCTATCTCGATCGTTAGCCGTAGCAATGAGATTAAACCCCATTTGCGCTTGTACCAAGGTATTGAGTTCTGGAATAGGCAATACCTTTTCAGACAGGATGGTGATTAATGCGTCTTGCACATCGGAAGGAATTCTCGTTAATTCCTCCAGTCGAGCTATTCGCCCATTTTTCATTGCGGTCATTACCGGGCTAGCTACTAGTGCGGCTTCTGAGGGGCCATCCGCTAATAAGCGAGCATAATTCCACCCATACCGGAGTGCCTCTTCCGTCAAGCCAGCTGTCCCCTGCACCAAGAGCCGAGAGCTACCGGAAATCGCTGCTGCTAAATGTTCCGACACCCAGGTTTTGGCAGTCCCTGGTATTCCAGTCAGTAATAAAGCACGATCAGTTGCCAAAGTTGCTACGGCAATCTCAATGATCCTCCTACTCCCATAATACTTTGGCAATATGATAGTACCATCACTTAAGGTGCCTCCCAGAAGATAGGTAACCACTGCCCATGGAGACAGCTGCCAGTTCTTTGGCTTGGCGCGATCATCCAGTTCGGCTAGTTTACGCAGTTCGTGTGCGTACGCTTCTTCAGCCGGCAATCTAAGAGCGGTGTTAACTTCTGTAGATTTCTTTTTTTGTTTTGCCACGTTAAGTTTTTTAATCAATTTGTGCTAAACTTGGGAATAGTATTCTGTACATCTCACGCTTCAACCCTCAACACGGCCTCCCGCATTTCCATCCGAAAGCGCATAATCTGCAGCATCCGCTCAACGTCTGGCGCCCATTGATTCCATATAGGAGAATACATGGGCC
>JAHQWA010000326.1 GCA_019634045.1 Saprospiraceae bacterium
CAATAAACTACCCATCCCCACCAAAGCGATATACAAAATGTGTCCAACTTGTGACCAGCCTAGTGCCGGACGCAGGTCCATCCGTCCGAAGAATAGCATCCCTTTTCGTAGCAATAGATAGTCAGCGCTAGCTTTAATGCCAAGCGCAAGGACAAAAGCCAGCAGTGCGTGAAGGGATCCCGTCAGGCTTAGTAGAGAGCAAAGCAGAATGCCCCAGCAAGTAGTAAAAACGAGCCCGGCGATCATGGTAACTCGTGCATCCGAATAGCTGGCATTTTTGGTGCCCCAGCGCAGCCGTTGTTGAACAAAACTCCCTAGATCGGGCATTGCCTTTGTCTGTATACATGCCTGGGCATGCTTTAGAAAGCCTACTTGCCCTGGGAAGGCCGCAGCGATCTTGTGGAGGAGAAATACATCATCACCTGAGGCTTTTGAGTTTACACCGGTAAAACCGTCTACCTGTTCAAAAGCCCTTTTGGTATAAGCAAAATTAGCCCCGTTAGCTAGCAATAGCTGGCCAGATGAAAGACCAGCCCCTGTGATGATCATTGTGCCAATAAAATCTAGCGATTGAAATCGTTCCAGGGCATTTTGCTCCTGATGAAAAAGAACGGGTCCTGCAATGCATTGCCAGTTCTTCGCTTGCTGGTTCTGGACCATTATAGTAACCCACTCAGTAGGAGCGATACAGTCTGCATCAGTTGTGAGAATTAGCCCACCTTGAGCTACTGAAACGCCCAAGGCAATAGCTGCCTTTTTGTAGGATTGCGTAGGTTCGTTTAGATGCTCAGCAAGCGAAAGCAAGCGAACGCCTCTATCTTCATAACTGCGTACTATTGCTGCCGTGACATCGGTGGAATGATCATCTATCACGATGATCTCTTGTAAGCTTGCGGGATAAGACTGTTGTACAAGACTATCCAGGCAGGCTCCGATATTGGCCGCTTCATTCCTAGCTGGAACGATAATGCTGACCTTGGTCGAAGGGATAAAAGCTTTTGACACTTCCGGAGGACTTAGTCGGTCCCATTGGGTCAATAGCCATTGAATCAGAATAAAATAAGCAACGGATAATACGACAGCTGCGCTACTGATCAAATAAATGATCATATTCACTGCTGCCTTTGGTTGGTGTAGGCTTTTCTTTCTTTACCTCCAGCGTCGGAAGATCTAAGGTCTCATCATCAACGATCTCCTCATACTCAACAAACTCGCCCTGGATCGCAGCTTCTCGAGAATTCTTCACCTCTTGCACCTTCTTTTTGAATAAGCCCTTCATTAACAAAAAACCAGAGACCAAGGGAAAGCCCAGGGCGGAAAGCAGGGTGGCGACAACGCCAGTTACCGGATTCTTTTTAAAGAGACTAACAATCCATTTTGCGTAGCCCACCACCGTTTTGTAGTCTACAATTAAGGCGGCAATCAATAAGATTGGGGCAACTAGCCAAAGTAGGCGAAAAATGAATCTTGCGATGTAAAAAATCGCTATAAGGAATAGGACCATCAAAACAATACTCGTAATCGAGTTGAATGGATTGCCCTTAATATTCATCTGCTTGCGAAAATCGTTCATACACTATGAATTATTCAAGAACCAAATTAACGATACTATTTGATAACTTCAACTGTTTAATATACAGAATTGTTGATAAGAGAGATTACTTGTTCGACCAGAGAAGAGCTAGTATTCGATTAGCGGACATGCTTTGTCGATAGACGGATTGAAAATTTGCTACTCGGACCATTTTGGTGTCTTTAAGCTACCCTTTTAGCTAAAACACCGGACCACTAAATGGTCCAAGCAGCTAAAATTTTTATTTTCGTCTATTTACAAGTAATTTTGATAATTATCACGGATTTACTCATATGGCCCTTGGGCCAAAGTACCCTAAATGAAGGCTCATGCTTCGAAATAGACTTTACCTGACGATTACCTTTTGTTGCTTTTTGATCTCAACTTTGTCGCTGCAAGCCCAACAGCAGATTAAAGTTCATGTTAAAGTACCTGATTGTGGTTCCCAAATGAATTTATATCAGTTTGATGGCTTTCAATTCCAACAGCTAAAGTCAACTGAGCTGAAGGATGAACTCTATACGTTTACCCTACCTTATAGCGAGCCGGACTTTTATCATGTGGGACCCAACGCACGTTCTACCTTCCCAGTAATCTTAGGCAAAGAAGATGGCATGGAGATTCATGGACAATGTAGAAATTTGAAAAATAGCCGAACGATTGGTTCACCCATGAACAAAGGCTACGCTCAGGTGAAACATCAGATCAATAAGTTTAAGAACGAAACTTCTCAATATCTTCGCCGCTTTCGTCGGGCTTCAACCAACAAAGATCAAGGTCAAATCGAGTTGGTGCGTAAACAATTAAGCGATCTAGATAAAGCGAAATTGGCTTACCTGGACTCCTTGAAGCAGAAGAATGCCTACTTAGGTACAGTGATGAGCTTGAATACCTATCTAAGTTACCAGAATAATGGCCAGGATTTCGATCATGAGATCCCCTACTTCGCCGAACGCTATTTTCATTATGTTGATTGGAAAAGTCCAAACTATAACAATCTGCCTTGGGTCTATGAAGGCTTTAAGTCTTATACCAATACCCTTAGTAGTCTAGGGCTGCCAGCTGAGGTACACCAGGCGATGATTGAAAAGGAACTAAATAATTGGCCCGAAGCGACGAGTGCTCAGAAACTAGCATTTGCTGGTGTTCTTAATGTGCTTAAGCAGAAAAATCACGCCAACTACCTCTTGTTTGCCAATTCCTTCATTGAGCGTTTCAAGGAATCAGATCCAAAGACAACTGGAGCCTTGATCAAAGAACTGTCACGAGCTAAGCAGCTTATGGTGGGTGGAGAAGCCCCGAATTTTACACAACAGACTCCAGATGGAGCGGATCTTAGTTTGTATGATCTAAGAGGGAAAGTAGTATTGGTAGATTTTTGGGCAAGCTGGTGTGGCCCCTGTCGACGTGAAAATCCACATGTAGTAGGTTTATACAATCGATACAAGGAAGATGGCTTTGAAATTATCGGCGTGAGCTTGGATCGGAAGAAAGATGCTTGGCTAGCTGCTATTGAGAAAGATGGCTTGGGTTGGCAGCACGTAAGTGATCTAAAAGGCTGGAGCAATTCCGTAGCGAAGTCTTTTGGTGTATCTTCTATCCCGCATACCATCCTACTAGATAAAGATGGCAAGATCTTGGCTAGAGGCCTACGTGGTGAAGCCTTGCAACGAAAACTCGAAGAGCTATTCCCTGAGGAAACGAAGGGGGATCGATAGATCTCCGTTCCTGTCTAAATCTTCATGATTAAGGAGAAGTAGGAAAGTTTTGTGTTAGACAAGGCAGGTTTTACAGTCTTACCCATCCCGCTGGCGCAGCTAGGCAGTTGCGGGTAATTCGACGAAAAATCTAAGGCAGTACGACATACAATTTACCATTCAAAGGCAATTGAGGTTTGATCAAACGCCAACTTAATGGTTTTGGGCTTGATAATACAATTCGGAGCAATTTTCCGGAGTTAAAATCTCATTGGCTATTCTACGCAAGTCAGCTATAGTGACAGATTTGTAGAGATTCACCTCCTGATTGATGTAATCAGCATCGCCAAGCAATTCAAAGAAGGCCAGGTTGATGGCCTTGTTCAATACATTCAGTTCTGAAAAGACCAGGGTGCTTTCAATGCGGTTCTTGATTTTTTGTAACTCCCGCTCCGGTACTGAATGGGCTCTAATTTCTTCCAATTCACGCCAGATGGCCTTCTCCGCCGCCTCTTGGCTGACTCCTTTCGCGGGATGCCCTTCAATGATGAATAGCCCCGGATCGACACTTCCTGTCAAATAACAGTCAATTTGGGTAAACAGCTGTTGCTCCTTCAGAAGTCGCCGGTACAGGCGAGAGGAAGAGCCATTGCACAGAATGTCCGATAAGAGATCCGTTGGATAAAAATCTGGGTGGGTCCGGGACGGACTGTGGAAGGCAAGGTACAAGGCATCATTGGGTACCTTGGCTTGGTTAATTCTTTGCTGCAGCTTCTTTTGCGCAGGTTCTTGCGGTATGTTTCTAGCGGGGATAATGCCAGACGGAATATCTCCGAACCATTTCTCACTTAGCGCTTTTGTTTTTGCTGCATCAATATTGCCGCTAACGACTACGATGGCATTGTTGGGGCGATAGTAATTGTAGAAGAATGTCTTGACATCCTCAATGGTAGCGTCTTCTACGTGTTTAGGGACTTTCCCAATCGTTGGCCACCGGTAGGGGTGCACCTTGTACGCCAGATCAGAGATATGATGCCAGGCGTCGCCATACGGCTGATTGAGGCAAGTTTCCTTGAATTCTTCGACTACTACCTTACGTTGTACGTCCAATACTTTTTCATCAAAATTCAGCCCGAGCATCCGGTCCGATTCTAACCAAAAGGCAGTTTCGATATTTTCGGCGGGAAGTAGGTCGTAGAAATTGGTGATATCATTATTGGTGAAGGCATTGTTCTCTCCCCCGGCAGTCTGGATCGGGCCGTCGAAATCAGGGACATTCACAGAACCACCGAACATAAGGTGCTCAAACAGGTGAGCAAAACCTGTTTTCTCTGGCGATTCATCTTTGGAACCCACATTATACAGCACATTCAGGGCTACCATTGGGGTACTATTATCCTCATGATGTATCACCCGCAAACCATTCTCTAATTCAAATCTGGAAAACGCTATCACTTGATGCTTTTTAGGTCATGGAAGAAGCATTCTTCTCCTTCGTATTTATGGACGTGTATCCTGGCTATCTAGATATACACCTGTAAACAAAATTAGTTTCGATGCTTCAGCTTTTAGTCAAATTGCCGCATCTCATCATAAGGATATCTAGATTGATCCAAGAATTTGCAAATTTAGCTAAAATGCCTGGTAATTGATCAATGATTGTGTCATTCTGTGGTACGTAAATAGTAGTATTTCAGTAGGTCCGTTATCCTTCTAAGGCTTGCTCACACCAAAATGAAACCGTCTTGCATCTACTATAATATCATTGTTAGGCGCTCGGCTCAAATTTGAAGATGAACTGATTTTAGACTTATTGACTGCTGACGTCCAAAAATGGCCAGGTTTTAGTCCGCAGTCCAAACAAACGCTAAATCAGGTCAGTAATTAAACTGGTGTTTCTACCGGTAAAACTCAAGATTTCGAAAAAAGGTAAGCAGATGATTCCCGCATTCTTTAGCGGGTCTGAGAAGCTGTTTGAATCT
The DNA here is from genome assembly GCA_019634045.1 of Saprospiraceae bacterium. Taxonomy (GTDB): domain Bacteria; phylum Bacteroidota; class Bacteroidia; order Chitinophagales; family Saprospiraceae; genus DT-111. The sequence goes on from JAHQWA010000326.1 coordinate 5,253, forward strand.
ATCTGGCTACTAGACACGTTTGGCTTTTGATATAGGTGTATTTTTTGCCAATTGAGGCTCTTTTTAAGGAATAGCGTATGTTTTTGCCCATGGCATAAGGAGAACAGCGCTGTAGGACGAAATTAGCCGAAAAATGGCCATAACAAATCCATATTGTTGAATCTGTCTAGCAGCCAATTTGGCTCAAACAGCTTCTTAGAGGTCTAAGCTAGGGTCTAGCTTTTGGCTAGGCGGAGCTATCGTTTTTTGGCAAGTTTAAAGCATTCAGTATGAACAGAAGCGAACTTTTTCGATCAGGTCACCAACAGACACATATTGCTGTCAGTTGTATAATCGAAGCCTCCGGGAAGAAAAGCCTAGGAGCCTAGTTAAACTCTTAGCCGTCGACTTCATGTTGCACTTCAACGCTCATTGGTACGTACCGCCTTGGATCTACAATAGTGTATCGGCATGTAGCTGTTACCTCTTGAGTCTCCTACTGTTAGGGTGTGAGACCGTTACTAAAAAAGAGCAAATGAGCGGCGAACTGAATCAAAATGATACCTTGTTAATTAGTGTTTCTACTGCGAGTGGGTGGTTGCTGGATGTATATGCAGCTGGAGATGGTGTACTCAAGTACCGTACTAAAGCCAGAGATTGTTACTACTTGGCTGAGAATACCTTCAAATTTGATAGTCTCAAAAAGAAACTAGCTAGAGGCCTTCATCGAGTTAACTTTCAGCAGCCGCCTCCGCTAGGCGTAAGGATTATCACCAGTCAATATCCTCCTGGCTACTTCTATGCGCTACAAGATGAAGCCATCGCCGAAGACCTCTTTAGAACCGCCTTTAGGGCCGGAATGCAGGACTTGGCGACAGATCGACGGTTGACCAGGCTGCGGCGAACCTATAGATTCCATCCGCCCGTCCCACGAGAATAAGGGCCGCACGACCGTGATTTGAACAGCACATTGCCGCGCCTCATGGATAAGAAATAGGACGATGTCCAAAAAGTCTGGTAGTTTTTCGACGATGTACAAGGGTGTCCTCAATAGCAGTGATGCCCTTGTACTATCCTTCTACCTTCCCTTCCTGTTTATCCTCCCTACTCAATGGATCAGGACGATCCCCTTTCACCCTTCTTTATAGCACGTAATAAATGTGTCTTATTTTATAAGTTTTAAACGTTTGATAGTTAGTTGGTTAGCATGTAAATATGTGCTTTTAACTTTATATGAAGGCGTAGCGATAGGGAATAAATTATATTTTTTTTATAAGTTTGACATTGAATTTGATATCTTGTTCTAGAGCAAAATCTTACCAAAACATAGCATTAAATACAGAATTACAATATCAAATTGTAGATAGAGAACTAAACGCACACCCAAGAATTATAATTCCGCCATTACAGTAAGCCAGAATTATTCACTAAATACACTAAGAGATGAGACGACTCCCCCCGTTGTTCTTCATGCTCTGCATGAGTCTTGTTGCTTTCTCGCAAGAGACGGAAGTAACCGATAGCGGATGGCCCTACGAAGTACTGAAAAAAGGTAAATCTGCGAAGCTAGGCCTGGACAAAGCCATGGAAAATCACAATCAGTTGATTGATGCCAATGGCCATATCCTAGCCAGTACCTACGCTGCTGGAATACCCGATTATCAGCTGATTAGCGATCTGCCGAAAGGAATGCAAGATGCCTGCAAAGTGATGAACTTAGGAGGTAAGTATCGATTCCAAATCCCTATGAGTCATTTCCGGGCTATGGCCAAGAGTAAATCGCCGCCAAATCTACCTGGAGATTACATCGTTTGGGAAGTGGAATTATTGCGGATTTTGCCGCCACTACCAGACATTTCAAAGATTATTAAATCTACCATGGGACAGTCCGGGACCCAGGCAGCATTTTCGAAATTTCAGGAATTAGTTAAACCGAAAAGTAGAGCCGTATACCTGGGTGAATTCGAGGTCAACCAGGTGGGGTATCTTTTCCTAACTAAGAATGCGCATGAGGAAGCTATACAGGTATTTGAATTCAATGTTTCTCAACATCCCAGATCAGCCAATGCACATGATAGTTTGGCAGAAGCTTATCTGAAGTCAGGAAACAAGGCAATGGCCATCAAACACTACGAGCAATCCTTAAAGCTGAATCCGAAAAACGAGAACGCCAAAAAAATGCTAGCAGAGGTGAAGTAAATGAAGCTGATTGAGGCTTCAAACCTCAAAAGATCGGCTTCACAGTCATAATTGCGGGCCTGAAATGCCCCAATTTGACTTTGCTTTAGTTAGGCTTTAATATTGGAGATACCATCAAATCGTATCTTCAATGAAATCACTAGTCACTGTCACTACGCTTTTCTTTCTATGTAGCACACTAAACCTCCTGAGGTCGCAGGATAGTCTCCTAGTAGCCACTATCCGGCAACACACTTACAATTTAAAGGTAAACGAACAGAAGTTCTCCGGTGAGGGGGCAACGATTTTACAAGAAGCCATGCAAGCTCAACAATTCCTCTTGGTAGGAGAGCAGCATGGAATTGTAGAAGTTGGCGCCTTCACCAATGCACTACTTGAGGCCGCACGTCCGCTTGGTTTCCAATACTTCTGTATAGAGACGGATCCCTTCATTGCCAAAAAATTAGAGCAGTTGGTAGGAGAGGGAAAGCCTGCTCTTGATCGCTTTGTGAAAGCGTTTCCTCTCTCTATTCCCTTTTATGACAATACGGAAGACTACCAAATGCTTAGCACGGCGCTGCAAGGCCCCTCCGTGCACGGCCCTAAATTCTGGGGCGTAGATCAAGTTTTTGCTGCTGCTCCTCGCTACCTGTTCCAACGATTGGCCGAAATTGCCCCCGATGCAAGCGCTAAGGCGATGGCAGAAGACTACCTCAAGCAAGGTAGAGCAGGGCTACAGGCTGTCATGAAGAATGGAGACTTCAATCAAATGATCCTGAACAAGCTGGAAGAGAAGGACTTTAAGCTACTGTATGAAGCCTTTGGCAATGATGCCGAGTCAGAAAGTACTCAGATCATTCAAGGGATGCTGAAAACGAAAGAGATCTATGCAGCCTGGTATGCCGGAAAGTATCACCAAAACAACCTGATCCGCTCCAAGCTAATGAAGCGACAGTTTATGGAATACTACCGCGAAGCAGAGAAACTTAGCCCTCACCCCAAAGTGGTATTTAAGTTTGGAGCTACCCACACCTACCGGGGACTTTCGTACTATCATATTTTTGACTTAGGAAACCTCGTCGCAGAGCTGGCCGCTATGAATGATATGGAATCCTTGCATATTCATTTCTCTGGTATAAAAGGGACCGCGAATGGTGGATTGCAAGGCGTGCAAAGTTTTGATAATCAAAAAGACATTGCGCCGGAGATTTGGGCAGCAATAGCAGATCGGGCTACCGCTAAGGATTGGATCATGGTCGATATGCGACCCTTGCGGGAAAAATTTGGCCGACGAAAACTTAAGCCCATCAAAAACGAAGTATTTAATTATGATTTCTGGATATTCGTACCGGAAGCTACGCCCGTTAGCACGATAAGATAGCCGCAATGAATAAAAAGCTAATCCTGGCCGTAAGAATTATCGTCCCCTTGCTGATCACGCTCAGTATGGGGACCTTGGTTTACGTCCTACACGCCTTCCGCCGGATGAGCTTCAATATCTATGTAATGTTGGTGTACACCTTATTGGTCTATCTCATTTTCTATATAGACCGCAAGGTGATCCATTTCCTATATCGTAAATACCCACAGAAGGATAGTATTTGGCATCGATTTATCCTGCCTCTACTGCTTAGTTTTACCGTATCTGATGCGATTATTTTTATCTTTTATACCCCTTTTAAGCTGTATCAAATTGCACAGGGGGCTAATGATTCCTTCTCCTCCATTTATGTCCTGACCATTTCATTGCAAGTACTCTTCTTAGTATTGGCTGCTAATGCGATTAATCAAGTGATCTTTCTGATGCAAAGGTGGCAAGAAGAAGCCCTCCGAGCAGAACAGTTGGAACGAGAAAAAACGCAGGCGGTATTGACTTCTTTAAAACATCAAATTTCTCCTCACTTTCTGTTTAACAACTTCAATACGCTCTATAGTTTGATTGAAGAAAAGTCGGAGAAGGCCGGCGATTTTCTCCTCAAGCTATCTACGCTGTATAGAACTATTCTGCAAAATCAAGAAGAAGTCATTCCGATCGAAGATGAATTGCGAGCTTTTCAGGACTATCTGTACCTATTGAAGACCCGCTTTCATGAAGATATTCAAATGGAGTACCGACTAGATAAACTGGATAAGGACCAATACTACCTTCCTCCTTTGAGCTTACAAACGCTGCTGGAAAATGCGATTAAACACAGCCACTTTGACGAGGACCATCCGTTGCGCCTACAATTGAAACAGAAAGGAGACTGGATTACCTTAAGCAATAGTATTTATAAAGCAAAGAAAACGGCATTACCCAGTTATGGCATTGGGCTGGAAAACATACAGTCCCGCTATCGATTATTGTCTGATCGGCAAGTAGAAATTTACCATACAGCTGACCGATTTGCGGTCAGCTTACCCTTATTAAGTCTTGAAAAGCCAGCGCTATGAGAGTTGTAATCATTGAAGATGAAACCACAGCGGCTCAAAACCTACAGCGAATTCTTCGATCCCATCCCATGGAAATTGAAGTGCTTAGGGTGCTGAAAAGCATTAACAAGTCTGTGGAATGGCTACGAGATCAGGAATCCAAAGTAGACTTGATATTCATGGATATCAAGCTGTCGGATGGCTTGAGTTTCGAAATTTTTGAGCAGCTTGCTGTTCGGAAGCCCATTATATTCACTACTGCTTTTGATGAATACGCCATTCAGGCATTTCGAGTGAATAGTATTGATTATCTCCTAAAGCCCGTTGGCCTTGCGGCTTTAACTAGAGCCCTGGAAAAGTTTCGGCAGTTGCAATTAGACAAACAGGTGGTGGTTGATTACCAGCAAGTGTTTAGTCAATTACGCTTTAATGACCGGCAATACAAAAGTCGCTTTCTAGTGAAAAGTGGGGCAGTGCTTCAGGCTATTGAAATACAAGATATTGCGTACTTTTTGGCAGACGGAAACCTGGTACTACTTAAGACTTTCCAAAATAAATCCTATCCGGTTGCCCATTCCCTCCATAAGCTAGAAGATATCCTGGATCCGCAGTTGTTTTTTCGCGTATCGAGAAATCTAATCATTCAAGCCAAAGCCATTCACAAATTGGTCGCCTTTTCCAAAGGACGATTGAAGTTGGAGCTGAGTCCACCAGTCTCTGAGCCCATTATTGTGAGTAATCAGAAAGCTATAGGGCTGAAGACTTGGCTGGATCACTGATCCTTAGTGGGCGATTCAAAAAGTAATAAAAGACACAACTTCCCAACACAATAGACAAAACATCGTATCGGTCAGGCGTAAAGGCCTTAGATAAAACTGGAAACACCACTTCAGAGGTGATCAATAGCACCAAGCACAGCAAACCTACTACCGGTAAGGGAAAAGTATATTTACCCCCCAACTGATATAGATCACGCCATTCTGCTAGTAAGCCCGTCAAGAGCAATGGCGCTAAGAGGAAAGTATCGAGGTAATGATCAAAGAAGGTCAAGGACCATCCCAATACCTTTTGACTAAACTGATGCAATACAAATAGCGCCCCTAGCGCCCAGAAGATAGGATTGTTTAAGGTTCTCATAGGCTAAAATACAGCTGCGAAGGCGATCATTAATCCAACGATCAAAAAAGGAGAAAGGAGAACCATTACTAGGAGGCCGAAGATGCTGAGAATCCCCTTAAAGATGACCTGTAGCTTACTATCTTCCTCGCCAACTTGTACATACTTGCGGAAAGATTGATAGTTCTTTCCGGTCCAATCTAGGAGTTTTTCGGTTTGATTTTTTTCGGGATCGATTTCATCTGGTCGTATCTTCATGGTCGAGCATTTTATAAGTGAATAAGACAGTTTTCGCTCTTATATAGGCATCTTTAGCATTTGAGATTTACTAAAGAATTATCTTAGTTGAATAATTAGTACAAATGTACTACTTTAGATTAAATAGTACAAGTGTACTAAAACTGTTCTTCGACGATTTACCAGAAAATGAAGACTAAGGATAAGATATTACAGATGGCCCTTCAGCAATTCAATGAAAGAGGTGTTGAACAAGTCAGTATTCGTTCCATTTCGAATGCGCTGGGGATTAGTGCGGGTAATCTTACTTATCACTACAAGAATACCGATAAGATTATCTATGCACTCTATCTGCAGCTAGTAGATGAACTAGGGCGCAGTATTGAACAAGTAATCAACCAATCTCCTGATATCCAGTGGTTATATGAAGCAACGGCCTACAACTGTCATATGATGTGGAAGTACAGATTTTTACTCATCGATTTTGTAGCGATTACCCGCCGTGTCACTGATATACGCGATCACTTTCGGCAACTGGTGAAGATGAGGCAATGGCAAATTCGTCAAGCAATTAATGAAATGGTGGAGCTTGGGCTATTTATCCCTGAGTGGCAAGAAGGGATGTACGATAAGTATATCCTTCGAATGATCATCATGTCCGATGCTTGGATCCCGGACGCTCAGATACATTTTCAGGGGGAAGAAGAGGAAATCATTCCTTTTTATACCGAGTTGATCGTAAGTTCCATCCAACCTTATCTCACCCCTGCGGGACAAGCGGCTTATCTGGCCGTATTAGGACCAGCCGCTCCCAAAAAGATAACGGGTTACCCTGATATGGAGGAGACAAATACGGACTAGTCATGGACTAACAAATAGTGCTGTTGTACCCCTGTACCTGTCGCTTCCCGCTGAAGCTAAAATTGGCAGGGAATGTTGGAATTCAAGAGAAATTTCCGACTTTAGTGAAAACTATTTTAATCCAAAAGATACATGCAGAAGATAAATCCATTTCACTTGGCAGTGCCAGTGGATGACCTTAGCAAGGCTCGACATTTCTATGGAACGGTATTAGGGTGTGAGGAAGGACGATCCTCCGATCATTGGATCGATTTCAATCTATTCGGACATCAATTTGTCGTGCATTATAAGGCAAAACCAGAGATAGCAGAGGATTTGCATTCCAATCCGGTTGATGGGCAGAATGTACCCGTGCCGCACTTTGGCGTGGTATTGGATTGGGAGGCTTGGGAAGATCTCGCGGAGCGCATGCGCCAACACGGGACGGAGTTTGTGATCGAGCCTTATATCCGTTTTAAAGGTCAGGTAGGAGAGCAAGCTACTATGTTTTTCTTGGATCCTGCTGGTAATGCCTTAGAGTTTAAGGCCTTTAAGGATATGGGACAATTGTTTGCTAAATAAAGTATATGATTGTAGCAATTGATGTTGGTAATTCCAATGTAGTGGTGGGAATTGCCGAGGGAGAAAATTGGCGCCATATCTGGCGGTTCAATACGGTGGTGGATCGAGAAGCTCCATACTTTTATTCTAAGCAGTTGGGGCAACATCTAATGGATGCGGACCTGAAACCACAAGCCTTAGAGGCGATTGTAGTTAGTAGTGTGGTGCCAGACCTTACTCAAACTTGGGTAGAGGTGGTGCAAGCTATATTTGGGAAAGAACCCATTGTGCTTGGCCCCCTTGTCTATCCACATCTCCCCTTGCAGATAGATCGACCGGATGAGATCGGGACGGATCTAGTAGCCAATGCTTTAGAAGGCCATCTAAAGGTGAAAAATGATGTCATCGTGGTGGACTTCGGTACGGCCCTAACTTTTACCATCGTTGATCATACGGGGCACATACGTGGAGTGAATATCGCACCTGGATTGAAAACCGCCATTGCGGCTTTATTCAGCAAGACAGCGCAACTGCCAGAGGTTCCCCTAGAGTTGCCTCCTTCGATCGTAGGTCAAGGTACGGTGCACGCGATACAGAATGGCGTTCTGGTCGGGTATGTTGGATTAGTTCGACATATGTTGGCTGAAATCCGCAAAGAGTTGGGGCCACAATACACGGCCATCGCCACCGGGGGACTTTCTGCCATCCTGCATCCCTTAGAAAATGATTTTGAATTTGTTGATCCTGTACTTACCCTGAATGGAATCCGTAGGGTGGCGGAGCTAGTAAAGAAACAGTAGTTTCCAAAAAAATCTGGAAGACTCCATTACTAGTACCGTGGAACAAAAGTTCTTTGGAATTTTGAGCATTGGATTTTGTTGAAGGGCAAGGCCCGAAGAGGGAAGATAGCCATAGCTACCTGACCGATG
>JAHQWA010000327.1 GCA_019634045.1 Saprospiraceae bacterium
AGAGCAAATGCGATATCAGGGGTGATCGGAGATCCCATGACTTATTATGCCGGATATACCGGTGGAGGGGTCTGGAAAACAGACGATGCCGGGGCCAACTGGAAAAATATATCTGATGGACAGATCGAAGCGGGCTCTATTGGAGCGATTGCCGTGGCACCCTCGGATGAGAATACGATTTATGTAGGAACGGGAGAGTCTTGTCCCAGGGGGAATGTATCTCCCGGGATAGGTATGTACAAGTCGAGTGATGGAGGAAAGAAGTGGAAGCATGCTGGTTTACCTGCTGCTGGGCAGATTGGAAAGGTCATTGTTCATCCGGAAAATCACAATTGGGTATATGTTGCTGCTTTGGGGAATATATTTGGCCCGAATAAAGAGAGAGGTGTCTATCGGACGAAAGATGGGGGCGTAGAATGGGAGCAAGTCCTATATCTTAACGATTCTGTTGGAGCAATAGATCTCACCATTAATCCGGATAATCCAAGAGAAATCTATGCGGCCATGTGGCGCGCCGAACGTAAACCATGGACTCTAATCGATGGGGATGAAAATGGGGGGATTTGGAAAACCATGGATGGAGGGGATAACTGGAGTAAATTAGGTGGGGGATTGCCAGAAGGACGAGTAGGTAAGATCGGGTTGGCTTTATCTCCGGTGCAGCCGGATCGTGTTTGGGCATTGATCGCTGCTGAGGAGGAAGAGGAAGCTGGTTTGTATCGCAGCGATGATGCAGGCCAATCCTGGAAGCGGATTTCTAGAGATCATAAATTGAGACAAAGAGCTTGGTACTATAATCACATCACTGCGGACCCTAAGGATGAAAATACTGTTTATGTATGCAATGTGAACTTTTGGAAATCGATAGATGGAGGTAAGAATTTTGACTTTCAAATTCGAGTTCCTCACGGAGATAATCATGGATTATGGGTCAATCCAAATAATACCAAGATTATGGTACAAGCCAATGATGGAGGAGCCTGTGTGAGTTTAAATGGAGGGGAATCTTGGTCAACACAAAGAAACCAACCTACAGCCCAATTCTATCGAGTTACTGTTGATAATCAATTTCCGTACAGACTATATGCCGGCCAACAAGATAATTCTACCATTACGGTGCCTAGTCGACCTGTTTCAGGCATTACCCCTTTTCAACATTGGTATAGTATAGGAGGAAGTGAGTGCGGAGATGTGGGTATTAATCCACAAAATCCGGATGTAGTTTGGGCGGGCAGCTATAGTGGGGAGATCACTATCATGAACCGGAAAACCGGGCAGGTCCGACAGGTGACCGCTTATCCTCATTATACCGAGGGAACAGAGCAACGGGATTTGAAGTATCGATGGCAATGGAATTTTCCGATACTGGTTTCCGCTCATCAAGCAGAGCACATATATCATACTTCCAATTTCGTCCATCGGACAACTGATAATGGCCAAACCTGGGAGCGTATCAGTCCAGACTTGACTCGGCAGCTAGATGAATATCATGATATACCTGGCGGCCCTATCCAACACGACGGAACAGGTGTGGAGATATACAGCACAATTTTCGCTTTTGAAGAATCTCCGCATCAGGCAGGAGAGTTTTGGGCAGGAAGTGACGATGGCTTGGTACATATTTCTCGAGACAATGGTGAAAGTTGGCAAAACATCACGCCTCCTAATATGCCAAAAGAAGGCACGGTTAATAAGATTGAAATCAGTACCCATAGTCCTGGGCGAGCCTTTGTGGCTGTATACAATTATCGGTACCAGGATTTTACTCCTTACCTGTATCGAACCAATGACTACGGAAAGACATGGACTTCTCTAGCCAATGGGAAAAATGGTATTCCATCTGATCATTTCATCAGGGCCATTGCCGAAGACCCCGATCGTAAGGGACTCTTATACGTCGGAACGGAATTTGGCATGTACGTTTCTTTTGATGATGGAGAGCGCTGGCAATCTTTCCAACAGAATTTACCGCACGTACCCATCACTGATATCGAGGTTCATGAACAAGATTTAGTGCTTAGTACGCAAGGACGGTCGTTCTGGATAATGGATGATTTAAGTCCATTGCACCAACTGGATACAGAGCAAATGGCAGAAGCCAATGTTCTCTTTGCCCCTAGACCTGCTATTCGTACCAATGTTAGTGGCTACCGAGCCAAGATCCACCTGTTCTTACAAGAAAAGCCGTCCAAGGAACAACCCGTGGAAATCAACATTACCAATAAGACGGGTAAGTTAGTTCGAAAACTCTCCACCGATGCTAAAGCAAAATTAAATCGAGTAAAACTAAAAAAGGGCTACAACACGATCACCTGGGACTTGAGGCATCATGGTCCAGAACTTGTCGAAGACCTGGTAACGATGGTTATTCGCAACCCCTCTCCTGGTCCCTGGGCTGTTCCTGGAGAGTATGAAGTTGAGGTTAATGCTGGTGACTGGCAAGCTAAGCAGAAGTTAGAAGTCAAACCTGATCCTAGATGGACAGATGTGTCAAAGGAAGATTACGAAGCTCAATTGCTTTTGGCTTATGAGGTCCAAGATATGATCACCGACGCTCATCGCCGGATCAAAAACATTCGATCGGTCAAAGATCAAATGAAAAGGACTAGCACTTTGGCAGTCAAAGCGGGCAAATCAGATGCCTTGGAGTCTTTATCCACAAGTATTAGGGAACAATTAGACGCCATCGAAAATCAGCTCATTCAAAACAAAGCAGAGGTAAGTCAAGATAATATCAATTACCCTCGTGTTTTTAGTAACCATATTGGTCGTTTATACAGCGTTCTAGTTAATGCACATCATCGCCCTACCGGCGGCGTCATTGAACGTTTTGAAGACCTCAAATTAGGGTATCAAAAGATAGTTGCTGAATATGATTCTATTTTTGCAAGTTCGATCAGCAAGTTTAATACGATGCTAGAGGGGGAACGAGTAGACCGTATTATCGTTCCTGAACGGGTCAAACCATAATTAGAATTAGTGTCTAAAAGTCTTTTTACCTTCTGCCGTCCAGGTCCTTTTCTCTATCATGAGGACCTGGACGGTCTTGTTTTGTCTGCTGTGAGATGATTCTCCGTCCCTTCTTGACTGTGGTGCAACCCCTAATAAGCTATGCTCGTCTATAAAACTTGAAGTCAGAGAGAATACTTTCTTATTTATACTAAAGATAAGTTCGCATATGAAGGAGAGACCTCGCCAGATAACGAAAAATTACGCTACAACTGAATCAATATCTAGTTCTACCATGCTTATCCCTGGGGGATCCCAAAGGAGCTTTAGAACTACACATAAGTGGTGGCCCTCTATGCACTATTCTGATTGGCGAGGCAAATTACTATTGGCCATTTTTCCGGGAATATTTGTCGCATTGTTCCTGAATATATTCCAACCCTTCACCGTCAATAATGAAGATGGAAGCTGGGTGTTTTCGTTATTGATTGCTGGGTATGGTCTATTGGCCACACTGATTATCTTACTGACAGAATTCGCGATTAAGCCATTAAGCACGCGTTGGTTGGGGGTGAAAGGGGAGGGCTTTTTTGGGGACATATTTTGGTATGTGTGGCATTTTGTCACGGTAGCCATCGGTATGATGCTATATCGGGTATTCCTTTGTCATGGTACCTTGCAATGGCCTCCTTTTACGGAAGTAATGACCATGTTGTACCGTACTGCTATGATTGGGTTTATACCTATGATTTTACTGATCCTAGGGCGGAAAGTAAAACAACAGAGCACGCTGATTCAGGATTTGGATCGCATCGTACCGGTTCCAGGAAAAATCTTATTGAGCGGGGAGAATGGGAAAGAGCAATTGGTATTAGAGTCGCAGGACCTCCTATACATTAGCAATAGTGATAACTATGTGGAAGTTTATTACCAATTGAAGGGCCAACAGACCAGGATGCTTTTGCGCTCCACCATGACACGGATGGAAGCCCTTTTACAAACGCAACCCCATATCATTCGATCACATCGTTCCTACATCGTTAATTTACATCAAGTTACTTCTTTTCGGGTCAAAGGAAAAGGCTTACAGCTTTCGCTGAGAGATCATACCCTTTCTATTCCCGTATCTTCAAAATATAAAGAAAGTGTGCTCAGGAGGATACGAAGGTCAAACGTCCCTGTATAAGGTCAAATAACCCAATTTCTGGATTTACAGTATCGATCAACTTAGTATTGCAGTGTTCAATAAAGCATTGTTTACTAATCACCTGATCGATGAAGAAAGTCTATCTAAGCCTATTCTACTACTTGTTTTTATTCTCACAACAAGCATGGGCCCAAGTAATCCAACTAGAGAGGATTGGATTTACTACCTCAGAAGGGATTTATCTTGAATCTGATATTTATCTACCGGATACCTTGCAGCCACATCCGACGGTGCTACTACGTACTCCCTATGGGAAATTTCAGTATAAAAAGGTGGGGCTTTTCTTCGCTGAAAGAGGCTATGCTACGGTAATCCAGGACGTGCGTGGAAAGTTTGAGTCCTCTGGCGATTTTTTCCCTTTTCAAAACGAGCGAACAGATGGCTTATCCACGTTGGATTGGGCCTCTAAACAAGTGTGGAGTAATGGAGATGTCGGTATGTTTGGTGTTTCTTACCCTGCCTTTTGTGCTTTAACGCTGGCGGCAGATCAGCATCCTGCCTTAAAAACCATCGTTAATATCTCTGGTTGGGTGGAACCTGCAGATATGGCGACAGATGGTGGAGCTTTACATCTTCTTCTAAATCTTCCCTGGTTACTCCATGAAGAGACTTTAACCCGTAGAGATCTTGGTGATTATGATCTAGATAGCCTGCTTCGATATTTGCCCATTAAGGATGCTTTGCGAAGTGTCGGGATTGAGAGTAAAGCTTGGGAAAATAGCGGTGTACTTGATCAACTCAATCAAGACTATGCTTATGAACAGGTGGATATACCTATCCTACACCTTTGCGGGGCTTTTGATTTTGTGAAGAAGGGAACCTTGAAAGCCTACCAAGCCTTGCGAGCTAGAAGAAAAAAGCATCAGAAACTCATTTTCGGACCGTGGTTTCACAACCAGTATCTGACTTCTCTTACCGAGGTGGGGATACTGGAATGTGGTGATTCTTCAGAAATGGGGTATGATGCCTTATTGGAAAAGGCGGCGGAATGGTTTGACCAATACCTAAAAGAGCACCCTGGCAAGTCAGCGCCATATCCTGCCCCGGAGGTGTTTTTCTTAGTGGCGAATACATGGCAAAAGGTACCGCAATTCTTGCAAGAAACAAATTGCGGAGAAAGCTGGTATATCCAAGGTGTTGAAGCGGCTAATTCCCGTTTTGGAGGAGGGACATTATTAACCCATTCCGCTTCAAAAGCGGCAAATGACCAATTCTTGTTTGACCCATACCAACCCGTACCTACCAATGGAGGCGCCAATTTTCATTTCTTCCCCGCCCAACTAGGCGTTAAAGATCAGTCCGAGCTGGAAGAGCGAGAGGATATCCTGGTCTACACTAGTCAAGCCTTTACGCAAACAAAAAGGGTAGCAGGGAATATCAAATTGCGATTATTTGCAGCTACTGACGGTCCAGATACAGATTTTACCGCTAAACTAGTCTTGGTAGACAAGCAAGGAATAGCCATGAATATGGCGGACGGGATAATTAGGGCAAGATACCGTAATGGTAGAGCTAAAGAAGAACTACTAGTTCCGAATAGGGTTTATGAATACACAATTGATCTAGGAGTAACTGCCTTTGAAATCCCGCTTGACTACCGCCTAAGGCTAGAAATCAGTAGTAGTAATTTCCCAAAATACGACCGCAACTCAAATAATGAAATAGATGCCTTCGAGGCTAAAGCCCTGCGTTCTGCCCGCCAAACTATTTACTTCGGTCCGGACCACCCTACTCGATTAATCTTACCCTTCATTTGTAATCAATAAATCAACCGACATGTTATTGAAAAAACCTATAGGCTACTGTCTAGGGCTCATCTTTCTATGCGCCCAATTATCGGCACAATCTGTCCCTTCTGCTCAGGAATTATTGGGGAAAGAAAAATTCGCAGAAGCACAGCAGGAACTGGAACGACTATTGGCAACAGACCCCGATGACCAGGAAGCACAACTTCTATTGGGGCAAACCCACTGCCAACAGTCCCATTTTGATCAGGCCATCAAAGTACTAAAACCCTTACGCAGTAGTATGAAAGGTCGAGCAGCTTTGTTTTATTGGCTGGGCCAATCTTATAAAGGTAAACTACTAGCTACTGAAAACTTTTTGGAGAAGGGGGTGCTGTCTTCAAAGGTGAAAGAGTATCTCGAGCAAGCCATTGCATTAGATCCAAAAGATGTAGATGCTCGTGAATCTATTGCGTATTTCTATTTTTCAGCGCCAGGAATTGTCGGAGGCAGCAAAAAGAAGGCTTTCCGGCAAGTAGAAGCTATTAAGTCCCTGGATCCAAAACGTAGCCTTGTATTGGGAGGAAACTTGCATAGACAGAATAAGGAATATCCAGCAGCCATAAAAGCTTATCAGGCTTTGGCGGAAATGGAACTACAGGAGTCGAATTGGCCCTTTCTACTTGGTTTTTGTTACCAGATGACAACTGAATACAAGCAGGCATTTGAATCCTTTGAAAAAGCGATCAGTTTAGATGATAAGAAAGCTGGAGCCTATTATCAGTTTGCTCGGACCGGCGTACTATCCAAGCAACGCCTTGACCAGAGTATAGGCTATATGCAGTATTTTCTAAAGCTCAACGATCCCAAAAGTTACCCACGTGCATCTGCCTATTGGCGACTAGGCATGTTGTATGAAATCAAAGGGGAAACAACAGAAGCGCTAGCTGCCTATGATGCGGGTTTAGCCTTAGACCCGAAAGATGATAAACTAATAAAAGCTCGGAAAGCCCTGAAAGAATAGCTGCGAATCTTGTAAGTTTAGGTGAATAACAAACCTAACTTATGAAGAACCAACTGCTCCTCGTCTTTACAGGTATGCTACTATTGGCCTGCCATGCTTCCGAGCCATATGATCTAATCATCCGAAACGGTTCTGTTTATGATGGGACCGGTGTACCAGCTGTCGTTCAAGATATAGCCATTCAGAACGGGAAAATAGTGAAGGTGGCTAAAGCTATACAAGGCAGGTCTACTAAAGAATTAGATGCTGAAGGTTTAGCAGTCAGCCCTGGTTTTATTGATGTGCATACCCACGCAGAACCTCTACCGCTGATGCCCCAGGCCGAAAGTCATTTACGACAGGGAGTAACAACTTCTCTGGGAGGACCAGACGGCGGGTGCCCTTTACCTGTCGGAGCTTATCTGGATAGTCTTGAAGTTCAAACGGTCGGTATTAATATTGCCTATTTGGTAGGGCACAATACCGTTCGAAACCACATTATGGGCCTAGAAAACCGAGCCCCGACAGCTTCGGAGTTAGATAGTATGAAAGCTCTGATTCAGAAAAGTATGCTGGAAGGAGCCTTCGGTATCTCCACTGGTTTAAAGTACTTACCCGGAACCTATGCGAAATTGGACGAGGTAGTAGCGCTTTCAGCAGTAGCGGCAAAGCAGGGTGGGTTTTATACTTCGCATTTGCGGGAAGAAGGCCTAGGTCTACTGGATGGTGTGGGGGAGGCGATTCAGATCGCAGAGCAAGCTGATATTCCTGTTGTTTTGACACATCATAAAGTCGTGGGAGCCCCGATGTGGGGTTCAAGTTCTAAGACCTTATCTATGGTAGATGCCGCTCGTGAGAAAGGCTTGGATGTGATGATTGATCAATATCCATACACAGCTAGTTTTACTAGCCTTAGCATATTGATTCCCGCTTGGTCCATGGCTGATGATCGGTATGAAGGTTTTGCTAAACGCTGTGAAGATCCGGTGCTCAGAGATAGCATTAAACGAGGGATTATTCAAAACCTGATCAATGATAGAGGCGGACATGATCTAAAACGAGTACAATTTTCGAGATTTAATTGGAAACCCGAATTTGATGGTAAAACGCTGTACGATTGGGCTATAGCCGAAGGCCTTGAACCAACCATGGAAAATGGAGCAGAATTGATTATTCAAGCACAAATCCACCGAGGGGCACGCTGTATATTCCATGCTATGGCCGAAGAAGATGTCGATCGAATCATGCAACACCCTTTTACGATGATTGCTTCTGATGGGCGCTATACAGCAATGGGCAAAGGACATCCCCACCCTAGGAATTATGGTACTTTTCCAAGGGTGTTAGGGCACTTTGTGAGAGAAAAAAAGGTGCTAAATTTAGAAGAGGCTATTCGTAAAATGACAAGCTTACCTGCCAGTTTGATGGGTTTAAACGATCGGGGAAAGATTGCAGAAGGACAATTTGCAGATATCACCATTTTTGATCCAGAAACCATCAGTGATAAAGGAACCTTTACCGACCCACATCATTATCCAGAAGGAATAAAATGGGTAATTGTTAACGGAGAAATAACCGTAGAAGGAGAAGCGTATGTCGATGCTCGAGCAGGGATGGTGCTCAGGGGGCCAGCTTTTACCCGATAGCAGCAAAGAATTTTATCTCACTTTTTCCAGAAAATGTTTCTTTCACTAGGGGCTTTAGGTCGTCACCAATATCTTACTTCCCCAACTAAACTAATCAGCTATGAATGCTCCTGACAAAGACCAGGTATTTCCTTTGCCGCAGTATGATCGACTTTGCTTTCTCAAAAACACCATCAAGAACCCCAACATTATCGTAGGAGACTACACTTACTACGATGACTTTGAAGATGTTCACAACTTTGAGAAAAATGTAAGGTACCTTTTCGATTTTATTGGAGATAAACTCATTATCGGAAAATTTTGCATGATTGCTTCCGACGTTACCTTTATCATGAACGGAGCCAATCACCTCACTGATGCCATCTCCACCTATCCTTTTGCCATTTTTGGACATGGGTGGGAACAGGCGATGGAGGGCAAGACCTATCCAACTAAAGGTGATACTATTGTTGGAAATGATGTTTGGATTGGGCATAAGGTGACTATCATGCCGGGCGTGAAAATTGGTGACGGAGCAATTATTGCTACGAGATCGGTAGTGACAAAAGATGTAGAACCCTATAGTGTAGTGGGAGGTAATCCTGCGAAGGAGTTGAAAAAACGTTTTTCGGAGGAAGAAATAACTAAGCTGTTGGAGCTGAAATGGTGGGATTGGGATATTGATAGGATCACGAGAAATGTACAGAATTTGACAGCTAATAGGCTCGATGAATTGCTGCCCTAGTTTAACGAAAAAATTCTGTAGCTTGCCGCCAAAATAACAGCACCTATGACTCCTGATCTTCGACTTCAATTTCCTGCTTTGCAGCGGATACATAATGGCCGTGAGTTGGTATTCCTTGATGGCCCTGCCGGGGTTCAAGTTCCCCATGTAGTAATTGATAGTATTTCGCATTACTACAAAAACTCCAATGCCAACGGGCATGGCGCGTTCATTACCACTCAAGAAACGGATGTGGTAATCGATGAGACTAGATCACGTATGGCTACTTTCCTGGGGGCAGAAGGACCAAACACCATTTCTTTCGGTCAGAATATGACCACCCTCAATTTTTCGCTAAGCCAGGCGATTAGACGGGCCTTGCATCCGGGAGATGAGATTGTGATTACGCAATTGGATCATGAGTCTAATCGGGGCCCATGGCTTGAGTTGAGAGATAAAGGTATTGTGGTGCGGGAAGTTCGATTACTACCCACGGGAGAACTGGATTATGAAGATTTTGCCAGTAAGATCAATGAACGTACACGCTTGGTCGCGATGGGATATGCGGCCAATATTTTTGGTACGATCAATAAGGTAAAACATATCCGAAAGTTAACCTATGAAGTAGGCGCATGGTTGTTGGTAGATGCTGTTCACTATGCCCCGCACTTAGCTATTGATGTGCAAGCTATTGGGTGTGATTTTCTTTTATGTTCAGCATACAAATTTTACGGTCCTCATGTAGGCATATTATATACTAGGCCTGGTTTGTTAGATCGTTTGAGACCAGACCGTCTTCGCACAGCTGCACAGGCAGCTCCCTACAGCATTGAAACAGGAACATTAAATCACGCAGCATTGGCTGGGGTGAGAGCTGCTGTGGATTTTATTGCGAGTCTAGGAACTGGGGATAGCATGCGTGCTCAACTACTAAATGCGATGGCACAGATACATCAGCATGAGATAGCCTTGGCCGCAAAGTTGTATAATGGACTATCCAGCATAAAGGGGGTAGAGTTAGTTGGTCCACCGGTCAATGGGGATGAAAGAGCACCTACTTTGTCCTTTACTTTGGAGGGTAAGAATCCTAAGGAAGTTTGCACCTACTTGGCTAGCAAAAACATCTGTGCTTGGGCTGGTCACTTCTATGCTTTGCGTGCGGTTGAGGTGCTGGGCTTGTTAGAGCAAGGAGGAGTAACTAGAATGGGAATGTCGGTATACAACTTGCCTTCTGAAATTGATTATACCTTGGAGGCCATTGCTGAATTGGCAAAATAACAGCGGTGAACTCAGGCGATCGGCTTGCCTCGCCTGAGTTCATCAATTAGATAAATAGCTCTATTTGGAGATTAAGGGGTCCGTTCGCACCTCTATACTTCTCCTATGAATCTCATCTCCTACCGATAACTTAATCATATACGTACCTGCTTTTGCTTTTGGGACGGTGTATTCGTCTCCCAGTCGGAAACTCAAATATCCATTGGTTAGAATTTGAATGGCTTCTCGAGCTTCAAGCGGCGTTTCTGCGGCTTCAAAAGCAGCTTTTGCTCTCCTAATACCGGAGAAAGAATATTGCTGACTAAGGTTTTCTAAGATCTCCCGGATATTCTTTTCCTGCTCTGGAGTGAAAGGCTCAGGGTCAAACTGTAAATCCCATCTGTATTTATGGATGCCTGCCGTATTGTGTAAGGTATCGACCTTCTTATGGCCATGCTGATCGGAAATTTCTATCAACACCTCTTGTTTCACATCCTTGCCAACGTAATAAGAGATCATCGCTCCATTTTCAAACAAAGCTCTAGGAAGAGATGAGCTATTTTGTATTGAGGCTGGATTGTCGCCAGCAAACCAAAAATGACCCCGCTGCCCGCCTCTGCTGACATTTTCCCATAAAGTAGCTTGTTTCTGTTCAAAAAGGTAAGCCTTGGATTCAAGTACACTAGAGGATAATTGTTGTAATGGGGTGATATCGTCCAATATCCAAATGCTTCGTCCATGCGTCCCAACGATCAGGTCATTTTCTCTAGGGTGAATCTTTAAATCGAGTACGGATACGGTAGGTAGGTTGAGTTTCAATTTGCTCCACGCTGCTCCACCATCGATGGAGTAGAAAACGCCTGTTTCCGTCCCGAGGAATAGCAGGTTTGGGTTTCTTAGGTCTTCTCTAATAACACGTGCTACTTCTTGTGTAGGAAGGTTGCTGCTGATATCAGTCCAGTCTCGTCCAAAATTGGTTGTTTTGAAAACCCATATTTGGTTATTGTCACTCCTGTGGCCGTCAAAGGTCACATAGGCAGTGCCCGGATCGAAGTGAGAAGCTTCTACTCGACTAACCCACATACCGTTCGGTACGTTATTGATGTTCTCCCTGACATTTGTCCAGTCTTTTCCTCCGTTTGTGGTCACTTGAATGTTGCCATCGTCTGTACCTGCCCAGATGATATCCGGACTGATATTGGATAAGGATAAAGTATAAATGGCGCAATGTGTCTCTGCACCCGTATTATCCGGAGTAATTCCACCGCTCTTCCCTTTTTCGGTCTTCTCTGGGGTATTCGTACTTAGGTCCGGACTAACTATTGACCAGCTCTGACCACTATCGGTCGTCTTTAGCAAATAGTTGGCTGCTAGGTAAAGTGTCTTGGAGTCAAAGGGAGACATTTGTAGTGGAGCCGTCCAATTGAATCGAAATGGAAGCCCATTGGCCCTATCTTTAGCTGGAATAGCAGCTTCGTAATTGATTATATTATGAAATCCCGGGTTAATGCGTTGGATACGGTGTGTCAATGGATCATAGCTGAAGGTGCTACCGTTTTCCATTTGGGTGAACATCTTTCTCCAATTCGATGGATCAGCGTGAACAAACTGTCCATCCCCCCAGTGTAATTTCCAATTGGAATCATTTAGTATTCCTCGGGCGTCTCGACTAAAACTAGCTACGCTGTACATCCCATTGTCTTGATACCCACCGTACACATAATAGGGGTCACGCATATCATAGCCTATACGATAAAACTGACCAATGGCGAAGTTGTCAAATAGGGTAAAACTTTTTCCGTGATCATGGGTGATGGACATGCCCTTATCCGCCCCTAGGTAATATCGTTCTGGATCATTTGGGTCTAACCACAAAGCATGAAAATCACCGTGTACTTCCTGGTCTTGACTACCATTCCGCAACGATTTGCCACCATCATCTGATACCATGAAGCGGGTCGTTAGGAGATAGACCTTCTGATCGTCATGGGGATTGATCCGGATCTGACTATAATAGAAGGGACGATTATTGTAGGTGTTGACATAAGTCCAGCTATTCCCGCCATCTTCACTTCGATACACACCAGACCCTGGTTTGCTTAGATCATCCGTTTTCTCCGCTTCAATAAAAGCCATCACAATTTTCGGGTTTTTCTTGTAGATCGCTAGACCAATCCGCCCAGTATCGCCTGTAGGCAAACCAGTAGTGAGTTTTTTCCAGCTTTTACCGCCGTTGGTAGATTTGTAGACTCCCCCATTTGGGCCTCCGCTATGAAAATGCCAAGGTTGACGGAGCCGTTGGTAAAAGGCCGCATATAATATTTTCGGATTTTTAGAGTCCATCACTAGATCGATGCAGCCTGTTTTACCATCATCAGGTAAACCGTTTGTCAATTTTTGCCAGCTTTTTCCTCCATCGATAGTCTTGAATAGGCCTCTATCCCCACTATACCCCCAAAGGTGGCCAATGGCTCCAGCGTAGACTATATCTGGATCTTTGGGGTGTGTGACAACCCTAGCTATTTGATGGGTGTTTTCCAAACCCACATTGGTAAAGGATTTCCCTCCGTCGCTAGACTTATAGATCCCATCCCCCCAACTAACACTATTCCGGTTGTTAGCTTCCCCGGTACCTACCCAAAGGATATTGGGATTTGGTTGAAAAAGCGCTATATCCCCAATAGAAGCTGTGCCGTAATCATCAAAAATTGGTTCCCAAGTGGTCCCCGCATTCTCGGACTTCCAGACCCCGCCAGATGCTGAAGCTGCATATACATGGGCAAAATCATTCTCAATGGCTTCAATATCTACAATCCGCCCGCCTTGGTTGGCAGGGCCTACATTTCGATATTTCATGCCCTGCAATAGCTGGTCATGGGAGGCTTGAGAAAAGAGGAAATTCGACAGACAAAGGCATATAGCACAAAGAGTCAGGGTGAAAAGTTGATTTTTCATATAATCGTTTCAATTAGTATTTAGTGCGACTTCTTGCAGTGAGCCAACCAGCAAGGTTTTATCAACAGAGAACCCAGTGGCTGATAAGTGTTTTGTTTAAAAATAGAGATTAAACTAGTAAATCCATACTCAATTTGAAGTCAATAAGTTTGCTGCTAAATTTAGGCTTTTGCTAGAATAAGTTTACATTTAAAAGCAGGGTTGTTAGGCCATGGAGCTTCTGCGATATGGCATAGCTAGCAATCCATTCCATTTTCCCTTAATCATCTGATCCCTTAATACGCCTTACCTATGCTAAGCAAAACTACTCATTACTGGTACCTGATTGGTTTTTTCCTTCTGTATTCTTGCCAGGAAGCTGCCATTCACTATGATGTTATCATTGAAAATGCTCAATTGTACGATGGCTCAGGCGGGGCAGCTGCAGCTGGGAGTCTTGCCATCCAGGGAGATACCATTGCTGCCATGGGAGATTTAGGAGAAGCTACAGCGGAAGTAAAGATAGATGCTCAAGGAATGGCCGTTAGCCCTGGTTTTATCAATATGCTCAGTTGGGCAACCGAGAGTTTGATTGAAGATGGGCGCTCGATGAGTGGAATTATGCAGGGGGTGACCTTGGAAGTTATGGGAGAGGGGTGGTCGATGGGCCCCTACAGCGATAAGATGAAGGAGGAGGAAAAAAATGCGCAAGGGGATATTAAATATGATATTTCTTGGACAACCTTAGGAGAGTACTTATCCTTCCTTGAGCAAAAGGGTGTCTCCACTAATGTGGCTTCATTTGTAGGAGCCACTACTTTAAGGATTCACGAATTAGGTTCAGCAGATAGGGCACCATCTGAAGAAGAATTGGGACGAATGAAAGAGCTAGCTCGCCAAGCTATGGAGGAAGGAGCGCTAGGTATTGGCTCTTCCTTAATCTATGCTCCCGCCTTTTATGCCAAAACAGACGAATTAGTAGAACTCTGCAAAGTCGCTAGTGAATATGGGGGAATGTATATCACGCATATGCGAAGTGAAGGGAATAAACTCCTGGAAGCGGTTGATGAGGTTATAGAGATAGCGGCAACTGCCAATATTGCAGCAGAAATATATCATTTGAAAGCCGCGGGAAAAAACAATTGGCCCAAAATGGATCAAGTAATCCAGAAGATCGATAGCGCAAGGTCAGCTGGCATTCGGCTGACCACAGACATGTATAACTATGTGGCAGGAGCTACTGGCCTGGATGCTTCCATGCCCCCATGGGTGCAAGAAGGTGGGTATAATGCTTGGGCTGAACGGCTAAAGGACCCCACGATTCGGCAAAAGGTTATCTCGGAAATGCGAACCGATGCTCAAGATTGGGAAAACCTGTATTATGCAGCAGGCTCAGCGGAAAAAGTACTATTAGTGGGGTTTAAAAATGATTCCTTGAAAAAGTATACCGGAAAATCTCTGGCTGAAGTAGCTAGTATCATGGGCAAGAGTCCCGAAGAAACCGCTATTGAATTAGTAATAGCGGATGGTAGCCGAGTAGGGACAGTTTATTTTTTGATGTCTGAAGAGAATGTTAAGAAGCAGATTGCCCTTCCTTATATGAGTTTTGGCTCTGATGCAGGTTCCATGGCTACGGAAGGTGTTTTTCTGAAATCTAATCCGCACCCAAGAGCTTATGGTAACTTTAGTCGCTTACTAGGAAAGTATGTGCGAGAAGAAAAAGTTATTCCATTGGAAGAAGCTATTTATAAACTTTCGGGTTTACCGGCTAGTCATTTGAAGTTAAAAAACCGAGGATTACTAAAACCTGGATATGCAGCTGACGTTGTGATTTTTGATCCGAATACAATCAGTGATCATGCTACGTTTGAGGAACCGCATCAATACTCTACAGGCGTCCAACATGTTTTTGTCAATGGTACTCAGGTATTGAAGGATGGAGCACATACTGGTGCAACCCCAGGTCGTGTGGTAAAAGGCCCCGGTTGGAAAGAATAAATTGCTCAATAAACTGGGGATTAAGTCAGTTTCAAGTTAAAAATCAACTTATGCCAAAAGTAGTGGGAAGAATCGCTAGTATCGTGCTATTGTTTTGTGTTACCTCCATTGGATATAGCCAGAGTCAAAGTGAGCTTATTGAGAAGTTAGATAGCTATATTGAACAGGCTCGCCAGCAATGGGAGGTTCCCGGCCTATCTGTCGCTATCGTGAAAGATGGAGAGGTTTTATTGACAAAAGGGTATGGTGTTCGATCTTTGACTACTCCAGCAAAGGTGGATCAAAACACGATTTTTAGCATTGGCTCGACCACAAAAGCCATGGTGTCAGCCGCTATGGGAATGCTAGTCGATGAAGGTTTGGTTTCTTGGGAGGATAAAGTCATGGAGTATCTGCCCGACTTTCAGTTGTACGACGCATATGCTAGTCGGGAATTGCGGGTCCGAGATTTATTCACGCACAATGCTGGATTAGGTAATGCTGATCTTCTATGGTACTACAATGATCTCGGCTCGGATGAGATTTTGGAACGGATCAGAAGATTGAAGCCTGCTTACCCATTTAGAGGAGGATATACCTATCAGAATATCATGTATTTGGCTGCCGGGAAACTAATTGCGAAAGTTAGTGGGAAGCCTTGGCCAGAATTTATGCAGGAACGCATTTTTTCTCCCCTCGGTATGAACAATACCTATCCCACACTGCAGGCTTCTCAACAGCAAAAGAATCGTTCTATTCCTCATCATCACATCAATGACCAGGTCACTCCCATTGAGGATTGTAGTGCCGATCCAATTGCTCCAGCTGGTGCGATATGGTCTTCGGTCAGCGATATGGCTAAATGGATGCAATTCTTGTTGGATACCGGTAAGGTCAATGGGCGGGCTTTGCTGGAACTTGAGACTTATCAAGAATTATTCAAGCCTCAAGTCATCATTCCAAGAGAGCAGTTTTATCCTACAACAGCCTTGACCAACCCAACTTGGACTACCTATGGCTTGGGATGGTTTCAACATGATTATCAGGGGTATGCTTTACAGTTTCATACGGGCAGCCTACCTGGAACCGTTGCCATTATCGGTCTAGTCCCTGAATTGGATTTGGGAGTATATATGTTAGGAAACCTAGATCATGCTGAAGTTCGTCATGCCCTATTGTATCAAGTAATCGATGCTTTTCGAGGGGAAATGACTCAGGATTGGAGTACCGAATTTAAGCGTTTGTATAAGCAGATAGCTACTAGGCAAACCTTACAAAGAAAAGAGTTAATGCTATCTAGGCAAAGTGAGACAAGGACCAGCAAGAGAATAGCTGACTATGTCGGAATATATTATGACCCTTTCTGGGGTAAGGTAGAGATTCAAGAATCCGACGATAAGTTGCAGCTTAAAGTCAGTAGTCAGCTAGGTGCGGAGCTAGAGCACTGGCATTATGATACCTTTAATGCAGAATGGTCACGAAAATGGATGGGGGATACCTTGATTTCTTTTGAGCTGGCAGAGCTGAATGGTGAAGTAGAAACACTTAAGATTGGAAATAGACAATACAAGAGAATTTCAGATTAGGCGCATATGAAGATTCGTGGAAACTTAGTGGACATCCCTAATAGGAAAATCAGGCATGTCCAATTAGAAATACAAAATGGTAAAATTAAGTACATACTAGCCTTGCCAGGACAAGGGGAGCACTTCATTCTTCCGGGCTTCGTGGATGCTCATGTCCATATTGAGAGTTCCATGTTGGTCCCGTCGGAGTTTGCTAAGTTGGCTGTGGTCCATGGTACTGTAGGAACCGTTTCGGATCCACACGAAATTGCCAATGTAAATGGCTTGGAGGGCGTGAAGTACATGATCGAGAATGGGAAAACGGTTCCCTTTAAGTTCAGCTTTGGGGCTCCTTCTTGCGTACCTGCTACCAATTTTGAATCTGCCGGAAATACAGTAGGGGTAAAAGATATTGCAGAGCTATTGGCTATGCCAGACATACGGTATCTAGCCGAAATGATGAACTACCCTGGGGTATTACACGCAGACAAAGAGGTGATGCATAAAATTGGGCTTGCTAGACTGAAAGGTAAACCTATCGATGGCCATGCTCCGGGTTTAAGGGGGGCTGATTTGGATACTTATATAGCTGCGGGTATCTCTACGGATCATGAGTGTTTTACTTATGAAGAAGGATTAGAAAAACTGCAAAAGGGCATGAAAGTCCTCATTAGGGAAGGTAGCGCGGCTAAGAACTTCGAGGCCTTGATTCCACTCATGTCCTCTTTTGCTGGCAACTTGATGTTTTGTTCCGATGATAAGCATCCCGATGATTTATTGGAAGGACATATTAACCAGCTAGTCGTTCGTGCTATAGAAAAAGGGCATGATTTATTTGACGTATTACAAGCCGCCTGTATCAACCCCGTCAAACACTATAGTTTGCCCATTGGACTCCTAAAGGAAGGAGACCCAGCAGATTTTATTGTGGTAGAAAACCTGGAACGCTTCCCTATTTTAGCCACTTATATTGACGGCCAACTAGTAGCGGAAAATGGCACTAGTTTCATCAAGACGGAGCCAGCTCCAATCATTAACCATTTCAATGCAGCGCCCAAATCCGTAGCGGAATTTGCAGTGAAAGCAGCAGGTCAAAGGATACAGGTGATTCGAGCATTGGATGGAGAATTGATTACCCAAAAAGAAGAAGTTGCGGCTAAGATCGTAAACAATAAGGCTGAAGCCGATACGGAGCGAGATATCTTGAAGCTAGTAGTCGTTAATCGTTATGAAAATCAGCCACCAGCTATTGCTTTTATCAGCGGGTTTGGTTTGCAGAGAGGGGCTTTGGCTTCCTGCGTAGCGCACGACTCTCACAATATTGTAGCGGTTGGAACCAATGACGAGGATATTTGTAAGGCCGTCAACTTGGTCGTTGCTGCGAAAGGCGGAATTTCGATAGCCAACAGCAGAGAGGAGAAAGTGCTAGCCTTGCCAGTAGCAGGTATTATGACCAATCAATCAGGTGTTGAAGTAGGAAAGGCTTATGCAGGATTGGATAGATACGCTAAAGAAGAATTAGGGAGTACCTTGAGAGCCCCCTTTATGACCTTATCATTTATGGCCTTATTGGTCATCCCTTCATTGAAATTAAGTGATAAGGGACTCTTTGATGGGAAAAACTTTACTTTTACCTCACTGTTTTTAGAGTAAAACACTCCGCTTAATCGGGTCAGCTTTTTTAGATTATGTTGCAAAAATTCCAAGTCTTTGGTATCCGACATCATGGACCAGGTTCGAGCGAACGACTGCTACGAGCCCTGGAAGAGTTGCAACCCGATTGCCTAGTTGTTGAGGCACCAGCTGATGCTGAAGGTGCCATCAAGTATATGGGGTACGAAGAATTAGTACCTCCAGTTGCCCTCCTTACTTACAATCCGAAAAACCTACAAGAGGCCTCCTACTTCCCGTTTGCTAGTTTTTCTCCAGAATGGCAAGCCATTCAATACGCGGTCCGCTCAGGTATTACGATTAGATTCATGGACCTGCCCATGGGGATGCAATATACCTTACAGGAATGGGAGAGAGAGGAACGACAATTGAGCTTCCGAACCGAAGGACCAACTATTGATCCAGCATTGCAGCGAGATCCGCTTGGTTATATGGCGAAGCTTGCTGGCTACGAAGATCGAGAACGCTGGTGGGAAGCAACTTTTGAACAGGTTGCCAACGATCAGGATGTCTTTTCCACAATTACCGACTTAATCCGAACGTTGCGGAACGATAGTGGAAGAAAAGAATCAGATGAAAACCTTCGCAGGGAGGCGTATATGCGTAAGGTGCTCAGAACGGTGGTCAAAGCAGACTATGAAAGAGTGGCTGTGGTTTGTGGCGCATGGCATGCCCCGGCATTAGTGGATTTGCCAAAATTTAAGGCAACTCGGGATAATGCCTTGCTTAAAGGAATCAAGAAAAAGAAGATAAAAACTACCTGGATACCATGGAGCTATAACCGACTGGCCTTTAGCAGCGGTTATGGAGCTGGTGTCTTGTCCCCTGCCTGGTATGACTTGCTTTTTAATCGAAAAGAGGCGGCTGTTACCTATTGGATGATTGAAGTGGCCCGTTTATTCAGAGAGCAAGACTTTAATGCTTCTTCTGCTCACGTTTTGGAGGCTGTCAGATTGGCAGATACATTGGCCGCGATCAGGGGGGTAGTAGTACCGGGGCAAGCAGAGATAGAGGAGGCCGCCTTAGCCGTCTTTGGAGAGGGCGATGCCGCTCGCCTGGACTTCATTCGAGATCGTTTGGTGGTAGGAGATAAAGTCGGTAAAGTTCCGCCTGACATCCCTAGTATTCCTTTCTTGGACGATCTACTTAAGCAAATCAAATCTTGTCGGCTATCGAAATATTGGGAAAGCACCAAAGTCGAATATTTAAAAGGTACTTCTACCAACCCTCGCGGCGGGATAGACCTGCGAGAACCCAAGGACTTGCAAAAAAGCCATCTATTGCACCGCTTGAGCCTCTTAGGAATACCTTGGGGGCAATCCCAAGAGGCAAACGCAAATGCAACGGGTAGCTTTAAGGAAATCTGGCGAATGGAATGGCAGCCAGAATTTAGCATTCGGTTCATTGAAGTGGGAATATGGGGAAATACCGTTCGAGATGCAGCTGCCGCCTACGTTGGCCAGGCAGCTGCTGACAGTGAATCTTTATCCGAAGTGGCGACGTACATCGGCCAAGTGCTGAAGGCAGATTTAGTTGAACTGATAAATCCTTTGATTAGCCGCCTGCAAGCCTTGGCGGCGATGACCCAAGATGTCTTTTTCCTAATGGATAGCTTGCCCGCTCTGGTAGACATCACGCAATATGGTGATGCTAGAAAGACGAATGTCAGTGCGGTCTATGATCTCATTGATGAGATTGTTCCGCGAGTTTGTATTGGCATATCGGCTGCTGCTGTGGGCATTAATGAGGAGTTTTCAAAAGAATTATTCCAAAAACTGCTAGGAGTTAATCAACGGATAGGTTTATTAAACAACGAGGCCCATATACAACAGTGGAATACAGCCCTCCGCCAGCTCGCCGATAATCCTAAAACAGTACCTTTAATTCGAGGAATAAGTACCCGCATTCTGTTCGATAAGAGTGCCATGGATATTCAAGGAACAACAAACCGACTGTACTTTGCCCTTTCTTCAAGTAGTCATGCTTTGGAAGTGGCCAACTGGCTAGAAGGTTTTTTACATGGAAGTGGTTTGGTGTTAATCTATCACCCGGCGCTATGGGAAATGTTGGATAATTGGGTGGATACCTTACCTCCCGAGGCTTTTCAAGAAGTGTTGCCTGTATTGCGTCGCACCTTTTCTAACTTTCCCGGGCCAGAACGAACAAAGATGTTAAGTCTAGCGCGGGAAGGCGTGGATCATCTTGTTACGGCAGAAAAGAAAGATATGAACCAAGAAAGAGCGGAACTAGTGTGGCCAACTTTACAATTGCTCTTGGGTATTACCTGATCCTATTTTAAATTTTTGTCTGCTCTTGTTTTAGCTGATTATTTACAGTGATCGGCTGTAGCCTCATTTTCAATTACTTATACTCTCTTAGAGCTGCTTACGAGCAGACTAATTCCTCTTCGTTCATTTTTAACTGTTACTTAATATTGACTTGATGTTGAATTGACTTCCACGGGTGATATTTGTGGTGTCAATCGTTGATTTCTTGCTGTCATCTTCTCTTTTATCTTTCCTGCAATATCTAAAGTCGCTTTGCTCTTTCGGTCTGCACCGGGCGGTGCAGGCCGAAAGATTTTTAATCTTGCGCTGGATGCGCCTCTTGAATTATGCGGACCGAGTTTTGGAGTAAGACCCGTAAAACCTCTTCATCAATATCGTCTAGTTTATTGATGTATAAGCAGCCTTTACTTTGCTTGTATTTCCCCAATTTCTCCAACTGTTCGGTGTGGTAACTAAAACCGCCCATGACATAGATAGTTAGACTCTGTTTTCGTGGCGAAAACCCAGTCAGAAACCACTCTCCTTCACGCCCACTTTTATACTTATAATGGTAACTACCGTACCCGACAATACTGTTGCCCCACATCATAGGGTCCTTATCCGTGATTTCTTGCATCATTTTCATGATTTGCAGACAATCCGCCTTTTTTCTTTCATTATCAACTGTGTTGATAAAAGCAATTACATCTTGATCATTCTGAGCTGTCTTTAGTTGTGCCATGATTTACAGTTTAGGAAATAAAACAAGAAGGTATTGTCCTGTGAAGTTAAGCTTAATCTGACTGTAATTACTTTTCGTCCTAAAAATTGGGAATTGAAGGGCTCATTTTATAGATTGGATGGACTAACAACCCAACCACTTTGATGAAGAACACGCCAGGTCTGATGCATTGGCACCAAATAAGTCGGAAAGACATCATTTCCTTTATCACTTCTCTCGGAACGATACGACAAAAGAGCACACTGGTTTTATTCCTATTGCTCAATCTGTTGTTTAGTAGTCCTCTTTTAAGTCAGCGAGAATTTACCATCCAAGATGTTCCTGATCCTAAACGTAGCGGTGGAGGCTATGTAAGTGATCCCACAAACATCATTTCCTTCGAAGCTCGCCAGACACTGAATCAAATCATTAGCCAGCTAGAAGGAAATTCAACGGCTCAAATGGCTGTTGTGGTTTTGCCTTCTATTGGCCAACAAGTACCAAAGAGTTTTGCTACAGAACTATTCAATACTTGGGGGATTGGCCAAGCGAGTGTAGATAATGGCTTGCTACTTTTAGTAGTAATGGATCAACGTCGCTCGGAGATCGAAACGGGATATGGTCTTGAAGCCGTCCTGCCCGATGTAATATGTTACCGGGTCTTATTGGATGAGTTGGTACCACAGTTTCAGCGACAGGCCTATGGTGAAGGTTTGATTAGAACCGTTTCTCGTCTAAAGACTTTGCTGGAGGACCCGGCGGCATTGGAAGAGATTCGGGCGGCAGAGCGTGGTCCGGAATTGAAGCATTTGTTTGGCTATCGAGTACATCCAGTTTTATACTGGTATATCATTGCTGCCGTTCTATTCCATATAGGCATTGCAGCTTGGATCATGATTACCCTAGGTAACAAGGAGGATCTGTACGATAAGTACCGCCATGTGCGCTATGTACAAGGAATTTTCTTCATGGTAATCTTTCCTTTACCGTATATCTTTTTCTATTTCATCATTCGCCGAATTTCCAGGAAATTACGGGACCAACCTAGGTTTAGCAAGCTGAATGGGAAACCGATGCGGAAATTAACTGAAGAGGAGGAAGATGACTACCTCGAAAAGGGACAAATTACCGAAGAAGCACTGGGCGTTGTAGATTATGATGTCTGGGTAACTGAAGACCTGGATGATGTCATGATTTTGAGATATGCCAATCGGTTTTCTGCCTACTCCAAGTGTCCTGAGTGTAAGTATCAGACCTACCACTTGGCGCAAACGCAAACATTACGCAGAGCCAGTTATAGCCATTCGGGCAAGGAAAAACAGATCTATGAGTGCAAGAATTGCGATTATATCCATAGCAAGGTCGTAATCATTCCCAAGAAAACGCGCAGTTCTTCTTCTTCTGGGGGAGGTGGCGGTGGCGGCTGGGGTGGCGGCTCCTCCGGTGGTGGTGGTGGCGGCGCGAGCTGGTAGTTACCTCATACACCAATATTATATCTAATAGCATCATTATAAATGGTAAATATCCGCCTCCTTCAAGTGAGCGACGCTATGGATTTCCGACAATTGCGATTGCTCAGTTTTCAAGAATCTCCTTTGGGCTTTAGCGAAAGTTATGAAGATGAGTCTAAACGCCCCTTAGCCGACTTTGAGGAAGAGATTAGGCCTATTGATAATCCACCGACTTACTATGTATTAGGGGCTTTTGTGGAAAATGAGCTGGTAGGCTTTGTGAAGTTTAAACGAGACAGGCGTTCTAAAGCCCTGCACAAGTCAATGGTTCATGCCATGTACACAAAGGCAGCTCGGCGAAGCCAAGGAATCGGAAAACTTCTAATGGAAGAAGTAATTAGACGAGCTAAAGCCATGCCCGGTTTAGAACAAATCCATTTATGGGTTTTACATACCGATCGGTCTGCCTCTGGCTTTTACAAGCGTCTCGGGTTTATCCCACAAGGACCGATGGTGAAGAAAGACCTGAAGGTAGGGGATCAATATATTGATGCAGAGTATCTGGTTTTATATTTCTAATAGCTTGTCTCTTCTAAGTTCTATTTGTGCAACTATATTTGTCGTGACTGATAGTTTTAGTCAGATCGTTGCCTCACCAGTACCTTTAACTTCCCCATCAGACAGTCTAGGAGTTTTCGTCCATGTGCCTCGTATGCCCAAAGCCTTTGGGTGTCACAAAATTGAAGGCACAGAGGCCGAACAAAATGCCTGTACCAAAGCACGCTTACTGAGTTTTTTTAAAACACATCTTACATATCCCGAACTTGCTATTAAAGAAGGTATTGAAGGCCGAATCCCTGTGAGTTTCATCGTAGAAAAAGATGGTTATATTTCTCAAGTAGAGTTGCAAAAACACCTTGGAGGAGGTTGCTATCAAGAAGCGAAGAGATTGTTGGTATTACTGCGAAAGCATTGCCAGTTTACCCCATTGAGCGCTCGAGGGCGTCCACTAAGAATCAAATTTCGAACAGAAATTGTATTTTCACTGGACCACTAATCAAGAACTAAATAGTATGAAGATCATCGACCTTAGCAAGCCGATTCAGTACACGAAAGGGGACCCCTGGTTTATGCGGGTAAAGATTAAACATAAACCACATCGTAAAGCAAAGTTATTGCTGCGTTTCTTCGGCTTACCTACTCGACTTTTCCCGAAAGGATTCATGGGTTGGGCAGATGATACGATTCAAAAGATGGGCGTACACTCCACGACTCATCTAGACGCCCCTTGGCACTACGCACCTACCTCCGAAGGAAAACCGGCCAAAACAATAGATGAAGTGCCGCTTGATTGGTGCTTTGGGGAAGGTCTTGTGATTGATATGAAGCATAAGCCAGATTTTGAAGCGATTACTGTACAGGATATTAAGGAATTCTTGGAGTCCAATAAGCTCGAAATAAAGCCTGGGATGATTGTATTGATCAAAACTGGACGAGATAAACATATGGGCACCCAAGACTTCTTCGAAAAAGGAACAGGTATGTCAGCAGAAGCTACCTCCTGGATCATTGATCAAGGGGTGAAAGTAATGGGGATTGATCAGTGGGGTTGGGACCTTCCGCTTCCACACCTGATCGAGCGAGCTAAAAAGGAGAATAACCCGAATCTATTCTGGGAAGCACATTTAGTCGGAATAGACAAGGAATACTGTCATATGGAACAATTGACGAACCTGGATGCCCTGCCTTACACTGGCTTTAAAGTGGCCGTTTTCCCACTCAAAATCGTTGGAGCCTCCGCTGCACCTGC
>JAHQWA010000022.1 GCA_019634045.1 Saprospiraceae bacterium
ACTCTGGGGAGGGGACGTCGCTAAAACCAAGGCCAGGAGAGACGTTGCGCAAGCCATCTTATATCCGTTTGCGACTCGCGCCTATCGCCGCATCTTACTACCGGCTGAAGAAGAGCAATTATTAAATTTCTTCGAAGAAGTATACGCCCAACTCCCCAAAGGAAAGCATCGGTTTGATCATGGGATTGCAGAAGCCCTAAAGGTTGTGCTGGTCTCCCCGAACTTTCTGATTCGACAGGAAGGAGATCGGCCCTCAGAACTCCCTTACCTGGTGAACGATTTTGAAATGGCCTCCCGCTTGTCTTTCTTTCTTTGGTCTAGCCTTCCTGATGACGAACTACTGCAAGCGGCCTACCGCCAAGAGCTACAAGATTCAACGCTGCTCAAAACTCAAGTTCAGCGGATGTTGCAAAGTCCCAAGGTAAAGCGGATGGCAGAGAGTTTCGCAGCGCAGTGGTTGGACATTGACAAATTAAGTGACCCCTCTCATAGTGTTGACGCAGATAAATTCCCAACCTATACTCCGGAACTAGAGCACTTCATGAAGGAAGAGGCTGTACAATATTTCTATCATACCCTTACAGAAAGTCAAAACCTACTAGAACTGCTCGATGGCAATTACACCTTCCTCAACCGTCCCTTAGCCGAACACTATGGCATTGATGGGGTGGATGGCTTAGGCTTACGTAAAGTGACATTAGGAGCCGAAAAGCGAGGCGGTATCTTGGGGATGGGCAGTGTTTTAACCGCTTCCTCTCTGCCGACCCGTACCAGTCCTGTTCTACGTGGTAAATGGGTATTGGAAAAAGTCTTGGGCACGCCGGCGAAGGCCCCGCCGCCCGACGTCCCGGAGCTAGAGGCGGCCAAGAAAACCCACGAGGAAATGACCCTGCGAGAGCTGCTAGAGATTCACAGAGAAGATCCCGCCTGCATGGGCTGTCATCAGGAAATGGATGACTTAGGATTTGCCTTGGAGAACTACGACGCCATCGGGCGCTGGCGCGAAAGCTATCAGCCCCAGCTGGCCCAAATCGACGCCTCCGGCACCCTCAAGACGGGAGAATCCTTCGATGGACCTTCCCAACTCAAAGAGGTTCTACTCGGCAAAAAGCACTTGTTCGCCAAAAACCTGTCACAAAAGTTCCTGGGATTTGCCCTCGGGCGATCTATTAACTTTAAAGATTATAAAACAGTCCAATCGCTGGCCAATACCCTCATGGAAGAAGATTTCAATTCAAGCCAGTTTTTGGAAGCCGTAGTCATGAGCTATCCTTTTCGGTATAAGATCAGCGACCCCGTAGTAGTCGAGGAGGATTTTTAAAGAACTAATAATCAAACGGAAGCCCGTCATGAAGAAGAATCAAATCTCTCGTAGAACCATGCTCCAAGGACTGGGCGCTTGCATGACCCTCCCCTTCTTAGAAGCCATGGTTCCTGCCGGTTTAGACCCTGGCCGCTATTACGAACAGAATAGCCCTAAAAGAATGGCTATTTTCTATTTCCCCAATGGTGTCAGAGAAGATAAATGGACGCCCAAAGGCTGGGGCAGCAACTTTGAGCTATCCCCTACCCTGAAGCCCCTCGAAGCCTTTAAAAAGGACTTGATCATCCTCAGTGAATTGAAGAACAACTTGGTTGATGTCAGAGGTACGGATGGGCACTATACCAAAACGGCTCCCTTCCTCAGTTGCTTCAATATCACCAAAACAACCGGAGCCAATATCAATGTCAATGGTATCTCCATGGATCAGTTGGCAGCCCAGCATGTAGGTCAGCAAACACTGTTCCCTTCCTTGGAGTACGCCGTCGACCCGGTCAAAGGGGGCGTAGATAGTAATGTGGGCTACACTCGGCTGTACGGCTCCTCCATTTCCTGGTCCAGCCCCAACCAACCCTGCCCCCGAGAGATCGACCCCGTTCACGCCTTCAATCGCCTTTTCCGAAGATTCGTGCCAGGTAAATCTCAAGGAACAGAAAACCCTTTCAAGAAGAGCGTGCTTGACCTGGTGATGCAAGATGCCAAGCGACTCAATAAACATCTGGGAGCAGCCGATCAAAACAAGATGTCGGAATACCTGGAATCTGTTCGATCCGTAGAAAAACGCTTGGTTTCTGATGATAAGTTAAAAGACTTCGAAGCCAACATCACACCAGATATTAAGAAAGAACTGATTCGACTCAATGTTCGAGTAGAAGACTATCTAGATTTGAATGGCGGCGTCGATATTACCACCAAAGTCCGACTCATGATGGACATCAATGCTTTGGCATTGTGGAGTGATGCCACGCGAGTGACTAGCTTCATGTTTGGCAATTCTGTAAGCAATCGCAATTTCACTTTCTTGGATGGTGTAACGGGTAATCACCATACCATTTCGCATCATAGAGATAATGCCAACCTACTGGACATGTACGGCCGGATCAATTACTGGCATACCGAGCAGTTCGCCTATTTCCTCGATCGTTTATCGCAGATGAAGGAGGGAGACAAGTCACTCTTGGAACAGTCGATGGTCCTGTACGGTTCGAGTCTCAGAGACGGGAATCGCCATCGTCCGACCAACTTACCCATCGTAGTGGCCGGCCAAGCCGGAGGCAGTCTGAAGACCGGACAAAACTTGAAATTCCCGGAAGAAACTCCGCTGGCCAACCTGTATGTAGCCATGCTGCAAGCCTTCGATGTACCCGTGGAGCGTTTTGGAGATAGTAATCAGGTATTGCGCGAAGTCTTAGCCTAAACATACATGACGCTTCCTAAAAGAGCAGCGAGAAATTGAACCGATAACGAAACGAGTAGACCGACTTACATGAAAAACAAGAAAACATTGGGCTGGCTATTGCTGTTCGCAGCCGGAATTTTAGCCATTCTTCCTTTTCTACCCGCACCTAGCACGCAGGCCAGTGATTGGACTTACTTCCTGGGGCGATTTCATATCCTACTCCTGCATTTTCCCATCGGCTTGATCTTGCTACTGGTAGGCTTGGAACTTTGGGCTTTCATCAAGCAACAAACCCGAACAAAGGTGTTCCAGATTCTTTGGATAGCGGCCATCATAAGCTCCCTCTGTACCATTGGAGCTGGCTTTTTGTTGTACCGGACCGGAGATTATCAAGGCAGTTTAGTCAGACAGCATCTCTGGGGCGGTGTGGGCTTAGGCCTGCTGATGCTTGTCACCTACGGTTGGCGATTCACAGTTCTCCCACAGGCACAAAACCAGGATGCAGCTACCAAAAGTTCAACTTGGCAAAGTCGCATCTACCCAGCTTCACTCCTGACTATCCTAGGACTGGTCATTTATACCAGCCACCTAGGCGGATCCCTCACCCATGGCCCTGGCTTTTTGACAGCGTACACCCCAAGCCTGTCTACTTCCGCTGCCCAACAAAAGCCCACTGAAGAACTATTACTCTTTGAAGATATCCTCTTGCCCGTATTCGAATCTCGCTGTCAATCTTGTCACAACAAGCACAAGACCAAAGGAGATTTCCTGATGACTTCTTTCCATACTATTCAGGCGGGAGGGAAAAGCGGGAAAGCAGCACTCGTCCCTGGTAATGCGGTCCAAAGCGAATTGTACCATCGGATTACGCTTCCC
Source organism: Saprospiraceae bacterium (assembly GCA_019634045.1). Lineage (GTDB taxonomy): Bacteria > Bacteroidota > Bacteroidia > Chitinophagales > Saprospiraceae > DT-111. Next base: position 3,597 of record JAHQWA010000022.1, read on the forward strand.
TTATCAGACGAGGAGAGGATGCCTCCACAGCAAAAAAAAGGATTGAGTGAGGATGAAGTGGCTTTGCTGAAATGGTGGATTGAGGAAGGCGCGAGAGAAGACATGCAATGGGGAGCAGGTCCGCCCGGAATCGAAGGGCAAGCTATCGCCAAGCGTTTCATACCCCAATTCCAACAACAACAAAAGAAGCGGGTTCAGGATGAAAAGAAATTGGCCAAGCTGGCTAAGCAACTAGATCAATTAGGAACTAAACTAGGACTAGTCATTGCCCCTGACCCGAGTCGAAAAGGTCTTTTCTCTGTAGCACAAACTATTCCCCCTGCTACTGTCACGGATGAAACCTTACTTTCTCTCCAACCCTATTATGACCTATTTTCAAAAGTATCACTTCCAGGTAGTGAAATCACGGACGATGGTCTCTTTTACATCAGCCAGATGACAGATTTGCAGGAACTTTATCTGCCTAAGACCTGCTTAAAAGGACCTGGACTGGCCCATTTAAGTGAGTTACCGCAACTAAGAACCATTAACCTCTCCTATTCCCTACTAGCTGACGAAGGAGCTCTACACTTATTGGACTTACCTCAAGTGGAAAAGGTATATCTCTATGGCACACATATTAGTGAGGAAGTATGGAAGGCAATTGAAAAGTTCCAGCCTGACTTATCGCTTCTGGCTGAAGAGGGGCCTTATTTTTAGCCCTCCTCCCGATGCACCAAATCCATCGAAAATGCCGGCGTACAAATCGCTAGATACTCACACTCCTCCGCAAAAGGATTAGAATACTGAATTCGCGTATTCTTCTCGATCTTAATGGACTGTCCCGCTTCCAAAATCACTGTCTCCCCATCAATAATGAATTGTTTCTTCCCACGAATGATGTAGGTGTACTCATCAAACTCTGGGGTTTGAAAGGGTTCGCTCCAGCCAGGAGGAGCCACCATATGCGCAATGCTGAGGGAGGCGTCTCCAGTGGTGGCATTGCCGAAGTGTTCTTCGATGAGTTTGCCGTCGGTAGTCGGCACTACGAATGGGCTGCTTTGAATGGTGTATTTTTTGCTCATGATCTATATTTTATTCAGCGGTCGCAAAATACGATAAGTGTTGGATTGAAGGTGTGCCAACTTTAAATCAAGTAGCCTAACAATTGTAATCGTGAAGTCTCTCTGGTACTGGCATCGTATTCATTCATTGCCTATTTTGCGGCAAATTTCAACCATGGAGGCTAGGGTTTGCATCAACTATCCGCAACACAACCTCTGCTCACTCTTTTGTAAAGAAAATAGTACAATGAAGATAACACAGATTCTTTCCTTCCTTTTGGTACTTTTAAGCATTAATAATGTAAGCTCACAAAACCAGTTTCAAGCGATTTTCAATGCAAATATTCGCCCAGTTAAAGAACAAATGCGCATCAATTTTGAGGATAGCCTGGGTAACAAAGGACATTTACCGGTAGCCATCATAAAGGGGAAAACAGATGGTCCCGTATTCACCATTGTGGCAGGTGTACATGGATATGAATACCCTCCCATTGTTGCTACCCAGGCCATCATGCAAGAAATTGACGTGCAGAAACTCAAGGGAACCCTAGTAGTTATCCCAATTGCCAATCTAGGTTCCTTTTTCACCCGAACCCCATTCATCAATCCTCAGGATCAAAAAAACCTGAACAATGCGTTCCCGGGGAAGGCTGATGGTAGCATTACCGAACAAATAGCGCATTTTATAACGACCAACATTATTCCGGTAAGCGAGGTTTTTCTAGATATTCATGGTGGAGACGCCTGTGAAGACCTGATCCCTTTTGTGTGTTATTACAACAACACTAAAAAACCAAAGCAAACCGCATTGGCTAAGAAACTTTCAGAAGATAGTGGGTTCGAATTTGTGGTTTCCTACCCCTACACCATTTCAGATACTGATCCCGCAAAGTATACCTTCAAACAGGCTGTTCAGGACGGGAAAACAGCATTAAGTATCGAATGTGGCAAGTTAGGGAATGTACAAGAGGAGAATGTCAATCTAATCAAAACTGGAGTGTATAATATGCTGGCCACCATGGATATGTACGCCAATGGTAGCGGGCCTCATCCGAATATCGTTTATCGCAATGATCAGACCTATATCAAATCTGCGGTGGACGGGATTTTTTACAGCGAATTTAAAGCTGGAGATACCGTCAAAAAGGATGAAATTGTTGGTCATACCACGGATGAGTTTGGAAAAACTATAGAGGAATATAAATCCCCAAAAGACGGAGTGATTCTCTATATGCTAGCCACCCCACCCATCAATGTTGATGATACGGTCATGTGTATTAGCTCCTTAAATGATGATGAGAAGTAAAGCCTAAAGACCTACTAAGAGTATATCCATATCCGATGAGGTGATCTGGTGGTTTTATAATCCTCAGGTCACCTTCCCCTTGTTTTAAGGTGGTTTGTTCTGAGGTGTTGGAGGGGCGGCTTATTCCTTTTTTCGTGAAACGATGATTAGCTGTTCTAAAAAGATAGAACCTCCTGCCTACAAATTCCCGTAAACGCATCAACCATTTCCAGTTTCAAAATCTTGGTCTCCACCAAGATTAATCGTCCGTAAAACGCTGATGTTTGTCCCATCATTAATTACAAAATCATCATGTTATGAAAACGATGAAGGTTGTTCTTTTAATCGCGATGGGATTCACTTCAAGTTTTATGTATTCACAACAAAAACAGCAAGACATGACAAATCAGGAAGTGGTGGAAAAGTTCTTGAATGGGTTCAATGACCCATCGGAAATCACAGCGTCTTTAGCTTTACTAACCGAAGCGTATAGATTTAGTAACCCGATGGTCAAACTTAACTCCAAAGCAGCGTTTATCGCCTTGGCGCAGGAAATGAGCAAGGTACTAACGGGCCTTAGGATTATTCGGATGGCTGAGCATGGAGATTGGGTGGTCGTATTGTACGAATTTAAGTCTTCCATACCAGGCTTAGAAAGCAATTTTGGCACGGAATGGTTTCGAGTAGAAAATGGTATGATCAAGGAATCACAATTAATTTACGATGCCTCAGAATGGCGGAAGTTTTATGCCCAAATGCAAGATTAAGTCGGTTGCATTGGCTGCTGGTTCCTTTTATTATTATCCAGCCGGTAAAAATGCCCCAAATTTCATTCTTAATAAGGATCGGCTCGAATGCTCGGTGGATTTCTATATTCTTTCGTATTCGAGTTTTCAATATGGCAGAGCCCTTCCCTGATGGAGAGAAGGGCTCTGTGCTTTACTTCATATTTGCGTGTTAAGCTTTTGTCCAGAAATTTACTTCGGCACAATCAAGGCACCAACTTCCTTATCCTGTAAAGTCCTGATCAGCTTTTTCACGGGACCTTCCAAGCATTCTTGCCATTCTTTCTTGACCGCATCCCACTCCCCTTGCAACTTATCAAAGACGGCCGCATGCTGGTCAGCTGGCTTGAAGTCAGCGGTGCCGACCGCAGAGGCGAGGTAAGACAACTTTTCCAATAACATACCTGGCAAGCGGATCATATCCTGCCCCAATCCTGTATGTTTTAACTGCATCATTCTGTTTTCCAATTCGGTCACAGTGCTATCAACGACTGACAATTCTTTGGCAACAGGCTGAGTTTCTTCCGTTAAAATGGATTTCAAATCCCGGAGTTGACGACGAATCCTTTCCGCTTTGTTGATTTCAATAGAAATCTCCTCATAATCCGATTTGATTTCGTCTAGCAAATCCAATTGCATACGAATATCTTCGGCTCCACCTTCAGAATTGGGGTCCTTAAGGACTTTCATAGACTGCGTCTGATGCACGGTACCGTCTTTCATCAGGTGAACTTGATAGGTGCCCGGTGGGACTAAATTGGAGAGGGGCGGGTTCAGTGATTTGCGGGTTCGATTTTCGCTCAATTCCACCCAAGGAGCATATGCTGGCTTGGTACGCAGAACAATTTCGGTAGTGGGTTCATCTTTTAGATCCCACCATATTCTGTTTAAGCCAGCTTTACCCTTATGTTGTAAAGTCCGGATCGTATCTCCGGTAGCATTGGTGATCTTGAGGATGGTCTTATCTTTTGCTGCCTCAGCTTTTTCGTCCGATAACCAGTAGTGTAGCGAAGCGCCAGCAGGAGGGTCTTCCCCGGAAGAAGCTTCAGGGAAAAACTGCATAACACTAGAAACCGGATGGAAACGATAGGCATCTTTAGGATCAAATAGATGAATCTCAGACGAGGCGACTTTATTTGTCCATTGCTGTATGGGAGAAATATCATCCAAGATCCAGATACCGCGGCCATAGGTCCCCACTACTAGATCATTGAAGTGCTCCGGAATATCTAGCCAATACATCGGGCTTGCTGGCATATTACTCATCAGCGATTGCCAGTTGCTTCCATTGTCGAAGGATACATACAAGGCATTCTCCGTACCCAAATAAAGTAGGCCTTGGCGGAAGGGATCTTCCTTGATCATCCGGCAATAGCTAAGGTTCGAGTCGGGGATCCCCTTGGTGATTTTAGTCCAACTTTTTCCAAAATCATCCGTCCGATACACATAGGCCCGGAAGTCGCCCATTTCGTGGGCGTCGACGGTCATATAGGCTGTGCCTTCCGAATGAGAGGAAGCGTCGATGTTTCTCACAGCACCGTATTGCGGCATACCGGGAACCTTCGCCGTGACGTTTTCCCAGTTCTCTCCATTATCGCGACTCAGGTGGATCAAGCCATCATTGGTGCCCGCCCAAAGCAAACCTGCTTTTACTGGGGACTCTTCAAAAGCATATACCACGTTGGCATATTCCACGCCAATATTGTCGCCGGTCAAGCCACCAGAAAATTGCTGCTTGGACTTGTCATTGAGCGTTAGGTCAGGGCTGATGACCTCCCAGGATTGACCGCCATTTTGGGTCCGATGGACAAACTGGCTAGCGACATATACCGTATTATTGTCGTGTGGTGAAATCAATAAAGGGAAGGTCCATTGGAACCTATACTTCACATCTGCTGCCGGCCTACCCGCTGTGTAATCTGGCCAGACCTCAACTTGTCGAAATTGTCCCGTTTTTTCATTGAAGCGCACTACCACACCGCCTAGTGCTCCACGTCCTGAAGCGCTTGACCAAACGATATTCGGATCCGTTGGATCTGCAGTAGCGAAGCCACTTTCACCCCCACCCACATCATGCCACATCCCGGAAGGAATAAAGGATCCAAAAAAGGTTTGCGTCCGACTGCGACTCGGCCCCTTCATGGACGGACCATCCTGTCGATTAGTGAGGACATTGTACGGGACTTCCGTGTCGGTAGTCACATGATATAATTGGGCAACGGGCAAATGCACACGATGCCAAGATTTTCCACGATTTTGACTAATGGAAAGGCCGCCATCACCAACTACAATCTGTCGATCACCATTCGTTGGGTCGATCCACATTTCGTGATGATCCCAGTTGGGTGCAGCTCCCGGAGCAGGCCCCTTCGCCGTCACACCACCATCAATACTGGTGAAATAACTAGCCGACATAAAGTAGACTTCGTTCGGGTTGTCGGGCGAGGCAGCGCAACGGGTGTAATAAGCCCCTCTTCCACTGAGGTTTCGATCAGAATTGACCAGTTTGAAGGTCTTTCCGCGATCGTCCGACCGCCATAGCTCCCCCGTGTTTGTTTTTTTACCATTCAATGGAATACCATCCCCCGTTTCGATTAAGGCGTAGATTCTTTGGGCTTGGGCTTGGGTCATGGCTAGGGCAATCTTACCCACATCGCCTTCTGGCAAACCGTTCTTTTCCAATTTCGTCCAGGTTTCTCCTGCATCAAGGGAACGGTAAATGCCACTCCCCGGCCCACCGCTGGTGCGGGTCCAAGGTCGGAGTTCCAATTGCCATAGGCCTGCAAATAAAACACGTGGGTTATGCGGATCCATCACCAGGTCCGAGGCACCCGTATTTTCGTCTACATGCAGGACTTGGTCCCAGGTTTTTCCCCCATCGATACTTTTGTATATCCCTCTATCCTTTTGTGGGGTGTAGCCATGTCCTAGGGCAGCGACATAGACGAGGTCTGGATTGTCGGGATGAACGACGATACGGCTGATCCGGCCGGTTTTCTCTAGACCAATATGTTGCCAATTATCACCACCATCCGTCGATTTCCACATACCGTTTCCCACTGAAACATTGGAACGGATAAAGGCTTCTCCCGTACCGGCATAGATGACCTCAGGTTCGCTTGGGGCTGAGGCCAAGGCGCCAATCGAATGCACTGGTTGCTTATCAAATACCGGTTTCCAATTCAGCCCACCATCAATGGTCTTCCAAATACCGCCTGTCGCAGCGCCCACGTAGTACACCAAGGGATCGCCTGGAATACCGGCTACCGCCACCAGCCTATTCCCCACTGGTCCAATATGCCGAAATTTCAATTGTTCCATATGCTCCTGCTTCAACTCCTGAGCACAAAGCTCTGGTGTCGAAAGGAAGCTGAGGAAAAGTGCCGATAAAAGTAGGAAAATGAGTTTTTTCATAGATCTAAATTTCTTTGGTTAAGTCCGCTAAGTGAAAACGCCAAGTAAGATATCCGAAGTTTTCGCCTAAAATAAGTCTAGCTAAATTTCGGATATCTAGCTCAGCTTAGAGTATCGTTTAAACTTTCATGATTGCGCCTGTCCGGCGGCCAGACGGGCGAGTGCGAGCAAATTTTGTGCTGAGCGAGACAAAAAACCTGCCTACCGGCAGGTAGACGCAGGCATACCTAGAAGGTACGGCGAGGCTTTTTAACATGAGCGAACGATCCACCCAGTGGCAGATGTCCAGTGGACATCTGAGTGAGTGAACCGCTTGCGGATGGGCTGGCCGTAA
>JAHQWA010000023.1 GCA_019634045.1 Saprospiraceae bacterium
TCTGCCTGTGGATTAGTAAAGTCATAACTCAAGCATTCTTGAGAAGGTGCTTTTTTTACATCCACCTTTACTCGCAACACATCTTGAGAAGGTTCGTATTGGAAGGCTCCCCAGCTAAAGTCGTTGGTAAATACAAAGGTCCAATCCTGTTCTGAGACAAGCACTACCAGCCCATATTTACCCGCTTTCAAAGGCCTGTCATTGATTTCCACATCGTGCGCAAACTCAATGGTTGTCCGTTGATTTGATCCGGCTCGCCAAGCAAATTCTTTACCATCTACCACGAAATCAAAGGGTACAATTCCTCCAAATATTTTCCTGCCTTTTGCCAAGGGGCTATGATAGTTGATCTCAATGGCAGTAGTACCAAGAGTCCTACTAATAGAGACCTTCTGACTGATTCGTCTGGAATTCTGAACATCTTGCCCCAACAGTTGATTAGTAAAGCAGAAAATCAGCAATACGTGAAGGAAAAACTTAGCATAGTACATATCTAGGGTGATTTGTGTTTCGGTGAATGGTCACCAAGTCTCAGGCACCAGAAAGGGTACCGGACACTTCAAATATCAATAGTCTCACATGAAAAATCATTCATATCGCTGTTCAAGTTCATTCATTAGCGTTCATGTTCGTTCACTAGTTTTAAGTATTATTAATGGATTCTCTTATTGGGAAGAAAATTTCATTTGAGTAAAATATTTGAGTATAAATCAATCACTCCCTAGCTGCAATACGTATAAAGCACTATTTTAGATGGAATCCAACCATTAAACTATGCGATCTATTTCCCTCTTTTCCGTGATTTCGCTAGCCTCGATCCTCCTTTGGTCCTCCTTTACTGAACTGAGCCTTCCAGTCAACGACATGCCAATGGAGATGACTGCTGATTCCTTGAAGTTAAAGGCTCCGGTAGCGGTGAAGGAAATTATTCAAGCCAAGTGTTATGATTGTCATGCGGAAGGTGGGGAGGAGGAGGCCATGAAGGATTTGTTATGGGATGAGTTCCCTAGCCTGCATCCAGAGGATCAGATGTATCTACTAGATGATATTGTAGAATCGATTGAAGACAAGGAAATGCCGCCGGCTGATCATTTAAAAGAACATCCGGAAGACAAATTAACTAGACAAGAGGCAAGAACACTGATCGAGTGGGCATCGGCCCTAGCTAATGATCTAGATCAAGGGTAAGCCACTATTTATAGACCAAAACTAAAGCGCCCCGATCCAGGCATTATACTGGATCGGGGCACTTTTTTATAGGCAATAGCTGCTAGTACCGTGGAACAAAAATACGTTAAAAGAAGCGCGGCATATATCCGAAATTTTCGGTAGTCATGGCTTAGGGAAACTTCGGATATATTGCATTGGCTTTTTTCCAATAAATTTATGTTCCACGGTACTAGTACTTAGCGAGCCAGTGTTACATCTCCTTTCTCCTCTTTCCGAAGTCCTCCAGGTAATTCATAAATGATCTGGAATACATAAACCTCTGAAGGTGCAGGCTTGCCATTGTGCTCCCCATTCCAAGGTGTATTATCGCTAACATTGTGAACGATTTGCCCCCAGCGGTTGAACACTTTAAAAGTAACTACTTGTATAGCTGAACCGGGGAAATAAGCCTTGAACTCATCATTTACATCATCCCCATTCGGCGTAAACACATTTGGAATCATCGGTGTTGGATTGAAGACAAACACACCAATGGTAGCCGTAGCGGTACAGCCCGTAGGCGTTGTAACGGTCAAGGTATAGAAGAAAGTCTCTTGCTCGGGCTCCTCACCATCAATAAAAGGACGGACAATGACACTTGGTCCATCGGATGGTTCCTGAATTCCTTCCCCTTCCCACTGATAAGTTAATCCATCAATGGCTGGTAAGACTTGTGCTGTCAGCGTTACTGTTTCTCCGTTGAAAACGGTATCCGGAATTGGTACGAAGGTAATTTCCGGAGCATCGAAAACTTGTACATCAGCAGAAGCTGTCGTGGTTCCGCAATTGGGGCCGTAAGTATAGTTTACGCTTACCGTTACACTTGATTGCAAATTCGTCAGGTTGAAGCTTGGCCCGTTCTGGTCAGTCGGTTGTCCATTAACTAACCATTCGAAGACCTGCTGCACATTGGCTGGAGCAGTACCCATCGCGTTGAAAGTGATATTGTCTCCTCTACAAACCTCGGTAGGGCCATCGATGGAAACAGTCGCATCCTGCACCACGAAAATGGTTACTTGCTGGGTAACGGGTCCACACTCATTCGTGGCTGTCAACTCATAGGTGGTCGTCTCTTGTGGTGAAACGGTTAAGCCAGGATCAGTGGAACTGAAGCCAGGGTCTTCCGGAGAAGTCCATAAATAGGTTGCATCGGCCTCCGCCGGTGCTTCATTCAATCGTATCGATTCTGTGCTACCTGCGCAGACGACCTGATCTGGCACGAGCTGTATTAAGGGCAGTGGCTCCACATTTATCGTCATAGAGGCCGAACTTGGACAATCATCTAAACTGCCCTGAACCGTATAGGTGGTCGTCTGAATCGCTATAGCTATCGGATCCTCGCAATCCGTACAACTCAGTCCATCCATCGGCATCCACATCACTTCATCAATTCCGGGATCGTAGGTGGTAGTGATCTGCACAGGCGAACCGGCACAGACGGTCGTATCCATCGGCATAATCCGGATCTCGGGAATGGGTTTCACTTCTACATCTGCAAAAGAAGTATCTACACAAACGCCCAAGGTGGCTACCCTAAAGTAGCGAGAAGTAGTATCCGGATTCAACACCATATTATAGAGTGAATCCCCACTGATAAATCCATTACCCCCTCCCCACTGGAATTCAATATCCTCGAAGTCACTGGGTTCAAAAATTTCAGAAGTCAAGACTAGCAACGAACCTTCACAAATGGAAGTATCCGAAGGCATGATGTCTAGGACAGAAGGCAAAGAATCAACCTCTATAAAGATGGAATCCGTACGAACGCATCCGTTCGGAGCATTGATCGATGCATAATAGGTAGTCGGAAAATCCGGGGTCGCGGTTATACTACGCCCCTCTCCGGCACTCAATCCAGCAGTTGGGAACCAAGTCACCGTGGAATCAGCAGGCGTTGCTTCCACCTCAAGGGCTACTTCTTCTCCTCGACAAATGGCTAGGCTATCCTCTCCCAAAATATCGATGGAAATTTCTGTCATGGTCACTTCGAATGAAGCGGTAGTTGAACAGATATCTCTAGAAGCTGTGAGCGAGTAAGTGCCCCCAGCTGTAATTATCGCCGAGCTATTCGCCAAGGTATCATCCTCGATGGTTCCAGGACCACTCCATTGATAACTGACGCCCTCTTCTACCGTCGTGGCTCCCAGTACGATCTCGTCATCCTGGCAAAGCGTCGTGTCTGGCAGGACGCTGAGGACAGGAAGTGCTAGGAAATCAACGACTACAGAATCCAAGGATGGAACCGGACAATCCGCATTGGTTACTGATAGTAAGTAAGTGGTGCTTTCTGTTGGCGTAGCTGAAGGATTGGCATCCGTCGAGCTAAACCCATCAGGGCGAGAAGTCCAGACGTAAGAGGTTCCATCTACAGGAGCTCCCCCTAAGTCAATCGACTCTCCCTCACACAGGGCCAAATCATCCGCAATATTATATTGCGGCGCCTCACTGTCTAAGACCGTTAAGGTCATGTCATCGGTGAGGGTACAAGAAGGCGTTACTAAAGTAACCGTCACCGTATAATCCCCAGCCACGTCAGCCGAAACGACAGGGTCTGGGCAATCAGTGCAACTCAAGCTAACGCCGTCCTGCGCCGTCCAGGAGTAATCACCAATTTCAAAGTCCAGGCCTGCTACAATTTGGAATTCTTCTCCTCGACAAACGGTAGCATTTGGGCCAGCATCTACTGAGTATACCACCACTTCTACTGAAATGGTGTCCGTAAAGCAAACCCCTTGAATTTCCGCTTCATAGACAGTAGTTTCATCTGGGGTAGCTATAGGATCAAAGCAAGTGGTACAAGACAATGACTCTGTTCCAGTGATCCAAGTGATATTATCAACTATCTCTTCGATCTGAATCTGAACTGAAGAACCCTGACATACTACCGTATCTCCCGCAGTAACTTCAGGAATAATCGGATCTAATACAGCAGCATCAGAAGGTCCCCAATCGATGGAAATCTCTCCACTTTGGATGTCATTACCCCAGTCGTTGACCAGCACCAAGTATATCTCACCAGGCTGTGCCTGTATCGGTCTCACAAAATCATCCCCGCCTGCTCCTGGCTCTGCACCGCAGTCATAATCGTCCGTAACCGGTAGACCCTCTGAGTTGACGTTGGCCAAACCTGTAGGTTCTACACCAGCGGCCCAAGAGGAACGTACGGGCTGATTGGTTTCTATAAATGCGATCACTTCTGCTGGAGTGATACAAACTTGTTCATTTGTAAATGGTCCCCATACGTTGAAGTCAATGTCAGAAGCCTCGGATGGGTTAGCCGCTTCGATAATGAAGCCAAAGTCTCCAGCTTCTTGCGCCTCGATGCTAAACCAGTAATAGTTCGGCTGGTCGGAACCAATGTTCAACCAGCAACCATCGTTCTGCCCTTCATTAAAGGCAATATCTTGGAATCCTTGCTGAAATTGTAAAACTACGGGCAAGCCATCTTCACGCAAACATCCATTTAATGGATTACAAAGCGCATTGGTCAAGGCAGGAGATAGGGCACAATCTGTCTCTGTGATATTGATATCAAAGTTTGTACACCCAGCCGCGTTGGCCACCACTATATAATAAGCTTGCGGGTCTTTCAAGTCCACACTTCCAATCACCCCAGAGGTTCCTACCCCTACACAGCTAGAATTTGGATCGTTTGGAGGTCCATCTAGTACCAATACTCCAGTACCAGGAGCTGCATTAGACAATTCAATTCGAGCACAAAGATTACCAGGAGAAGTATATCGGAAAACATATTCCGGTCCTTGCACAAAGGTTGCCCCCTCACAAGCCGTTTGTCCAACCGACGCACCTCCTTCACAGGTATCAAAGGAATCAGAAAAAGGAATGCTGGCAATTTCTGTCGGATTGCCCGAAGTAGATCCTCCACAAACATCAGGCGTACACGTCCAGGTCAACATAAACCCGTCCAGATTGACAGAAAGATCAGATTGGAATTGGATAGTAGCGCAGTCACTTTCTACAAAAACCGGCAAGTTATTGGTCACTCCAAATAGGTTGGCCACCAAAGGGGCATCTGTATTGGTCCCTGCGTAGACCCGAAGAAAATCGATTCCTGCCCCGAATAGTGTCTCCGTTGCTAATTCGAGTACATCAATCTGGATACAAGAATGTGGATCATCCGGACATATCGTAAAGGTACTATTCTCATTTATGCCATAGGCTTCATCCGGTCCCCCGGAATCATACAAGGTACCTGTACAGGCGGTGGTACTGGGCGTATCACCAATATTGAAATCCGCTACAAATTCTTCTACACAAACCGTGAAGTCGCCCCAATTGGGTGTTCCCGTAGCAGAAAAATCATTGATCCGCAAAAAGAACGTAACGTTGGCAGAAAGATCAAAAAGATCCAACTCCAAACTACTAGCTCCTACGTTACTGGATAAACAGGCGATCTCCTGTAGTCCATTTACCAGGCAAGTACCACGATATACTGCTAGTTGCGGATTTTGCAAGGCCGAATTGCTTCCGGCATCTGTACCGGTGACTCGGATGGTTACATCTCGGATCTCATCTGTGGTTGTAAAAGTAAACCACACATCGTTTTGCGTAGTCCCTCCATTAAAACACGTGGGATTGTTTCCTACACCGATGTCACTAGCCGTGGCATTTACATTCGTGTAGACTGTCTCGCCACAATTCGGCACGACACCTAAATCAACTTCTGCACTACATTCGTTATTGCTCGGCGCCTGTCCATAGGTAATATTGATTAGGAAAAGGGAGAGCGTAACGAGGAGAATGTTCTTCATTATGATGACTTTCTTTTGGAAATTGGTTCTGTAACTTTTGGCGATCAACTTATTCGAGTGCTGATAGCGTTTGCGCATTTCGAATAAGCGCTAAGTGATGAGGAAAAATGTAGTTTCCCGCTTCCTTCTAGCCGCTTTTTCACCTTGCTGTCTGTGGATTTTTTCAGGATTTTAGACAGCTAGATCCATGCATTGCGTTGACCAAAAATAAACAAATTTTATAATTTCCATTCTGAAAGCCACATATAGTAAAGACAGCCGACATAATACCGCCTGGCTATGTCCTTTTTCGGGCCCCTGGGCAACCTAAGTTGCCCCTCAAACCCTAGGCCATTCCTTTGAAAATAGTACGCCCTAAGTCGACAAAATAAATTGAGTTATCCGACGGATTACATCTGGATTTTTTGTAAGCTGATAATGTCCGTATCCTTTGGAGATCAGCACATTGGCTTGATCAAGAGATTCAAATATGGCCAAGGCTTCACTGACGGGAACCACTCTATCCTCTTCGTCATGAACGATGAGAATATCCTCCGTCATTATGCTGTTCCCCCATTTTCCTAGACTAGCCTTGGCCACAGGCATGAGCATTTTATATTCAATGATAGTACGAAAATGTTTCTGTGCAGGTTTTGGCACACGCATAAAGTCTGTGGCTTGTTTTAGCATCAAGCTTACATCATTAGGCGAACTAATTGTCACCACTCGGCGAACTCGCGTGTCTATCTCCAATTGGCTAAGCGCGTACATCATTGCTACTCCCCCGAAGGAGTGGCAAATCGCAGCTTCCACCGGTCCAACATGATGAATGAAGGCTCGAATGGCTTTCGCAAATTCAGGTAAATTCGTGCGACGACCTTCAGAATTCCCGTGCGCAGGCCCGTCAAAAGCCACCACCCGATAGCCGGCTGCCAAAAAAGGAGCTACAAAACTCCGCATGGCTGTACCTCGGGACTCCCAACCGTGTACCAATAAGATGGTCTTTTCTCCCTTTCCCCAGCTATAGCCTTTCAAGACTTGTTTGGCATATAGAAACTCAAAGATCCTAGCCTTTTCTAGCGTGGGGTCGGACACTCTATGGCGAGCGCGCTTACGAGGTGTAGTAAAGAGTGTATATGTTAATTTACCTGCCGCTTTGGGAAAGAGCCTTCCAATTGTCTGAAAGCCAAAGCGAATCGGGTGGATTAACCAAGGCGTCTGCACGCCCTCTTCCCTTTTTTTCTCCGGCCAATCAGAGGCCAGGTACTCAATCTTTTTAACTGCTTGCATTTCAATCGGGTTTTAAAGAATCGATCATCTCGACTAAATGGTGAGCGATCACATCAAAGTAGTGCACATCTTTATACAATTCGGCCATCATGATCCCGCCTTCTAGCACCCCAATAAATCGGATCGAAAAATCGCGTGCATTGAGATCGATACGAACTTGGCCTTTCGACATCCCTTTTTCCAGTGTATAGATCATACGGTTGATCCAGACGTCCATTTGCTCCTTCACAGCCGCATGCAAGAACCGATGTGTATTTTTGGTATCAATAGCTGTATTTTGGATCGGACAGCCCCCCTCTACCGGAGGATTCAGGATTCTTTCTTTGTAGAAATAAACGACAGCTTTCAACTTATCCAAGGTATTATCAATCACCTTGGTCCGGCGCCCTACCTCAAGCAAAACCTTCTCTACAGCCAATTCAAAAGAAGCTAAAGCGATTTCCTCCTTGCTCTGAAAGTGGCCGTATAATGCTCCTTTTGACATCTTGGTAGCTTCCATAATATCTTTCATGGAGGTACCTGCATAACCATTGAGATTAAATAGTCCTGCTGACTTGTCTAGTATATGTTGCCTTGTTCTTTCAGCTTTTGTCATGTCTAAGTCTATCCATTTGCTGGTTCAAGTAAGACTTCTAACCAAATCGCACTTGGATCTATCCAAAGTCATTGAGTAATAAGTTCCGACTTGATTTCTTCTATTTGTAATAAATGATGTGCGTTATGAAAAATAGCGGAGAACAGCATTTCTCTCACGCTCAAGTTACCTAGCGCTGGATGCGGAATTACATACCTATCCAATTCTTCCTCCCCCCATCTGGAAGCCGCTTCTTGAAAACGCTCTCCCAATTTCTTCCATTCTGCTAGCGCCTCTTCTAAAGTCTTTTTAGTCTCAGGTCGTGGTTGGAAGCGAAGCGGGGCTTTAATCCCTTGTTCACGAAGTACTTGTAGGTATCTGGCCTTCAAATCATTGAAGTTTTGCCCTTCATGATCCATCTCTCCAAACATATGACGGAGCTGATCTTTCGGTAAATGGATGGCCTTTAAAATCGCTGCGTTTGATAGAAAAAGATGTTCCAATTGTTCAGAGGCATTCCATTTTCCATCAAAGGCCAATTGGCATTCTCCTGGTTTCAACTCAGATAAACTCTGGTCCACTATCTGAAAACTTTCTTCTAATCCTTCAAAAATACTTTGCTTGGTTGTAGGTGTTGCTTCCATTTCATTCGTTTTGATTTGGTGCCATCTGGATACGCCCACAGCAAATGACTAAATCCTCAAATGGAGTCCATGACCTATCAAATACTTATGGGTTTAATTCAAATGACTATTCAAAGTTATGACTTTTTTTGAAAAAATAAACCGATCGGTCTTTTTTAACATTTTGAAGAATCTAATTAACTTTGTACGCATGGAAGAAATCTATCTGGGACTGGGTAGTAACATGGGGGATAGAAAAAAGCATATCAACCAGACTATCAATAAAATAGAAAAACAACTTGGCCCCTGTATCCAACAATCCAGTTTGTATAGAACAGCTGCCTGGGGAAAGACCAATCAGTCTTATTTCATTAATCAGGTCATTCAAATCAGGGCTAAAAAAGCCCCAATTGACATCTTGGACAAGATGCTAGAGATAGAAATGGAGCTTGGTCGCGTTAGAAAAGAAAAATGGGGAGAAAGGAAAATTGACATTGATCTTCTTTTCTATGGATCAGAAATTGTTGAGTTACCCCGATTATTAGTACCGCATCCCTTCATTGCTGAAAGACGTTTCGTTTTGGTTCCGATGAACGAAATTGCTCCTAACTTCATCCATCCCATTTTTGAACGTAGCATAGCAGATTTGCTATCGGACTGCCCAGATACACTACCGGTAGAACTAGTGGATTAGGCTAAAATCTCGGAATCTCTCCCAAATCA
>JAHQWA010000328.1 GCA_019634045.1 Saprospiraceae bacterium
ATGGCTATGATTTGGAATCGCTCCTGATTTATGGCTGGCATAAGGCTAAAGTAAGCCTTCACCCCCTCCACACCATGATGCGAACCAGCAAAGGGGGAATAGCTTTTGGAGGAGTGATTATTCCAAATGACGTCTTTGGCCAAAATGGATAACAAAGGCTGCATATCGCCTTCTGAAAACCCTTGATAGGCAGCTTTAGCGAGGGATAATGGTGTTGGAACAGACATGTTTTTTGATTTAAATCAGTTTTTTAATAGGCAGGCATATCCATCCTTAGGATTGCAGGCATACTTCGTAGCCATCCTCAAGAGTCCTGGATACACCATAGTTCAGTATCGTCTATAAGCACCGTAATGATTGTGAGTTGAGGTAACGGAAGGGTAGGTCCGATTTGATGGGCCATTTAGCTATATCGGCCTATAGTAAGAGAACTATATTAAACACTAGTTCGTTCAATGGCCTTGATAATTGAGTGTCCTTAGCTTGTGTGTTTTTCTTTTTTTCTTCTTTTTTGTTGTTGATTTTCAGTTGTTTATGGAGGGTTTTTCCGAAAAACTAAGTTATTGACTTGCTTTAATACTACAAGTGTAGTAGATTTGTACTACAGCTGTAGTATTAAAATGAGATAGCAATGGAGAAATTAAAGTTAGACGATTTGCAATTGAAGATTATGCAGGTTTTGTGGAGAGAAGGAGAGGTGGGGGTGAGTGGCATTCAGGAACAACTTAAGGCTAAAGAAGACCGCGAGTTGGCCATCACCACTTTGAACACGGTACTGCAAAGACTTTATAAGCGTGGGATCGTTAATTATCGCAAAGAAGGCCGGCAATATATCTACCGGGCAGAGGTCACAGAGAAACAGACGCAGGCCTCCATGGCCACTAGTTTGATTGATAAACTCTTTAAGGGAAAATCCTCCGTTTTGGTCAATCACCTTTTGGAATCCTCCGCTTTTGATCAAGATGAGTTAGAAGATTTGAAAAGAAAGATCGCTGCTGCTCAACAAAAAAAGAAGGACAATGAGTAATCTCATGAATGAATATAATTTACTGGCTTTAGGGCTCACATATCTCTTACATAGCTCTGTATGGATCCTGATAGTAGGATGCGTGATCAAGGCTAGGATCTGGCAATCCGCTTTTATGGAAAATGCCTTATGGAAAGTGGCCTTAGTAGGAGGACTTTTTACCACCACCCTAAGCTTGGTGTTAGGCCAACATCGAGTAGACATCAACAAACCCATTACCCAAGCTATTGAGACCTCAACCGAACTTATAGATCGACCCGAACAGGTAGAAAATCTAACTATTCCTGCCCAATTGCTGGAAGGAGAGCGTGAAGAGACTATAGACTTAGAGAGCCCAGTCTTCAAGGAAGGGGCCCGAGGTATAGGTGGCGCCAATAGTTTCAAACGGCAATGGAGTTTGATCCAGTTGGCACCCATGATATGGGGGATAATGTTGTTGGTTATCCTGCTGTACAGAACTACGCAGCACCTCTGGTTTTTTCGTCATCTTGGGCCTCGTAAAGAAATAGAAAACCCGACTGTTTTACATATTATGGAATCTATTCAGCGAAGGACTAAAAGGCCCGTCCAATATCGGATTAGTGCCAGTCCTTTTCTGGATAGTCCCATCGTAATTCGTGGAAGCGAGATCTGTTTGCCCAGTAAGGCCTTACATGCCATGAATAGAGATCAGTTAGAAGCCATGATTGCACACGAATGGGCGCATATCGTCCGCCGTGATCACTATTGGGCGATCTTCAGCAGTTTGTTAAATACCTTGTTCTTTTTCCAACCCTTGCATCGCCTGGCTAAAGCAGAGATCGAACGTACGAATGAGTTGTTGTGTGATGAATACGCCGCAAGGGTTACCGGAAAGGCCCTAGCGCTGGCAGAATGTCTCGTTGCCGTAGCAAGCTGGATCAAACCGCATGCGAGAAAACCACTGCTAGTAGCAGGGATGGCCTTGAGGAAATCCGAATTATCATCTAGAATTACACAATTATTAAATATACCCGACATGAAAATTGAAAAGTTTAGAAAACTAAAACTAGGTGTACCCAGCCTACTTCTATTGGCGGTCACCATCCTTGTCTTACCTGGCTTTCGCTTTGTTTCGCAGCAGGTTAGTCCAGAAAGGATATCCGAACAGGCAAATCCAATTATTAGTTCAGCGGTAGTCTTAACTGCGGAAAGTGTTCCGGTAGCCACTTCGGTTCCGACGCCTGCTCAAGTAGGGACAACGCAAGTGACTGAAAACGTCAGTTCAGAAACTCCAGTTCAAGAAGCTGCTCCAGTGGAAAATCCTGTTCGTGAAGCTATCACTAGCATGCAAACCTTATCAGGTCAACCGCTTACCGAAGTAGAGTCTATCCTAGCTGGTTCGGCGGATCAGGTACAATTTGAAGCGCTTCCTCTTTCAGCCTTGCCCCAGCGGGCCAATTGTGCTGACCTCCTACGTGCCGTCAAAGCAGAGGATACCAAATTAGTAAGAGAGTTGTTGAAATCAGTTGACCCTGATTGTGCTTACTATGATGAAGGAGAACCACGCTCCTCCCTAGTTGCAGCGGCACGAATGGGGAATATGGAAATTACTAAGCTGTTGCTTAGTGCCAAAGCTAATGTAGAGTACAAAGCTAAGGGAGACGAAAGCCCACTAATGGCTGCAGCTAACTACGGACATCTGGAACTCGTAAAGCTGCTAGTAGGGAGCGGTGCAAAAATAAATCGTAAAATCAGTGGAGATGGCACGGCTCTGATTGGTGCGGTTAGAGGGGGACATTATGAGGTGGCCAAGTTCCTGCTGGAGAAAGGAGCCAACCCCTTTGCTATGGTTTCTGGAGATGAATACGCCATGTATCACGCCCGGATGAACGAAGACAAGAAGATGATTAAATTGCTTAAATTGTTTGAAGAGAAGGAATAGGGCTTTGGTCTTGCCGGACTTAATTGAAAGAGGAAGGTTTAACGTTTATCTCTTCTTTAAACTTTAAACCTTCTTCCTTCAACGCTCATCTTACACTTCCCTCCTTCAACCTTCTGCACTAAAATTACCCGCCCAATTTCTCAAAAACCTCCTTCTTGTAACTCCCGCCAATCGGAATCTCTTTTTCCTTGATTTCCACGTCATGCGCCGTATATGCGGTGATTTTTTGAGTGTTGACAATAAAGGAGCGATGGATACGCAAAAAGAAAGGGGGGAGCTTCCGCTCAAATTCGCTGATCTTTTCCTTGGTGGTAATGCTACCGCTGGCGTGATGAATCCGAATATAATCTTTTAGACTTTCGATGTATTCCACATCTTGAAACCAGACTTTAATTCGCTTTTTATTGGCATTGACGTAGAGGAAAGTATCCTCGGTGGAGGCAGTAGAGGTTTTAGGGGTGGGCGAAGGGTGAACTGGGGGAGGAGCTTGGTTTTGATTGAGGTATTTATTGATGGCTTTAAAGAAGCGAGTGAAGGTGATCGGTTTGAGTAGGTAGTCGACCACCTCTAGTTCGTAACTTTCAACAGCGTATTCCCGGTAGGCGGTCGTGAAAATAATGCTAGGCGGGTGCTGTAGCGACTTGACAAATTCAATCCCTGTTAGTACCGGCATTTGGATGTCGAGGAAAACCAGATCAATTTGTTCTTTTTTTAAGAGTTCAAAGGCTTCCAAAGCATTCTGGCAGGCTGCCACAATTTCCAATTGAGGGAGTCGTTCGATATGAGCTTGGATCAATTGTAGGGCCAGTGGCTCATCGTCGACAATTAGACACTTTACCTTCTCACTCATAATTGTAGGTTTAAATTAGCGTGCAGTTGATGGGGTTCCGCGTTCCAAATCAGTTCATATCGATCGGGATAAAACCAGTTCAATTGTTGTCGGAGCGCGCTGGGCTCTTCGGCATAATTTGATCTGACCTGAGTACTATCTATCGCAACGGTCAATCTTTGATCTTGGTAGGTCATGCGGTAATTAAATTCAAAATCTTCTTGTTTGCTTCTATCCTCTTGTACCAAAGCATTTTCGACCAGCGAAAAGAGCAGCAGCGGCTTGATTTGCACACCATTTACTTGGCTGGGCCATTCTAGGTGAAGTTTCATATTACCATTTTGGCGTAGGGATTCGATTTCGAAAAAGGTTTGCAAGATCTCTACTTCTTGTGCCACTGATACTTGCTTTGCTTGCGTCTGATATAACATATAGTCTAGCATCTCCGATAGGCTTGCGATTAATTCTGGAGCTGCATCCGATTGCTCCAAGCTCAGGCGATGGATCGTTTTCAAAGTGTTTGATAGAAACCGCGGGTGCAATTGCGATTGTAGGTTGTCGAGTTCAACCTGTATTTTTTCCTTTTCAAGCTGCTGAATAGCCGTTTTGCGCTCCAAGGATTGCTTGATCAGCTTCAAAGAAGCCATGGTTACTGGCGCCCAATACACCCAAATCACGTAGAAAGCATCTACTTGCTCAAAACCAAAGAATATTTTCTGCCAACTCGTGCGTTCGGCTTCCGGTGCGAAATTGGGAACCAAAAGGTGATCAATAACCCCATGGGTGAGCGTGCCGAGGACATAAAAACTCACGATCAAGGATAAGAAAAACGCCAAAACTTTACCCGGGTAAAGAAGTTTGGGGAGCTGAAAGTAAACCAGGAAATAGGCGGCGATCATTTGAGTAGGGAGGTAGAATAACTTGATGATTACGGCTCCGGCAAAGGACTGTTCCATGGCAAAGGAAAGGATGGGGTAGGAGAGGAGTACGCCTAGCCAGAATAGGGTATGACTAGCCCATCGATTGCCAAGGAGGCGGGTGATTTTTGCATTTACTCCTTCCATTAGTTGATCAGTTCCATCGGTTGAGTTTGTAGATGTATTTCCAGTATTACTTCATAGGTAGTGGCTTCTTCATTGATATGAAATTGATAGCTTTCTGGATATCTAAGCCCTAATTGCCTTTTGATATTTGCCACTCCAATCCCTTTTTTGTATGCCGTCTCATCAACTTGTATTTTCTCCACTTTACTGTTGAACACGCGGAAATATAAATGCCCTTTTTTAACCCGCAGATCGATATTTATTGTGGGTTTACCCATATCTCCGCTAGCCCCATGCTTAAAGGCATTTTCTACCATAGAAAGTAATACTAAGGGGGCAATAGAAGTGGTGGGCTCATCTACTTCATGTTCAAAAGAAAGAGCGAGACGATCTCCATATCGCAATAGTTCCAGATCAATATAGTTTTGTAATAATTGGATTTCCTTATGGATTGGCACCTGATCAGCCTTACATTCCTCAAACATATAATCGACTATTTCTGAAAGCTTCCATACTAGTGTCGGGGTCATCTCCGATTTCTGCAAACTAAGTGTGTAAAGGTTATTCAGGGTATTAAAGAGAAAATGAGGATGCAATTGTGCTTGCAGGAAATTCAATTCAGCTTTGGCCTTTTCTTTTTGTAGCTGTTCGAAACGTCCCATTTCAGAAAAGTGGGTTTTGAGTAGCTTCAAAATGATGGCCAGCGCAGGCGGAATGGCAACCCAAAGTAAGTACTGTCCAATCAAGGGGTAGATATGCGTCAAAATGGACCAAATACTATCCTGGTCCAGACTTTGGTGCATGATCGGTTCATATACGTATACTTTAATCCATCGAGCCAAGACGGTATTGAAATACATATTGGCGACTAGGAGAAGCGAAAAGGCTACGTATTTTCCCTGATAGATTTGTTGGGGTAGCTGATAGTATAGGAGCAGATAAGTAGCTATAATCTGTGGCGGTAGGTAGCAAAGTTTATTGATGATCAACTCATACAAATTATTCCCCCATAAAGAAGCATAGATTAACCATCCTACGATAAAACCAAGCCAAGCCAGTACATGCAATAGCACTCGCTCTTGTAATAATGCTTGGATATAGGCTTGGAATCTGGTCATGTCCTCAAAATACAATGTATCGCGCTTATCTGATCATTTCTCGCCGAACGGGTATTTCCTACCCCCGAATTAAGCCTAACAACGGTCCAATCCATTTGTCGACGCTCTAGGCCAATCCGGCCTATGCAAATCCTTACCAGTCGCTTTTCAGGAAAAGCCCTTGATTTTTCTATCACCTTTGAATTGTCAAACAAACCAACCAATCATTAGAACTCGAAAAATATAGAGATATGAAAAAGCTTAATTTTATTGCCACCGTATTGATTGCCTTCCTAAGTATTACTAATGCCCTAGCCCAACAAGCTCAGCCATTAGCAGACGAGGATAGAGCCCGAATCAAAGAAAAAGCAGATTCTCTCCTTCAACAACACATCAGCCTACAAGATTTTGTCGGCGTGGCCGCGGGCGTTTATTATCAAGGAGAAACATTGTGGTCCGGGGGAGCTGGCTATAGAGACCTGGAACAGAAATTACCCGCAACCCGTGAAATGCGGCACCGGATTGCCTCTATTGCTAAACCGATGACAGCGATTGCCATCATGCAACTGGTTGAACAAGGAAAAATCGATCTGGATGCTCCCATTCAATCCTACTTAAAAGACTACCCGCGCAAGCCAGAAGGGGAGATCACGGTCCGCCATTTGTTAGGCCATGTTTCGGGTACCCCCTTTTATGCCAGTATGAAGGAGGGGTTCCCAACGATGCATTTCAATACGCTAGATGATGCGATTGACCTGTTCAAGGACCGCCCATTGGAACATAAACCTGGCTCGGCCTACTTATATAGCACTTATGGGTACACTGTATTGGGTAGTATAATAGAGAAAGTGACGGGACAGAGCTATGCAGCGTATATGAAAGCGAATGTATGGAGTGTAGCGGGGATGCCGGACACACATCTAGAGATTTTTGGAGAATCCTACCCCAATCAATCCAGATTGTACAAGAAAAATAAGAAGGGAAAATTCGTCGCCGATAAACAAACAGACTTGAGCCTAAAGTATCCTGGGGGAGGTCTACTATCTACGGTTGCAGATCTGCTGAACTTTGGTAAAGCTGTTCTGAATAATGAATTAGTTACCGCCGAAAGTTTGGAACAAATGGGCCAAGCTGCAGATGTAGAATGGAAAGGTACACCTTACGGTTTGGGCTGGTATTTGGTGAACGATGAGGTCTATGGTCGAATCCTTCGCCATGGTGGCCAGCAGTCTGGAACGAACACCTACCTCAGTGTTTTCTTGGACCACGACTTGGTAGTAGCCGTCTTGGGTAATACTTACAATGCCAGCGGATCGGTTTATAGCCTGCACGAACACCTGCGTAATATGGCAGTCGATGCCAAGCAACGTTTCGCTCCAATCCGCTCAGCTATTAGTATGAGTAAAAAAGACCTAAAGCCTTTCGTTGGAAAGTACGATTTTGGCAAAGGCCAGATCATGCATATCTCTGAAAAGGCCAACTTGCTCCATTCTAAATTGGGTAAATACCCACTTACTCCAGTCTATGCAGAAGCAAAGCAGAAATTCTTCTACCGGGGTTTTGATGGGCAGCTAGAATTTGTGAAAAATGAGCAGCAAGAGGTGGTTAAGGTGATCTTTTACCAAAAAGGGCAACCTGTTGAGGGAAAAAGAATCAACTAAGAACATCATGTTCTAACCTAACCACCTCCTGCGTATTTAATCCACCTTCCGCCGGTTATCCTCCGGCTGAATATCAATCAACTTATGATATGGATCAATCCCCGCTTCAACTGGGGGTTGATCCAGTCGTATAGAGAAGGTAGTGTCCATGGACGTAATTCGGTGTCTTTTTAAGTAGATCGGTAATCGTTCTCCATCCAGCTCTTCCTCCCCAAAAACTCCAATCTCAATATAATCTTGCAAGGGTAGTGAATGGTGGATCTTTCCATTCTCAGTAGTCAGGCTGAGTGAGTCTACACCATTTTCACTATATAACCGATTCCCCGTACCATCACTTCTGAACTTACCTGCTTGTACCCGCAATTGCAACACATAGGAGCTATCGACCAATCTTTCCACTTCACTTTCGATGACCTTATTATCGTAAATGCTAATCGTTTCAAAAAAGTCCTGTACAAGATAGGATAGCGAATCCGGAATGATCTCAGCGATAGCATCCTTTAGCCCAAGTGAATGAGGTAGGGGAGGACCATGATACGCATGTCGGGAGAGGTAGGAGGCAAAAACCTGATTTAAATTTTCCTCACCTAGATAATCACTAAGCGCGTAGAAAATGAGTGCTCCCTTCTGATAATTGATGTATTCTTGATGCGGATAGGCCGTTATCAGTGGGGTTTCTTTGCCTCGCTCATTAGCTCGCCCTTCCAAGTATACATCGAGGTCATTGCGCAGGAAACGACGGATCATAGCCTTACCATATCGCTTCTCCAATACTTTCAGCCCTACAAATTCTGCCATAGCCTCCGTCACCATTTTGCCTCCCCTGATGTTCGCCGGATTCACTTGATGTCCCCACCAGTGATGAGCAGTCTCATGGGCAGATACGTAATAGGGCAGATCGACCCCATCCGCAGAGACATCCCCGAT
This sequence comes from Saprospiraceae bacterium, assembly GCA_019634045.1. Lineage (GTDB taxonomy): Bacteria > Bacteroidota > Bacteroidia > Chitinophagales > Saprospiraceae > DT-111. The sequence goes on from JAHQWA010000328.1 coordinate 8,488, forward strand.
CCAATACAATTCGGAATAGGGCATCAAGTTGCCCATGACAGTGGCGTAGGTGCCTTCGGTACGGGGATATTCAACAATTCGTAATTCCTTATGCTTATAGGGGCCAAAGTATTTGGTGCTGTAATCTAACGCAGCTTTTACGCCCTCTACAATACTCGTCAGATTGTAGGTGTGATTGGGGTGATGATAGACGGATATCTCTACGTCCTGCCACTGGTCTTTTTTGACCGTGAATAGGCCGGAATGAAAGCTGAATTGTGGAGCGATACGATGATCCGTTTGAAACTTGAAGAATCGGCGATTTCCCTCCGCCCATTCTTTCTGTAAAATACCTGGGGCTAAAGCTATTTGCTCTTTGGAAGTGGAAACGACGGCCTCTAAATCAATCCAATCTGATTCATTGGCCGGGTAGGCATAACCTAACGCACTACTGTCTGAAGGCATCGGTAGGTCGGTAGCCCTGGGGGGGAGGCCATGTTTCTTGCGTTTCTCGTTATTGGTTAACTCAACTCGCCTATAGCCTAATTTGGGAAAGACTTGACTCCCTAAAAACGTGCCGTTTTTTATGACTCTAGGGTCAGTTTGAAAAAAACTATGGTCTTCGCTGGCCACTTGAAACTGCATCAAAAGGCTATCTCCAGGCATCATGGGATCTTGCAGCTGAATGACATCAAATTTGATGAGACTATCCTGACGAATAAAGGTGTGCGGCCGGGCCAATTTATACTGACTCTTTTCGCGGTAGCTGTGTGCTACGAGTAAGGTATCTATCGTCTGATCGGATTTGTTAATGAGGGTATACGTTCCTTTGGCCAGAAATCGCTTTTGCCTCGGATAGAGATCCACCGCTACTTCGACCCTTGAGAGCCGAGGTTGCATGATGTTTTCGTAGGGTTTATACCGTTTTTCATTTTCTACTTTGAAGGTCGTTTCATCCTCATCGCTAACTCTTGTTTTGTGCCATACATTTTCCTCTAAGAAAATCGAAGCACCCAAGGAAATGAAAACAAGTGCAGAGAGGGCAAAGCCGATCAGAACCGGCTTTTCCAACCTTCGTTTTGCGATAGCTAATCTTTCCCTGAACGAGAAGGTGATGCCTCTGACTTGAAATAGATAGGCTACCAAAAGCAAGGCAAAACCGCCAACCAACCAGTAACGTTTATAGGCCCAATAGGTCGGTAAGTAGGAACCATATTGGTTGAGGTCGGAGTAGTTAAAACCGATCACGAAACCTGGCACTTGATTGTACCAAAATACTTCTTGTTTAAGGAAGCTCAGGCCTATTTTATCTGTCAATCCGGGTAAGGTGATCATGCCCATGGGGATCAATAATAACAGGAAAAATCCCAAATACGGATTAGTTAAGAGGCTTTGGATACAGATGGCTAAGCAAGCCCAGATGATGAAGTGAACCAGGTACAACCCGTAGACTTCAAAAAAGTACAAGCCAAACTGGAATTCATAAAACCCACGGATCATTTGCACCGTCACACCAGCTATGATGATGAACGACAACAATAACATTTGAATCTTTACGAGTGCGATCACCTTAGATAACAGAAAGGCCCAATTGGGTAAAGGACTGATATCTATCAAGTGATTCATACGGTTGAGACGTGCTCGGTGTATCAGTAAGCCTGCAAAAAGAAAGGTGATCAAGTTGACCAGTCCCGCGTAAATGAAACTCGGGATATGCAGCATCTTCCAGGTCATTGGTAAAAGCTTGAAACCATAGGCTGCGTTCATTTCTGCTTGTTGGAAAAAGATGGCCAGCAGGCCGCCCAGGACAATGCTGATAAAGGACCAGCTGAGGACTATCTCCCGGAAATCGAAGCTTGATAATTGCCAAGCGGTACGTAGTTGATGTAGCAGCGTGAAATTGAACCTGACAGGCGGTAATTGTATGTCGATGATTGGCGCAAGATTACTTTTGACAAGTTGCGGGCTGGATTTTTTCTTAGTGGAAAGAGAAAAGGCTTGCTGTTGGAAGGAAAAATAGCGAAAGACAAAACCAAAGATAGCTAGTGCAATTCCAGCCCAAAGAAGTCGGTTGTAAATGATCACACCGTCTATTGGCAAGGATAAGGTATTGCGTTCCGCCAACGTCCAATGTCGGGTATAGTACTTGACCGCCTCATCCCCCAAAGGATCCAGTAGAGCAGCCAGATAACGCCATTCTACCCCCTTCAAAATACTTTCAATAATCAGCTGTAAGATTATGATCAGAATGACGGCAATAAAGCCGGCATAGATATTCCGACTAAAACTTACGATGGCAAAAACGATGGCGCCAAAAAGCAGAATGTTGGGGATTAGATAAAGCCCATACAGTTGAGCATATACGGTCACATCAAATGGCACCACGGCTTTGAGGTTCACACCGGGCAGCATGGCCCCTACCGCAAATCCCAGCCCGATCATCCCGATTATTAAGGTTACCATGGTAACCGCACTAAGGAGTTTGGCGAGTAGATAGTCTCGTTTCTTAAAAGGGAAGGCATACAATAGGGTATACATTCCGCTCTGAAAATCTCGGTAGATCGACAAGCCGATAATGGAGGGCAGCAAAAAGAGCATTAGGGTATTGAAAAGGTTAGCCATCACGTTGATCTGGCGGGGCGAATTGATAATGCGAACGACTTCCGATGAGGCCTCTGCGGCCATACCCCACATCGTACCTAAAGGAATGAGTAAAAAGAAAGCGGCGTAAATGTAAATGACGGGTTGGCGAAGCCAATGGCGGAATTCGTATCTGAAGATCGTAGTAAACATGATCCTGAATTTTGTCCGAGAGGAGTGAAAGAATAGGTAGCTTGGGTAAGCTAAGCGCTAAGCTGTAGCTGTGGCGCTCTGTAAAGCCAAGAAATAGGCGTCTTCAAGATTGGGCTTAGCGAGGGTGAATTCAGGTCCAGGTTTTTCGGGACTATGGATGCGTATGAAGAGCGTGTTGTCGCGCTTGTAGTGAGAAGATAATAGCGTATAAGTTGCCCGCATCTGATCCAATTCATGTCGCTCGATCGCTTTGGTCCAAATTTGACCTTCTAAGTGGGATGTGGCTGCTTCAGGGGTGGTCTGTTGTAAAATGCGCCCTCCGTTCATGATGGCCATTTCGTGGCAAAGCTCCTTGACATCATCTACGATATGCGTGGAAAATAGAACCGTATGCTCCGTGCCGATTTCTCTAAGAATATTCAAAAAGCGCTGACGTTCGGCAGGGTCCAGCCCAGCAGTGGGTTCATCAACAATAATCAGTTTTGGGTTACTCAATAACATTTGCGCGATGCCAAACCGCTGCTTCATTCCTCCAGAGTAAGAACTAACATGCTTTTTTCGCACTTCATACAGATTGGTTACTTCCAGTACTTTTTGAATGAGTGTTTGTCGATCTTGCTTGCTTTGCACACCTTTCAGCTTAGCAAAATATGCTAATAGGCGTTCAGCAGATACTTTAGGATACACCCCGAACTCTTGCGGCAAGTATCCAAGCACCTTACGTAGCGCCATGGGGTCTTGCATAACATCTATATCATGAAACCGGATGCTGCCCGTATCTGGACGTTGCAAGGTGGCTATGGTACGCATAAGAGTCGATTTACCCGCTCCATTGGGGCCTAGCAGACCGAACATGCCGGTACCAATCTCTAAACTGAGGTTATCTACAGCTTTTACCCCATTACTGTATGTCTTGGTCAGTTGCTTAATACTAAGGTTTTTCATAGTCGGTTGGTATTGAGTTCTTTTCAAATTTCGCCCAAACCGATGCAGGGAACAAGAAAAGATGGGGAGCGCCACTAAAAGCATGATGAAGGCTCGAATTTCCTTTGTTAAGGCATTTTGTTGCTTTCATCATCCAATTTCTTACCTTAATCATTAGGAATTGATCGAGTGCTATATTTTGCGTTTCTTCTGCATGTTTATTATTTCTCATACTTGTCACAAAGCGAAATAGCATTGATACCTAAACGACTTCAAGGCGAATTAGATGGATTGGCGGACTTTCTTACCAGACAGTCGGCCTGGATCTACTTCGTACTCTTCCTGTTCTTGAGTTATCTATTAATGCTTACCGTAACCAAAGATAACTGGGCTGGTTACTTTGTTAACTTCGGACTTCTTTGTGGCTTATATGCCCCGGTTTTAGTATTTACTACCTTCCGCTCATTTATTCGGCAGAGCAAGTGGCCCCTTGTGATTAACCTTCTTTGGGGGTATTGCTTCATAGGGCATTCTTTCGTCTTGTACTACTGTCGAGCGAGCTTAATGAATTGGGGAGGATTTCTAAATGGGATCAAAATTGCAGATGGAGGCTGGGATAACTTTATCATAATTATAGGGGGCGTGATTTTACTAGTGGAGTTAGCCATTCTGCTGAGTGATAATCTACAACGGGGACTACTTCCCGTGAAATGGTTGGAATCCCTGGGGCTGGAGAAAGTGATTCTATTAATCTTGGCATTGTTGACGGCAATCGGAGCAAGCTTCTCTGCCTTTGATTACGTTTTCAATGCTTCGCATACGGGGCTAAATGCGGTTCTGGTTGGGATGGGTATTTTCTTGCTAGATAGCATTCAGCTTTTTCTGATCTATTTGGTGTATTACTTCTTCTATTATATTAATCACTATTTCCTGATTCCAAAGATCTTTAAAGAGAAAGGGGTCATCTATTATGGCTTCTCCGTAGCAGGACTCATCTTGTTGAGTTATCCCATTTTTGTATCGGCAGTGAGTGCTTTGCCACTAGTGCAGCGAATGCAATACGATCGCTATACTGCCACTGCCAGTATTTTCGCTACGGATGGGGGCGGCTTACCTTTCGTCATTATGGTGCTCAGTGTGCCAGTGATTATAGCCTACGAATGGTTTCGGCAGGACCGGGAACTGGCAGTTCTGGAGAAAGAAAAGACCGCTACGGAGCTTAGTCTCTTGAAGCAGCAGATCAATCCCCACTTTTTCTTCAATACGCTCAATAACTTGTATGCCCTCAGCATCACCAAAGATGAGCAGACGCCAGAGGTCGTCCTACAATTGTCCGAACTCATGCGCTATGTCATCTATCTAGGAAAGGAGGAACAGGTAAGCTTGGAAGAAGAGATTAAGTATATAGAGGATTACGTGCAACTACAGCAAATTCGTTTACATAAAAAACTAGATTTTCAGTTTGAGAAAAACCTAGCAGGTCCTATTCCTGATGTAGCACCGCTTTTATTCATTGTTTTGGTGGAAAATGCCTTTAAACACGGCATAGAACCCGCCGAAAAGCCTTGCTATCTGCATCTGAATTTGAAGACGGAGGCGGGAAAAACGGAATTCATCTGTGAAAATTCACTGGAGCAGACCAGCAGTTCCGAGGGGGGGATTGGTCTGGAAAACCTCAGGCGACGTTTAGCGTTGCTATATCCTGATAGGCATCAATTGCAGATAGAAGCCGGAGTAGACCATTATAAGGTAACCCTGAGTCTAGACACTACGGCACTCCAGTTGATGACTCAACCAAAGGAAAACTCATGAACCTACGCGCATTGATCATCGACGACGAACCACTAGCTCATAAGGTTATCTTGGAGTATGCTAGTGCTACACCTTATTTAGATATCGTAGGACAATGCCATCTGGCAACGGAAGCCTTAGTATTTCTTCAACAGGAGGAGGTCGATCTTATTTTTCTAGATATTCAAATGCCAAAATTAAAGGGCCTCGATTTCTTGCGAACCCTCGCGCGCAAACCCTTGGTCATCATCACCTCAGCCTACGAAGAATACGCTTTGGAAAGTTTTGAATTGGCCGTTTGTGATTATCTCTTGAAGCCCTTTCGTTTTGACCGTTTCCTAAAAGCGGTCAATCGGGCCTTAGCGGTCAAGCAAATGCAGGCTCCTGCCGAAACTACTCCTCCTACAGCGCAGCCCGAATCAACGCCTGAACAATTGTTCATCAAGTCAGATAAACGAATGATTCAGCTTGATATCGCAGATATCCATTACCTGGAAAGCTACGGCAATTATGTCAAAGTTTGGTTGGGCTATGAATTTCACCTTACCCCACGCACCCTATCCAGTTTCGAGGACCAAATGCCCGCCGATTTTCACCGAATTCATAAATCCTATATAATCAATAAGAAGCAGATCGATTACATCGAAGGAAATCAGGTGATGATGAAAAATAAGAAGCAAATTCCAATAGGTAAGAATCATCGCCAGGATGTTAAGGGCTTAATTTCTTGAGGCGATGTGGAGGCGCTGGTACAACCTTGAGTTTCTACTATTAACGCTCTTGCGACTATTTCTAGTGGCAAGTTTACTAAGTCTATTTTTAATCTTCTCGGGAATCGGATTTGGGGGGGAAGGAGGGGAATGGACTGCCATTGGCATTGGTTTGGTGCTGTACACTTGTGGCTTTCTAAGCTTGTTACTTACACCTTTAGTGATTTGGAATCGGCAATTGTGGCAAAGTTATCTACATACTGGCAGCCGTAAATGGGGGGCCTTGCTACTGATCGTTCTTGTAGGTATCTTACCCGCAACTTTGGGTTTTTATATGATCTTGAATATAAATTGGTAGATGATATCTAGTGTATCCAAAACAAACTTACAGGCTCTCCAAAATCACATGGAACGCTTTATCCAAATAGATGCGCCGCTCATCGAGTTGCTGCAAGAGGTGATGGAGGAACGATTTATTTCTAAGAAGGACTTTCTGTTGCAAGAAGGGCAACGTTGCTTGCATCAGTACTTTGTGGTTCAAGGGTGCTTTCGTATGTTTTATATCAATCCGAAGGGAATGGAGCAGATCATCACCTTTGGTATCGAAGACTGGTGGATCACCGATTATGATAGCTTGCTCAATCAACAAGCTAGTGAACACAATATCCAAGCATTGGAAGATGCCGTTGTGCTCAGCATAACTAGAGAAAAGTTGGAGTACTTATTCAAAACCCATCGCGCATTAGAAACTTACTTTCGCATCGTAAATGAGCGGGTCCGTATAGCCGATCAACGGCGTTTGCAATTCATGTTTGACCTATCTGGGGAAGAACTATACGACACCTTTTATCAAGCCAACCCTGGGTTTGTACAACGTATACCCCAATACATGTTGGCTTCCTATCTCGGATTTACGCCGGAGTTCTTGAGTAAAATTAGAAGCAAAAAGAGAAAATAGGAATGCTAGCGTTTTCTTGAACTAGATTAATTTTTTTGAGGTCATAGAGGACTAGTTTTGTTGTGGAGCGATATTGGAAGCTTCTCTATTAACCAATCAAAAAATTATCATGGATAGCGAAAGAATCAAGATCAATGTGGTTCGTCCACAGGCTTACACCCCTTTGTTCAAACTCGACAAATTCTGTAGAGAAAGTGCACTCACTACAACTGAATATTTCCTGATTGAAATACGCGCCTCCCAGATCAATGGTTGTGCTTATTGTGTGCAGATGCATGTGAAAGAAGCAGTCGAAAAAGGCGAAAAGCAATACCGCATTCACGCCCTTTCCCAATGGGAAGACACCCCCTTCTTTAGCGCGGAAGAACGGATCATTCTGGCCATGACGGAGGAGATTACCCAGATCGCTCAGCAAGGCCTGACAGATGAGCTGTACGCCAAATCGATAGCCACTTTCGGTGGAGAAAAAGTAGCAGATATCATTATGACGATTATCAATATCAATGCTTGGAACCGCATTGGTCGTGCCACGCGAATGACGCCTCAAGCTTCCCAAAGCTAATCGCTTATGTATAACAAGATGGTAAAACTAGGCTTGCGGCTGGCCCTAGCCGCGGGCTTCCTTTCTGCGGTAGCGGATCGTCTAGGTTGGTGGCCCACAGCGGTGTCCGCATGGGGAAATTGGGCCTCCTTTCTGGAGTATACACAGGTATTGAATCCATTTGTACCAAACAGTATGATACCGGCTTTAGGAGTTGTGGCTACCTTAGCAGAAGTGCTACTTGGCATATGTCTTTTGCTAGGCTTTAAAACTCGCCTTGCGGCACAACTTAGTGGCAGCTTACTACTGCTATTTGCCGGGGCTATGACCTTTACCTCCGGAATAAAAGGACCACTGGACTACTCCGTGTTTTCTGCGGCGGCAGCAGCTTTTGCTTTGAGCACTATTAATGAGTTATATGTAGAGTTAGACCAACTTTTAGCCTAGTCTAGCTTCTTTAGCATTTATCTTTCATTGGTTGAAAGATAAATGCTACTATTTTTCACCCTTCGACTGATTCATCTAGGAAAGAGCTAATATTGTCCAGTCTACTTCCGTCTTTTCCCTCCATCTTTGTCTTAGAATGAATTGCGACTCCTATTGATGTGGTAAAGGATAACCAGGTATTCACTAATTATGCCCCGTTACCCGTCCAGATCGGCCTACTACCCATTCAATATGGAGAATCTGCGTCTAAACGCTGCACCTTTGCTTCAGTTCTAGCACGCAATACTCAACCGCAATTAAGTAACCATAAAAGTATAATTATGAAATTGTCAAAATTGTTATTGTTCGGCGTCCTGTTCCTACTAGGATCTTCTTTAACGGCTCAATCCATGCAAGGGTCATGGTTAATGCAAGGGACAACAGAAGATGGAACGGCTATCACCAATAAGATTAGCTTCAATGCCGATGGTACGCTAACCGTAGATTTTGGTAATGATGGTTCCATCGAAGTACGGGCCGCCTACAAGCAAGAGGGAGACAAGGTTACTATTCTAGCCCCAGCCAAAGAAGATCCTTGTCACGGTACTACTGGCATTTATCAGGTCAGTATAGAAGGAAGTGTATGTACCGTCAATCTCGTTGAAGACGGCTGTGATATGCGCCGCGGAGATGGAAAACCTGGAAAAATGACGCGCGCTAACTAAAGAATAAACCGATAATTGTGCATCGGCCTCGCCAGTCTTTGGATTGGGAGGCCGATTTTTTATGTCACCCAATTAACCCGGATCTATTACCACACTCCCTAAGGTTTTGTATATTTAGAGACCTTTCATAAGCAAATGCAATCCCAGCATCTCATTTTTCACGTGAAACTGCTCTAGAATTTACTTTGCTATGTTACCCACCGCTTTTTACGATCGCCCAGCACCTTCGGTAGCGAAAGAGCTCATTGGTAAGGTGATAAGGCGGCGTTATAGAGAACTTTGGTTGGCCGCGGCCATTGTGGAAACGGAAGCTTACGGAGCTGATCCAGGTAATCACGCCTGGCATGGGCGTAGCAAAGCTCGAGAAGCTATGTGGGCACCGCCTGGAACCATCTACATGTACTTGAGTCGGGG
>JAHQWA010000329.1 GCA_019634045.1 Saprospiraceae bacterium
CATATAGCTCTACAAAATTAAAGCGTTTTCCAACGGTCTTAAGGGCTTCAGAAAACTTGGCCTCAAAGAGTTGTTTTAAGGTTTCATGGTCGGAAGCTCGGATGCATCCTATGGTTTTAGCCACATTGGTAATATCCTTGGCTTCTTGATTGACGCGAACGAAGAAGACTACCTTGATGTCTGCCCGGAGGTTATCCTTACAAATCAAACCATCTTCCTTCAATCGAGCAATTTCAATGGTTTTAACGGAGAGGTCCATTGATTCGACCATGTGTAGGACGGGAATAACCAACATGCCGCGATCAAAAGCAACTTGCGTACCACCGCTACCGGTGCGAACGAGCGCTTGCCCTTGAGGGATTTTTTTGTACCAGCTGGCCAACATCGCTACAATTAAGAGCAGGATTACACCAGCCGCAATAACGACGAACAGAATGACATTTGAGAGCATAATTTATCAGTTTTGTGTGTGTGTTATAATAGGGTTCTATGATATTGGGATTAATCTATCAATGCTCGAATTTCAAAGTATTTACCACCTTCAATTTCATTAATAATCAACGCTTTGGTTCCTCGTTTCAGGGCGTTTCCTTCTGCCGATTTTACGTTTACCAGTAGTGGGTTATCATCAATCAACACTTCGGCCTGACCGAGATTAGTGCCGGATACAGGTAGGGTGAGGGTACATTCCTGCCCGATGTAATCGATGGCTTTTTCACTGCCATCAAAGTGTTTGAAGACTGGGATCAATGGGGTGGTAATCAGCTTGGTTGTAAGTAAGCTCAGCGCCAGATTTGGAAAGAATAAGATTGCTGCTGTGCCCCAACTCCCTTGCCCCCAATAGTAATTGTACAAGATGCTCAATGCCCACATACATAATGTTAGGAAGGAGAAGACAATCATAAAGGGAATCCGTCCAAAGTTGAAAAACTGTAGACTGCCGCTTAGCCATGATCCACCATTGTGGCTATCTACATCTGTGTCTACATCTACGTCAGCGTCCACATCCGCATCTATATCCACGTTAAAATTAAAGCTATGCAGGTCAATTGCACCGACTAAAACGGTTAGCCAGTAAAGCATCACGAATACCAAAAGGATCGTAAAGAAGATATTGACAGGCAATAAGGCCTCGTGCAACAATGCTTGCATAGCTTGTTGTTTAAAAGATTAAGAAATAGACTTAGCGTTGTGTCAAATATAGTTTCTCAGTATCATGGAGACAAGAGCCATGACACCTCAGCGTTGGCGTTTTACCTATCTGACGCTGTATCTACTTTACCAAAGTCGGATGGACTTCTTTAATTGATTTTTGACTTTTTCCAGTCTCTTCATTTGCGATCTATTGATCAAGGGAGACTGTTTTTTGAATCGTTTTTCAGTATGGTCAGAGATGGCGTTGCGTTTTAGGGACCGTTCCTTTTTGTGCATCCAATATGTATGAGCCTTTTTCAAGACCTTTTCAACTTGCTGATTAGGCAAAAACTGTTCAAGGCTTCGTTTAGCGGCATGGGCAACTGATTCAAAATCATCCCAAAGTAAAGAGATGAGGGCAGGGATTGCATCTCTGGCTTTAATTTGTCCTAGGCCAAGCGTTGCCGCAACTCTTTCTGTGTAGGCTCCTTTTTGTACAATGAATTGGAGCAATCTCACATCTTTTTGTTGGATTCCTTGAGTGACATCTTTTGGGGTAATCCTGCTAATATTGAGCAGGATACCAATTCTGCGGAATAAATTCATATAACTGGGGTTTAGTATGTGCTGGGGTTTAGGGTTTCTAGTACAACTGGGAAGGCACTTAGGCCAATCCTCATGGGGTTCGTTTCATGCTGAGCAATAAGCGCTATAGCATTTCTGAACTGGCTGTCAAGCGATGTTTTCGACAAACCATCAGATAGATTACAGTACCGACAACTGGAGCTAGGATTACCATTAAGAGATAAATGAGTCGATCATTTTTACCAGGAAAGTCACTGCGGATAATCTCGACTAGTGTGACTACCCATAAAACCATAAATCCTAAGCCAATCATCACAAACATTAAGCCAAATAACGCTCCCATTTATTTATTTTTTTTAGTGAGTCCAGTAATCAAAATTAATTAAGTGTATGGTTGTTTTGTTACTACAATATTGCTTGATTTTCCGACCAAATTCCACTTTCCTCGGCCAAACAGATGCAAATCTCGACTAACCTAGGAGGAAATGGGGGGAAGGGAATTTGCACTTGAAAAATTTGTATAAGTGCCATTAGATGGCAATGAAATTTGGCAAATGAAGCCCTGAGCGAGCGTTAATTATTGATCGTTATGATAATCGAATTTTAAATAAGGGCTAAGTTTTAGAATGAGGTCTGCTGATAGCGCTCGTACTTTTTTAAGGTCATCCAAACTGGCAAAGGGGCCATGCTCCTTTCTATATGCCATAATAATATTGGCTTCCTTCCAACGGATATATGGATGCTGCTGCAAAACGGTTGCATCCACGACATTAATAGCTATGGTTTCAGGACCCGTAGTAATATCTAGATAGGGCTTTATCTTTTGAAAGGTGCTATCTGGCAAACCAAAGGTTTCGGCTACTTGAGCAATACGATGGAAACCGCCCAGCTTGTCTCTAAACTTTACAATCCGCTGAGAATAGGAAGGACCTATACCATACAACTGTTGCCATTCCTCCACGGTGGCGTGGTTAATGTCTACGCGGACTTGTGTTTTTGGGGCCTGGTAGGCAATGGCTCGTGTAATTGGAGCATCTAAGCTATCGTTAAATTCCTCCTGTGGGATTTTTTCAGGAGTTGGAATAGACAGGTATGGACGGATGCGATTAAAATCGTCTTCTCGTAAACCATAGATCTTTTGCAAATCTTCTGCTCTCTGAAATTGCCCCCCTTTTTCCAGGTATCTTAGCCAATTGCGAATTACTTGATCAGGTAGGCCAAATTGTTTCAGCGCCGATCGCTCAACATGATTAGGGTTAAAAGTATGCAGCACTACCTCCTTGTTGGCTTCCGGCCTTATTTTATTCTTTTGAGTTGTCCGTTTGGCGATTTTGATGAACGGAAGGAGGCGTTGGTAGTCGGATTTAGGTAAGGTGTAAATCTTGGAGAAATCACTAGCCTGTTTAAATGTGCCCACCTTATTGCGGTATTTGATGATCGTATTGATGCACCTTGTTGAAAGCCCTAAGGCTAAAAAGTCGGAGCGGGTGGCGGTATTGGGATCAAAGTTAAATAGTGATGCTTGAACAGGTGTTTGTAGGCTATCGAGAGGGGCTTGCTCAAATTGGCTAATGGCTTCGAGCAATAGTGTTACCTGGTCTTTTGAACTGGTGGTTGGAACCATAAGTCGATAAAGAGCAGGAAGTAGAAACACCAAAACAACTAGGGCCATGAGGAGAATAGTTGCGTGACGTTCTTTGCGGGTATAGTACCAAAAATTTGTTTGCTTGTTTGACATGATCCTATGATTAAAGATTAATAATTATTGATGTGATTTGCTGGCCGACTGCAAAATCCCATCAAGCTTGTAGGATCATCTTTCCAATTTGGCTGTGCCTTGTAGTATAAAGGTGCTTACAGAGCTATTATGTACTAGGGTTGTGGTGACTTGAGTTTACAGGTATCACTATAGCTCCCTGTTGTTCAACATCGTGATAATCCCAACCCAGTATGGTGCAGTCTCGTATCCATGTACGGACTGTTTTTTTATAGTTGGAACCATCGAACACAAGTGTTTTGGCCTTAAAAAATGGAAGCAGTGCCATAATTTCTTGGCTTGGATTCTTCCGGAGTATTAGAAAATCAACTTCCACCGGCTTAGGAGGTGGATGTTCGGGCAAGTCACTGATGATGGCAAAGGATAAACCACCGAACTTAAAATGACTGTTTTGGGGGATTGCTTTATGAGGCGCTGTTGGAGAAGCTGACCAATTAAAATATTGAACTTCCTGTACAGCATGTGCTGCTCGGAAATTTTCGGCAGCCGATCGCAGCTTTTGATCATGAGCTGATAGATTGGATAAGCAATAAGCTCTTGTACCATCAAAAATATCAATCACGGAATTGGCCCGTACGGCATAAATGGCCACGAGCTGTTGCTGCTTATTTTGCCATAGTTGGACGTTCGTCAAAATACCAAGTAGAATGGCCGTGACGGCTCCTAGCTGTAACAAACGGATCTGTTTTAGCTGTAGGCCAAACATAATAAATGCCAAAATAAGATAGAGGAGTAGGAGGCTCTCAATGTTCAGCCAAACCCCTTCTATTAATCCTGCAGGGAGGGCTTGAATCTGTAAAATCAGTGTATTCATCGCGGTAATTATCCAATATAGTACGGCTCCGAGCGCAGTGCTTATGATGGCTACCTTATTGAATAGCAGCAATAACAGACCGACGCTAAGAATGATCATAGCTGCAGGTACAACTATCCAACCTGACAGCCAGAAATAAAAGGGAAATTGATGAAAATAGAAAAGACTAATAGGTAAAGTAGTCAATTGAGCAGCTATGGAAACGGAGGTAAGTTTCCAGAGATAGCGTCCTATGGGATGCTCTATATACCAGGATCGATAGATTCTTCCCTGAAAAAAAACGATACCAAGGACGGCCAAGTAGGATAGTTGAAAGCCCACATCGAAGAGTAAATAAGGTTGGAAACACAACAGCAAGAATGCTGAGGCAGCCAGGGTGTTGTAGATGTTCTGATTGCGATAAAGCGCTTCACCAAGAATGATGAAAGAGAACATCGTAGCGGCTCGAAGTACTGAGGCAGAGGCACCTGTAAAGATCGCAAATACCCAAACAGATAACAACAAAATACTACTGCGAGACCATTTGAAGCGCTGACCCTGGCACCCCACGAGACCCAATAGATAACTAATGGCTAAATAGACTAAGCCAACATGTAAGCCCGAAACTGCCAAAACATGAATAGCTCCCGTGTTGGTATAGGCGGCACGGATGCCTTCATCTAGAAATCCTTTTTCGCCCATAATTAGTGCGGCTCCAATGGCAAATGCGTCTTTGGAGTGTAGGTGTTGTGCCAGAATTTGTTGACAAGACTGCTGCCAGGTAAATAGATCTCTCCTCCAGTTGTACTTGCTAGGGGGCAGTTTTTGCCAGTCACCTGATGCTACAAACGCCCGATGATAGACCCCTTTCTTTGCCATATAGGCAGCATAGTCGAAAGCTGCTGGATTCTTGGACGGGGCTAGGCGTTGCATGGTGGCATGTATCGCGATTTGGTCGCCAGCTAGTAGCGATTCAGCTAAGCTATCGCTTGCCAGATACAGTAGTGCTTTCCCAGTACAACGATGCAGTTGTTGCATAGTATCTGCC
>JAHQWA010000330.1 GCA_019634045.1 Saprospiraceae bacterium
CCTTTTGTTCTTCGGTAACAGAGGGAGCTGTGTAAAAGCTTCCCTGCAAAGTATCGGAGGGAGCTGTATTCGGTCCCGGGCGCGCCTGGAGTTCCAGGAAATACTGGGTGTCTGGCTGAAGATTGGCGAGTTTCCACTGCAAAGTATGATCTTTGGTGGCATCCACAGCTTTCCAAGCAATGGTTTGCGTTTTATCGGATTGGCCTTGGGGATAGTACTGTAGTTGTACCTCACCGCTCGCACCTGGGCAAGCGCCGATCATTTCATCCAGGGTGAGGCTGGCGGGGATCTGGGTACCATGGAGAGAATCCAGGTCGGTTAGTTTCCGCAGCCGCCTGTGGTCCTCTTGACTTATATCCAAGAACTGTGTTCCAGCCATGTTCCCATCGGGACGATTGGTCAGTCGAGTCCAAAGACTGATGGAGGTCTGATCTGCCCAGCCATTATGTACACCATTTCCAAAATAAGGGCCAGCTGAGGTCTGAGAACTTTTCTGGCAGGAGGCCAAAAAGAGACAAATGAATAAGCTCCCACCTAGTAAATAGATAGGAATAAATCTGATTTTCATTTTGTTCTGTTGTGTTGGTTTTTCAAATAGACATTAGGACATTATGTCCTCATACTTACTACAATATACTGGAATTAATATCTAACTTGATTAGAAGTCTGGACATAGGTGTATTACAAAAAAAATTAAGCCTTCGACAATGAAGCCTCTTTATCTGTTTTGCTTTTCTCTACTGCCGCTATTTTTGCAGCAAGCTACTGGAAATCAAGCCGTCTCTTCGGCTTTAGAAATTTGGCCTCGGCATACCATTGATGATTCCTCCACAGGTGCGGATGGTGTAAAATTAGCAGATTGGAATGAGGACGGTTTGTTGGATATCGTCACTGGATGGGAGGAAGGTGGTCTCACCAGAGTATATCTGCATCCTGGCCCAAAACAAGTCAAAGATCGGTGGCCTCAATGGACCATCGGGCAAACTCCAGCTGTAGAGGATGCTGTTTTTGTGGATTTGGACGGTAAATGGCCCTTAGAAGTATTGAGCTGTACCGAGGGCAAGGAACGTAGGCTTTACCTCCACTCGGCCGTCAATGGGGATAAGGAAAAGGTGCAATGGTCACAAAGGTCTCTTCCGGTCGCAGCAGGTATGATGCAATGGATGTATGCTGTCCCGTTTCAGCTAAGTCCCACAAAATCTGCTATCATCGCAGCAGGCAAGGGAAAAGAGGCTGGCATTGGCTGGCTGGAAATCCCCGCTAAACCTCATTCCGGAGAAGATTGGAACTGGCACTCGATTGGTCAAGTAGGTTGGATCATGTCCATCATACCCGCAGATATAGATGGAGATGGCGACTTGGATTTACTGATAAGTGACCGGCGAGGCCCTCTGCAAGGCTGCCGTTGGTTGGAAAACCGTGGGGTGAGTTATTGGGAGACGGATTGGCCTAGTCACTGGATTGGGGGGCGAGCTGAGGAGGTGATGTTCATAGATTTTGTAGATTGGGATGGAGATGGCAACATGGATGTGCTTGCTGTAGATTGGACCCATGCCCAAATTAGTCTATTCAAGTCTAGTCGTGATCAGAATCAACAGCTAGATTGGACTAGTTCGCATTTTCCGCTACCCGCAAATATGAAGCACCCTAAATCAATTATGGCTGGTGATTTGAATGGGGATCAAGTCTTAGATCTTGTCATCAGCTCCAATACAGGAAAAGCAGCATTAGAGGGATTAGTATGGTTAAATGGCAAAGATTTATCCGCTGATTGCGCTACTAAGTTTCAAAGCATCTCGGGCAAACACGTGGCTAAATATGATAAAGTGGAGCTAGTGGATATGGACCAAGACGGAGATTTGGACATTTTAATCTGCGAAGAAAACTATGGGTCGAATAGCGAAGGCCTTGGTGTCATCTGGTACGAAAACCAACTAAAGAGCATGAATTGATTTAACTTATTGGTTGCGGACGAGGCCAAAGCCTTGAATCAGTTCACACTCTAAATGATAGCTTATGTTTTTCAAACGTTACCTCACAGGCATGTGCCTACTTCTACTTTGCCATCCTGCATTCAGTCAGAAGTCTCTCAACTATTTATTTGAGCAAGGAATGGAAGGCTATGCCTGTTTCCGTATTCCTGCCCTAGTTACCACGGCAAAAGGCCATATCCTCGCTTTTGCCGAAGCGCGTAAAGGGTCTTGTTCTGATACGGGTGATATTGATCTAGTGATGCGTAGAAGCACGGACAAAGGCGAAACCTGGAGTAAAATACAGCTCATTTGGGATGATGGAGAAAATGTTTGTGGCAATCCTGCGCCGGTTTTAGAGCAACGTAATGGAACGGTCTTCCTCCTGATGACCTGGAACTTAGGTAGCGATCATGAACGGGATATCATTGCTGGTACTAGCACCGATACTAGACGAATTTTCGTCACCCAATCTAGTGATGAAGGAATTAGTTGGACCACGCCAAAGGAAATCACCAGCACAACCAAAAAGTCGACTTGGACCTGGTACGCCACCGGTCCATGCCATGGGATCCAACTTTCCAAGCGATCAAACTATCCCGGCCGGCTGGTCATCCCTTGTGATCACATCGAAGCTGAAAGCAAGCACTATTATTCTCACGCCATCTACTCGGACGATTTAGGTAAAACCTGGCAGCTGGGAGAATCCACCCCGCAACATCAAGTCAATGAATGCACCGTAGCAGAAAAACGCTCGGGTGAACTCCTCCTCAACATGCGAAACTATGATCGAACCCAGAAAAATCGCAAGATTGCGCATAGTACCGATGGCGGAAAGACCTGGTCTAACTTAGTAGACGATTCCACCTTGATTGAACCGATTTGCCAAGCCAGCATCATTGGGAACTTGAAAGGAGGTAAAAGGCATCGATTTTATTTTTCTAATCCTGCCAGTCAAGATAAGCGGGAACGAATGACCCTCAGAGTTAGTATGGACAATGGTAAAAGCTGGCAAGGATCCCTACTCATACATGAAGGGCCCTCCGCCTATTCAGACTTGGTACTATTAAAAGGGAAGAAAATCGGAATTCTTTACGAGGCTGGTCTATCCTCTGCTTACGAAGGTATCGCCTTTGAGCGATTTTCTATTAAGGATGTAGAATAGTATCGTTTGCAAACCAGCAAGCTGTCGGAGGTTGATCCTAGGTTTTACAGAACGCCTTCCAACAGCTTTCATTTCATGGCCAGCAGTCATCTATTCCTTCTTTTTCCGATGGTTATCCATCCGCTCAGCTGCCAAGCCCTCGTACTTGCGTTGCAATTGCCAGAGCGGGCGCTTTAGCTGTAGTTCCCAGGCAAATAGCTGTTTGAAAAGTGCACGGACTTTCTCGGGATACTGGGTTGCCAAATCTTTCCCCTCGCTGATATCTTCACTGAGATTATAGAGCTCTGCGGGTCGATCTGGAAACCGTATTAATTTCCAATCCCCATCGCGAATGGCTGCTCGCGTTTCCTTTTTCCAATATAAACTTTGGTGAGGTCTGGTTTGTATCTCTCCGAGCAGATAGGGCATGAGATTTACACCATCTAGCTCTTTTAATTGACTAGCATCACCTCCCGCTACATCCAGGAAAGTAGGTAAAAGATCCAATGTACTGATTGGTTTTTGATACACCTGCCCGCCATCCAATCGCTTTGGCCAACGCATGAGAAA
This sequence comes from Saprospiraceae bacterium, assembly GCA_019634045.1. Taxonomy (GTDB): domain Bacteria; phylum Bacteroidota; class Bacteroidia; order Chitinophagales; family Saprospiraceae; genus DT-111. Next base: position 3,685 of record JAHQWA010000330.1, read on the forward strand.
AGGGACTCTGATTCCGCCTTCTAGATGATTGGCTTTGGTACCGCTCAAGGGGGCATTAACGGATTCATTCGCATCACTCGGGCCACCATTGTCATTGGTAAATACGATCAATGTATTTTCATCTAAGCCCAGCTCTTTCAGTTTTTTAAACAATCTACCACAAGCCCGATCCAGGGCCACCGTCATAGCGGCCAATTTTCGCCTTTTCCCCGAAAAACCTTTTATCTTCTCCAGGTCTTCTGCCAGCGCATGCATAGGCGTATGCACCGCATTGAAAGATAAGAAAAAGAAGAAGGGCCTAGATTGATTCCGCTCCATAAAAGCATTTGCTTCCTCTACTAAGACATCCGTTAGGTAGCCCTCATGCTCCTCAAAACGCCCAAATCCTCGCTCTAGGCGATTCTGGATGCTTGTCCCTTCATTCTGATAGGGGAAATAACTCCTCGCTCCCCCTCGAAAGCCATAAAACTCGTCAAAGCCCCGCTTGGTTGGATGATAGCGATCCGCCCCGCCTAAATGCCATTTACCAAAGAGCGCCGTGCGGTATCCTTGTTTTTTGAGGTATTCCGGCAGGGTGGTTTGGTCCAGGGGCAAGCCCATTTCCTCGCCTTGTAAACCGGCAGGGCTCATGATACCCGGAACGTTATTTTCTTCAAAACCAAAGCGTTGCTGATACTTCCCGGTGATCATACCCGCCCTGGAGGGCCCACAGACCGCCGCGCTTACGTAGGCTTGTGGAAATCGAATACCCTCCGCAGCCATTTGATCTAAATGGGGCGTTGGCACCAACTTCCCCCCTTGGAAGCCGAAGTCCCCATAGCCGGCATCATCGGATAGGATGAGAATGATATTGGGCGGGGCCACTGTTTGTTGGCACCACATAGTGCTACCCACAAGCAATGATAGCAGGCTGAGTAAAAGACGAATCGCTTGCATAGAGCGTCAGCTATTTTAATTGAACTCGAGTTGGCTACTAGTTTCTCTTTGAACTTGCTCCCAAGGCTGTATGGGTAGTCCTTCTGCGCCCTTCAAAGCGACGAATATACTGGTAGTCTCGACTCTTATATTGATGCGTAAGCCCCCACTCTAGTGCTCCTGCTGGTTCCGTCTCGGTATCCAACGTACGGTTCAAACCAATGGCATGGGGAGCGCCTTTGATCACGGATTGGATTTCAAAATTGATACCATCCGGAGACCACTGTATTGTATTTTTTTCTGGGCCATCTGTGGTGATGAGAGAGGCAATTCCTCCATTGTGATGCCAGACACAAATCTCATGCCCACTATTGGATATCGGGTTATAAGGCGATTTCACATAAGGTCCGAGCGGGTTATCTGCAATGGCTACTCCATGGCGTATTTGGCGCCCACCAAAGGTAATTTCCTCTCCCATTTGCTCCCCTTTATAATAGAGGTGAAACTTGTCATTGTAAAAAAGCAGACAAGGGTCATGGACTTTATGACTGTCAAAGTCTCCTTTCTTTTTGACCATAAAACGATTGTCCTCTTCTCCTTCCCATTCACCATTATCTGCAGGACTCAGAATAGGCTCTTCGGTCTTGGTCCAAGGTCCATGCGGGGAATCGGCCCAAGCTAGACCAATTTGATTCTTAACCCTCACCACGTAGGGTGATTTTACGGTCTGATAGGTGAGGTAATATTTTCCTTCATGTTGCAGGATTTCCGTGGTAAAAACACTGCGATCATCATAGCTTCCTTTTTCTCCTCTTGGCACTGCTAGGCCTTCCTCCTTCCAAGTCCAGCCATCATCTGAAGTAGCATACCAGATATCACATCTATCCCACGGAAAAACCTTTTCATTTTCAATGTCTCCGGCAAATCCCTGCGTAGTTCCTGTACTTCTAGAGTACCATACAAAGTATTTACCATCCACCTGGATTACGGCGGAAGGATCACGGCGAACTACGCCTTCTTCATAGGCTAAATCACCTTTTAAGTCGTGGACTTTGAACTCTACAAACCATTCATTCCCCAAATCAGGCCAAGCTAGGGCGCGCTTAGAGGCAGCACTCAACATATCGCGATTGGTGATGCCTAGATGATCTAGTTTTTCGTCTGTGATTTCCAATTCCTCTTCCTGCGTAGAAGGAGTTGCAGTCTCTTGACATGCGGTCACGCTGGCAAACAGTCCTAATAGGCAAAGCCAGCCTAGGTATGGCATTCGATTGTATTGGTCTACGTTACGTTTCATTCCTTTTTAGAATTTAGTTTGTTATTTGTTTGCTAAATAAATATAGACATAGTAAGCCCCCCATTCCTGGCCACTTTCATCCCTCAGCCAGGTCTGCAGATCTGTCTCCCCTTCCGCTAGTTCTACTTCAAAACTTATAGCCTTCTGCCCGGGCAGGATGGCTTTGGATAGTTCCTGCCGTCCCACCTTCAATTTGGCATGTACTGGTCGAAGCACCCGACTGGGTAATTGCCTGCCTTGATCCTTGGCGAATTCAAATTCGGGGTCTAGTTGAGGAGTGGGGACGGGGGCGTCCATCGCCAAGTCTAGCTCCCTAGGCCAGCGGCGCAACTCCATCTGGTAGGTTCCTTTTTGCGCTACTTTTAGATCCCAAAAACCATTGGCTATCTGTGCATTTCGGACATGTCGTTGATTGTAAAGGGCCTTTTCTCCATGCCAAAACTGGCAGTCTAGCTGTACCACTTCCTGTTCTGGTGATCCAATAATGGTACGACAATATTCATCAAATTGGTCATCGATATCCTCCCACCAATTTTCATAAGCCACTTTTAGTTCGGCTGCCTTCTCCGGATGTTGCGCTGCCACATTATCTAGCTGCCCCGGGTCCTTCCGAATATCAAAAAGTTGTTCGCCAACTAGGCGCCATTGATCCGTCATCACACAGTAATCCAGGTATTTCTGGGGCTGGTCTCCAACCGCTTTTTTCCCAAAGGCCACCTGGTTATGCACGAATAGCGTCCGGTCGGGAAAGGCACCAGTTCCTGGGGTTTCCAATAAAGAGCGGAGACTTTGGCCATCAAATGGCATCGAGGCTTCCCACTGGAAATCGAGTAGATCAATCAGCGTCGGAAGCACATCCAAGTGTGCCGTCAGCGCCGGAACGCTGGTAGCTTCTGTTCCCAAACGCGCAGGCCAGTGCATAGCAAAGGCGGACCGATGCCCTCCTTCGAAAGGAGTGGTCTTCCGTCCTCGCATACCCGCATTGTATCCATTCACCAATTGAAACCCTGCCTTACCATCCTTGAAGGAGACTCCGGCAGCTGTCCCATTATCCGTCATGTACAACAGCAGGGTATTGTCAGCGAGTCCATTTTCCTCCAAAAAACGCCGCAAATCACCCAGGTTTTCGTCAATGGAGGCAATCATACCGTACATCCAGGCTCTACTTTCGGGAATTTCAGGGTGGTCTAGATAGGGTTCAACATAAGGCCTTGGCACCCGAAAGGGTCCATGGGGTGCATTTAGCGGTAGGTAGATAAAAAACGGATTATCCTTGGATTTCGAGATAAACTTCTTGGCTTCATCAAACCAGACATCGGTACAATATCCAGTGGTGGCTTCCGGCTCGCCATTTCGAAAATAGGTATCATCATAGTAGTCGTTACCCCAATAATCCGGTGCTTCCCCAATCACTCCTCCACCATGGATATAGCTTTCTTCAAATCCTCGATCCATGGGGCGAAAAGGATAGTTGTCCCCCAAGTGCCATTTACCAAAAATCGCAGTACGATAGCCATTGTCTTGAAACACATTCGCCATCGTAGATTCATCCTCCCTCAAATGGTGTCGCCCCTTAAAGGTCTTCCAAACACCTACCCGCGAAGCATATCTTCCAGTCATGAGCGCAGCTCTAGTCGGGGCACAGGTTGGGTCAACATGAAAATTAGTAAACCGGACACTTTCTGAGAAAAGCGTATCCATATGAGGTGTTTTAACATATGGATTACCGTGACAGCCAAAGTCACCATAGCCTTGATCATCAGATAGTATCAGAATCACATTGGGCCTATCTTCGGATCGGCTATGCTGTGCTCCCTGCTCCCCACAGGAACTTATCAACAAGGGAATAGCTAACCACAGGATTGAGTAGCGAGAAGTTCCTACTTGGAGCCATTTAGGGAGAGGTATCATATATGATGGAGTTTCTTTATACAAAATTTAGTCCATGATCAATTGGGGTAAAAACAAGGACAGTTCAGGAATCAGTGTCACCAAAATCAGAACGATCAAGCTTACCGCTAGAAATGGTAAACTGGCCTTGCTGACCTTCCCGATGGAAACTTTCCCAATACTAGAAGCCACGAAAAGACAGACGCCTACTGGCGGGGTCGTTAAGCCAATGATTAAATTCAAGACAGCAATCACCGCAAAATGTATCGGGTCTACGCCCACTGAGGCTGCCACCTTTAGCAAAATGGGAAAGAGAATCAAGAGTGCTGCGATAGTCTCCATAAAGGTTCCGACGAAAATCAGCAACAAATTGATTAGTAGTAAGACCACGTATTTATTTGTAGTAAAACCCAAGATCTCAGCGGAAATCAACTGCGGCAATCGCTCCGTAACCAAGATCCAACCAAATAGGTTGGCAAAACCAATCAAAACCATGAGCGAAGCGGATGTCTTCATGGAATCCAGCACGATGACTTGAATCTTCCGGAAGTTCAATTTTCGATAGACCAGCAGCCCCACCAACATGGCATACAAGACTGCGATGATAGAAGCTTCTGTTGGGGTAAAGACCCCGCCAATGATCCCAAATAAGATAATAAAGGTCATGAGCAATGCCCAAAAGGTATCTACAAAGCTTCTGCCAATCTGAGCCAGGCTACTACGCGGATGCTTAGGATAGTTTTCGCGTACTGAAATCAGGTAAGCCACTACCATCAAGCCACCTCCTAATAAAAACCCAGGGACTGCCCCAGCTAAGAATAATTTCCCAACGGAAAGTCCGCTCAGGGTAGCAGCAATGATCATTGGTACACTCGGTGGAATGATGGGACCTACCGTGGAGGAGGCCGCCGTAATGGCACAGGAAAAACCTTCGCCATAGCCCTCCCGCTTCATCGCTGGGATCATGACCGATCCGATACTTGCTGTATCAGAAACCGCCGTACCGGAAATGCCCGCAAATAGCATAGAGGCGCCGATATTGGCTAGTGCCAGCCCGCCTCTGATATGGCCAAGCAAGTGATTGCAGAAGTTGATGATCTTCTCCGTTAGTCCACCGTAGTTCATCAGATTCCCTGCCAGGATAAAACCGGGTACACTCAATAGCACAAAGACATCAATCCCGGAATACATTTTCATAGGTAGGATAACCAGTGGAAATCCAGCAAGCAGGATATACGCCAAACAGGCCAAGCCCAAGGAAAAGGCAATTGGAAACCGTAGTACCAGGCAAGCGATGAAAACCAGAATCAATGCAGCAATCATATCACTTGTCTTTTTAAAGCCTTGCGTAAATCCTTTACTGCGTAATAGCTAATGGAAGCTCCCATGATGAACATGCTAAAGAAAGCAAAGGACATCCTCATTTTCATACTAGGCGAATACTCGAAATGCCCTAGACGGACAAATTGTATCGCGTGTATACTTAGCAGTGCAAACAAGGATAATACTAGCAAAGGGATGAGGATATTTAGACTGCTTTGTATTTTCGGAGACAGTCGGTTGTAAAATACATCCAGATGTACATAGTAGTGAGACTTGAAGGCCAGCCCAGCTCCGAAGGCTGTCGCATAGATAAAGAAAAGGCGAGAAGCTTCTTCTGTCCAGGGTGGGGTATTCGACAAAAAGAAACGTGCAAAAATCTGTAGGAGCACGCTCCCGATCAAGGCATAGGTGCTGATCAAGGTCCCATATTTGAGTAGGCGTGTAATGGCTTTTTCCATTTTATTTCTGTCTTGAGGCCTGAAATTCTTTGTATAGCAGTTGGCTTTCAGGAGAAAGGCTATTGTAGATGGCTTCCTCACACTTGGCGGCAAAGGCATCCTTATCTACTTCCACGAATTCCATGCCTCTTGCCTTCAATTCATCCTGGACCTTTTTTTCACTTTCTAAAAATAGACGCCGCTCAAAAGCTTGCATTTCCGCGGCAGCCTCCAAAAAAATAGCTTGCAGATCTGCCGGTAGGCGCTGAAACTGCTTCTCCCCAACCACTGGGTAACTCCAACTCATCACATGCTCCGTCTGGTTTACATACTTCTGAACCTCTGGAAAACCTGCATTAAGGATCAATTCAAAGGGGTTTTCTTGTGCTTCTATAGTTCCCTGTTGTAAGGAGGTAAAAACCTCAGAAAAGGCCATTGGCGTCGGCTTAGCTCCCATAGCACTCCAGGCCGTCACAAAAGAGGGAACACTAGGAACCCGGATAATCAAGCCTTGTAAGTCATCTGGATGCTTGATGGGCCGATTAGAAGTTAAATGTCTGGGGCCACGCTCAAAGACACCTACCGGTCGTAGGCCTGTCTTATCCAAGATTTCTTCCTGGATTTTTTCGCCGATGGGGCCATACAGCAGCGCATTTTTGTCCGTGGTATCTCGTAGTAGAAAGGGTAGTTCGCAAAAGGCAGCAATCTCGATCCAGTTGCTGAGTAGGGAAGCAGTTACGGTCATTTCAATGACTTCTGCCTGGATCAAACGGATGGACTCCTTCTCTTTGGCCAATTGCTCCGAGGGATAAACCTCCACCTTTATTCTTCCTTCAGAACGTTCCCAGAGCAACTCGCCGAAATGCAAGAAAGCCTTGTACCAGGTGTGCTCCTCATTAGCCCAGAGACTTACTCGAAAAAGGTACTCCGGTTGATCCGCAGAAGAACAGCGGGTAAGTAAGCCTACGCTAAGTAGGATTAGCCATATGTTTAAAGTCCGTTTCATTTTGTTGAAGTTATTCTGACTGTTCATCAGAATGGTCGCTTCGAAAAGCGATTGGTAAGCCGGCATGCCCTGGGCATACCGGCTTTGATCTTGTTTGGGTTTAGCGGCCCATCCAGCCTCCATCCACCAACATGATGGATCCACTCATATAGTTCGAGGCAGCAGAAGCTAAAAACACCACTGCTCCTTTGAAATCTTCTGGAGTACCCCATCTGCCGGCAGGAATTCGCCCCAAAATGGCTGTGTTTCGATCTGGATTGGCACGGAGGGCAGCCGTGTTATCGGTAGCAATATATCCAGGTGCAATAGCATTAACGTTAATGCCTTTACCTACCCACTCATTGGATAACGCCATCGTAAGCTGACCGATAGCCCCTTTACTTGCTGCATAGCCCGGTACCGTAATGCCCCCTTGGAACGTCAAGAGGGAAGCGGTGAAGATGATCTTACCGTAGCCCTTCTCTA
>JAHQWA010000331.1 GCA_019634045.1 Saprospiraceae bacterium
ATCATTTTAAACAGCTATTTTTTCACTTGAATTCGTACAGTATGGTACAGCAGGCAGATTCTTTGGAAGCGAGTATTCTCGAGCAACTGACGGCAGTCAATCAGGCCAGTCGTCTTTTAGTGACGCTCAGTGATGAAGAAATTGCCAAGATCTTGAATGAACTGGCAGATTTAGCGGTTGCGGAAACCCCGTATATTCTGGAAGAGAATGAAAAGGATCTGGCCAGAATGGACCCGAGCAATCCAAAGTATGATCGACTACTCTTAAACCCGGAGCGTTTAGCAGGCATTGCTGCTGACCTTAGAAAGGTGGCAGAATTACCCTCGCCGCTCAATATCACTTTAGAAGAGCGTAGTTTGCCCAATGGCCTGGACTTGACTCGAGTGAGTGTGCCCTTAGGTGTAATAGGGATTGTGTTTGAATCTAGACCTAATGTAACCTTTGATGTTTTCGCGCTTTGCTTGAAATCGGGTAATGCATCGGTGTTGAAGGGGAGTCGTGATGCACATTATTCCAATATTGCTATTGTACAGCTCATCCATCAAATTTTGCAGAAAAGAGGGTTACAAAATGTATGCTATCTGGCACCCAGTGAAAGAGAAGCCTTACCACACATTTTGCAAGCTGATCGCTTTGTCAATACGATTATCCCTAGAGGTAGCCAAGGGTTGATCAATTTCGTCCGAGCTAACTCCAAAGTACCGGTAATTGAAACGGGGGCTGGGATTGTGCACACCTACTTTGATAAAAGTGCGGACCTGAATAAAGGGAAAGCCATTGTGGAAAATGCCAAATCGAGAAGAGTAAGCGTCTGTAACGCCTTAGATACCTTGTTGATCCACAAGGAGCGCTTGGCAGACTTGCCCGTGATTCTCCAAGGCTTAGGAGAGAAACATGCTTGTAAAGTCTTGGCAGACGCAGAAGCTTTAGCCATTCTGGAAGGAAATTACCCTGCCGATCTTCTGGAAGCAGCTCAAGCGGAAGACTTCGGTACCGAGTTCCTATCCATGAAAATGTCGGTTAAAACGATTAATAACCTAGATGAAGCCTTGGATCATATTGCGCAATATAGTTCCAAACACAGTGAGGCGATCGTAGCCGAAGATGGAGATACCCTTGCCCGTTTTCTGACAGAGGTGGACGCGGCAGTTGTTTATGCCAACACTTCCACGGCCTTTACCGACGGAGCCCAGTTTGGGATGGGGGCCGAAATCGGCATTAGTACACAAAAATTACATGCTCGTGGGCCTATGGCTTTGCGAGAATTGACGAGTTATAAGTGGTTGGTTAAGGGCGATGGCCATATCCGTCCAAGTTCTTAAGGCTAACCGTTAGAGCCTTTGAGGACAAAAGGTATCTGCTCAAAGGCTCTATTCCTTTTCTACCTAATTCTTGCCCCATCGAAGCTAAGCCATTACATCCAGATGAGCTGTATTTCGTCCAGCACTATACTGCTTTGGATTATCCTTTAATTCAAGTCAGTATTGAAAAAATGGATGGAGAGCGTATAGATGTTAATTATGACTTGCGGATGCGCATCTGTGAATACTATCGACCGGACCTTTCTCCGTGTGCCACTAGGCTGCTATTGGATCTTTACCGTTCTCTGGCAGAAAGTAGTACGATTACTTTTAGTGTGTATTCTTATTTTCATCTCTTTGCCAGTGAAATATTGGAAAGGGATGGTACTACCCATTTTGACATCTATCAAGAGGGAGCCTGGCAATCTTTTGATACCCTCCTGTCCAGTGCCCGGCTCAATCTCAGCCAGCCCCGTCTAGAAGAGCTACGATTCTTCCTCCAAGAGCGTATGGAACAGACCGAAGAAGTAGAAAGCAGAGAACGGTATGCCTTCATGTTGAAACGTTTCCAGGGCTTAGCACCACGGAACCCTTAAGGAGTCGTTTACGCATCATACCGTCCATTTACTCAATAAACTACTCCTTGCAATCATTTGAGATTGCCTTTCCTTACTTATGCCCATACCTTTGAGTCAACCAAAAAAGGAGAGACTTGAGGTCTTCTCCAAACCAAAAAACCAAAAAATGAAAACGTACAAATTAATCTTAACGGTCACATTGGTGGCCCTTAGCCTGCTGAGCAGCCGTGCTATCAGCGAATCTGGAACACTTTATGATCCACATTCCATAGATATTCCTGCCTTTATTGTTCAGGCAGAAACGGCACCCCAAAAAATCAGCTTCATGGCTTCTAACCTTCAGAAGCGCCCGACTAAAATTTCACTGGAAGATGAACAGGGCAAAGTCTTGTTCAAAGCTAAGGTGCGCAATCGCAACACTTACGGCAAAACCTTTGATATGAGTACACTGGCAAAGGGTACTTACCGCATCATCATCGAGCAAAGCCGTGGCCAGCGTATCATTGAATCCATATACCTAAAAGGAACAACCCAAAAGTAACAGATTGATCATTGAGTGTTTAATGGGCTAGTACGCGGCAGCGACTAGCCCGTTATTTTTCTTAACAATTCTTACTTTATTAAGTGCCAGATGTCATCCTAATTGCCTTATATACAGTGATTTCCTTAAAGTTTAGTTAATCCACTCCGATACATAGACTTTTTGTAGCCGCTTAGGTGTTTTATCATCAGTAACTACTGCAAGAATAAGGCACCTTTCCTTCCCTAATTACTTTCCGACGGTTTCAGGCGATTCAAATTACTAACCAAAAGACAAAAGAAATGAAAAAGCTAATCTCCAGCCTTTTTGGCCTGTTGATCGTAGTGGGACTATCTGCCCAAACTTCAACAAACGACAAAAAACTTACGCGTGCTGAAAGGAAAGAAATCAAGGCTCAAGAACGAGCTGAAAGGAAAGAGCAGATTATAGCGGCCATCAAGGATCAACAATTCGTAATAGAGTCTTATATTTTAGAAGATAGATATGGGCGCTTTGCTCAGGTTTCGCCAGTGACCAATTTTGTCTTGGTCGACAGCTCCGAAGCTACCATTCAAATTGCATTGCCTGGTCGAATTGGAGGATGGAATGGTTTAGGGGGCATTACCGATGAAGGAAGAATTCGCAATATCCAGTTCCCTAAGAAAATGCCTAAGCATGGGGTGAGTTTCCAGATGGATGTGTCCGGACCTGCATTTGGTTCCTCAAGAGTATATGTTGATGTAAATCCTGATGGCCTTGCCGTCATGAGATTCTCTGGCGCCTTTGGTGCACGCTTTACAATGCGTGGAAATTTTGAACTACTGGAAGACTCTAACATCTACAAGGGGATAGCTAGATTCTAGCTACGTCCTGTCCCTAAAAAAGGCCTAGCAAAATCCCTTTGCTAGGCCTTTTTAGGTTTAACGTTCTACCCATCATCTAGCTGAAAATCGCCACATGGTTTGGGTTTTATAGCGTTTTCCGGCGCCCAATCTAGTGCTGGGGAAATCGGGTTGGTTAGGAGAATCGGGGAAGTGTTGAGTTTCTAAACAGAACCCGCTTCTATAGTCATAAGTTGTACCTTTTCCACTAACGCTCCCGTTCAGAAAATTGCCAGAATAGAATTGTACGCCCGGCTCTTCTGAAAAGACTTCAACCGTACGTCCTGTGCTATTTTCGCTGAAATAAGCAATCATTTCCATACCCGTACTGGCCTTGTTTATCACATAATTGTGATCATAACCGCCGCCAATTTTCATCTGTTCATGCTCTTCATCAATCTGAGCACCAATGGCCTTCGGGTTTCTAAAGTCGAAAGGGGTGCCTTCCACTGGCATTAATTCTCCGGTGGGAATGAGGGTCTCGTCAACCGGAGTGATGTTGTTGGCTTTGATCATTAATTGATGATCCAGAATATCACCTTGTCCCTTCAGGTTAAAATAGGTGTGGTTGGTTAAGTTGCAGATCGTGGCTTTGTCCGAAGTGGCGGAGTATAGCATGTAAAGCTCATTCTTATTGTTTAGAAGATAGGAAGTCTCTACTGTTAACTTGCCGGGGTAGCCTTCTTCCATATCTGCACTTACATAGGTCAACTTGACGCCTATTGCATCATCCGTCTTGAGTTCCTCAGCGGACCACAATTGGCGGCCAAAGCCGCCCGGTCCTCCATGCAGGTGATTCGGGCCATTATTGGTAGCTAGGGTATAAGTCTCTCCATCTAGGGTAAAATTACCCTTGGCAATCCGATTGCCATAGCGGCCAATCGTAGCGCCAAAGTAGGGGTGCTGCCCGAGATATCCTGCCAGACTATCAAATCCTAAGACAATATCATCGAACTGCCCATTCTTATCAGGAGTTTTGAGGGAAACGAGTAAAGCTCCATAATTGATTACTCGCGCTTCGATCCCATTCTTGTTGGTAAATGTATAAATGTCTACTGGCCCGTCTGGACTTTCGCCGAAAGGAGCTTTGCTAACACTTAGGCCGTCCGTTTGTGCGGGAAGATCAGCAGGACCTTCGGTTTCAGCAGGTTTTGATTCTGAATTGCAAGCAGCTAGCAAGAGTCCGACGACAGCTAGAAGCAAGGTGTTCTTTAAAAAAGTCATAAGTTGGTCTTTTATATTCCTTTTGCTATATGGAAATATACTTCATTCCATTGTAATTCCTGTTTAAAGGCGCGGATTTTGGTTTCGGAATCAATTAGCACATATTCAATACCGGCCATCTCCGCGTAGTCTTCAAGGTATTCAGCAGTAAGGCATTCACTATAGCAGGTGTGATGAGCTCCGCCGGCTAGGATCCAAGCTGCAGCTGCTGTCTTTAGATCAGGGTGGGCTTCCCATAAGACGCGTGCTACCGGCAATTTTGGAAGCTCTTGAGCAGGTGCTACGGCATCGACGGTGTTAACCAATAGTCGAAAACGATTGCCGAGATCAATCACAGAAGCATTTAAGGCCGCTCCCGCTCCTGCGTCAAAGACTAGTCTTACCGGATCTGCTTTTCCTCCAATTCCCAATGGATGAATCTCACACTTCGGTTTCGCCGCTGCTATCGATGGACAGATCTCCAACATGTGCGCTCCCAAAACCTGCATTCGCACAGGGTTGAAGTGATAGGTGTAATCCTCCATGAAAGAGTTTCCTCCGTCCAGACCGCTTCCCATGACCTTCATAGCACGGACCAATGCTGCTGTTTTCCAATCTCCTTCTGCGCCAAACCCATAGCCGTCCGCCATCAGTCGTTGTACGGCCAGGCCGGGTAGTTGCTTGAGGCCATGAAGGTTTTCGAAGGTATCGGTGAAGGCCTTAAATCCGCCTTCCTCCAGGAAGGCCCGAAGTCCTAACTCAATCCGAGCTGCTTCCAGGAGGGCAGCACGCATATTACCCGTTTCTAACAGACTTTTTGCAATGTGGTAGCTGTCTTCATACTCTTTGACCAATTGATCGATGGCAGCATCACTCACTGCATTTACCTCCTTGACTACATCCCCTAACCCATAGCCATTAACCGAATAGCCGAATTGAATCTGGGCAGAGACTTTATTGCCTTCAGTCACGGCTACTTCACGCATATTGTCACCAATCCTGGCTACTTTCAGTCTTTGTGTCTCTTCCCACCCGCAAGCGGTGCGCGCCCAGATACCTAGTCGTTCTGCTACCTCGGGATCTTGCCAAAGCCCCACAACTACCATGCGATTACGTCGCATCCTGGTGTTGATGAAGCCAAATTCCCGACCTCCATGAGCGGATTGGTTGAGGTTCATAAAGTCCATATCAATTTCTGACCAAGGGATATCTCGACCAAATTGAGTGTGCAAATGAACCATGGGTTTCTGTAATAGCTGTAAGCCGCGGATCCACATCTTGGCCGGTGAGAAGGTATGCATCCAGGCAATGATTCCTACGCAGTTTTTGGCCACATTGGCTTCTCGACAAAGCTCGGTGATGGAATCTGGTGTGGTGAGTACAGGTTTGAAGACTACCTGGGTAGGGATAGCCGCCGCTTCATGTAGTGCCTTGGCAATGCGCTGAGCGTGTTCTGCTACGGTTTTAAGCGTTTCTTCACCATATAAGTGTTGACTCCCGGTGATGAACCAGGCCTCATAAGTTTGTAGATCCGTCATGTTAAACTATTTGTGTCTAGCAGGCCAATGGCTGAATGTATGATAGCCTTTGGCCTGCTAAGAGAAAGGGATAAATAAGCGTTTTATTAACCGCTAAAAGATATCATAATATAAGCTACAATCGCCACAACTATGAGAGAGAAGATAATATCCCAGATAGTGTAACTATTGCGATTGGCTTCTTTTTGTTCATCTGTTAGCGTCTTGTAAGTAAGACCTTTTAGGCGTTCTACTGCCGGGGCCTGCGTAACTAAACTCACCGTAACAGTTACAATCACGGAGAATAAGAAGAACCAGGCTGCGAAAGTCAGGAAGTTCATGTCTCCAAGGGTGTGCAATAAACTACCGGGAGTAAAGCTATCTTTGCTGAGCTCTAAGGTAATTCGAATGGCACCTACAACCAAGCCACTGACTAAGGTCGCCATAGCACCTTTGCCATTGATTCGCTTAGAGAATAATCCCAAGAGGAATACTGCGGTAATTGGAGGGGCAATGTAAGACTGCACAGACTGTAGATATTCGTATAGCACCCCAGAAATATTTTGCATCACTGGAATCCAAGCAATACCCGCTATCACGACAAAGAAAGTAGCGATTTGTCCCACCCGCACCAGCTTCGCTTCAGAAGTTTCAGGGCGGATTTTTTTGTAAATATCTACAGTAAATAGAGTCGAGCAAGAGTTAAAAACCGATGCCAAAGAACTCATCAGGGCCGCCATCAGTCCCGCCGCTACCAATCCTCGCAATCCATGAGGCAGAACACTCGTCATCAAAGCGGGAAAAGCCTGATCAGGGGTGTCCCAGTCCAACTGCCCTTTCTGCTTCAACGCCAAGGCAATCACACCAGGGATTAAGAAGATAAAGACGGGGAATAGCTTAAGTAAAGCGCCCCAGATCGTTCCTCGCCGCCCCTCAGTAATGTTCTTAGCGGTAAGTGCTCGTTGTACAATGTATTGATCCGTGCACCAGTACCATATACCTACAATAGAACTTGTGATGACTAGGCTAGGCCAAGGAAATTCGGGGTCGCTCGCGGAGCGCCACATGTTGAAGTATTCCGGCCCAACGGTCTCTCTTAGTTCTGTAATTCCTCCTACGGCTTGAAGTCCTAAGATCGTGAGTAAGCCTGCACCTAGCAACAGAATGACTGCTTGTAAGGCCTCGGTATATACTACGGCTCTCATCCCGCCTAATACGGTATAGGCTCCGGTAAGTACGACTGTAGCCAAGGCGCCTTCCCAGAAATCAATTCCCAGGAGCGTGGCGATCACGATACCACCCGCGTATACAGTTACAGAAACCTTTGTCAGGACATAGGCAATCAAAGAAAAGATGGACAGAAACCAGCGCGTATTCGGACCATAGCGCCTTTCCAAAAATTCAGGCATGGTAAAGACGCCAGCTCTAGCGTAAAATGGAAGGAATACCCATCCCAACATGAGCACGCACCACGCATGCAGCTCATAAATCAGCAAGGGCATTTTATCTGATGCACCTGTGCCGGCAAGACCAACCACGTGCTCTGAGCCAATATTTGAAGCAAAAATCGAGGCTCCTACGACAAACCAACCAATATTTCGGCCAGCGAGGAAATAGTCTTCGGTGTTGTTCGTCTTTTGGCGGATCACCCAATAGGCGATTGCCAATAAAATAAAGAAATACCCACCGATCACAATCCAATCAAGTGTATTAATACTTTGCATAGTAACAAGGATAGATAGTTATTGAATTTCCTTCGTAGTCGCGATCCACACTTCCGAAGTCTGACTTCGGAAGTGTGGAGCCAGGATGCTACTCCTGACCGTAGTAAGCATTTTTGCCATGTTTACGTTCATAGTGCTTTTGGATTAGGGGATCCGGCAAGCGTGGGGCATCCGGACGTATCTGTCGGGTTAACCAGGCCATTTTAGCCACCTCTTCTAAAACAGCGCTATTGTAAACGGCTTTTTTTACGGTCTTTCCCCAAGTGAATGGAGCGTGATTGGCCACAAGAATCATTTCTACTTCCTCGGGACTTAATGCTTTGGCTTTTAAAGCATCTATGATTTGGAAGCCGGTCATATGCTCGTAATTTCCCTGGATCATTTCTTCGGACATAACTGGCGCACAGGGAATATCTACCGTTAAATGATCCGCATGCGTTGTGCCAAAAATAGGAATATCCGTCTGCGTCTGGGCCCAGGCAGTTGCATAGGTGGAATGGGTGTGAACGATTCCTCCAATATGAGACCAGTGCTTGTAGAGCACGGCATGTGTTTTTGTATCTGAACTGGGACGCATACTTCCCTCCACAACCTTGGCCTCAAAATCTACTATGACCATATCTTCAGGGCGAAGGGTATCGTAGGGAACGCCACTAGGCTTGATGGCAAAGACGCCCTGCTCCCGATCTACTGCACTGGCATTTCCGAAGGTAAATAGGACCAATCCCAATTTTGGTAAGTCCATATTTGCCTGGTAGGCTTCTTCTTTGATCGACTGAAATTGAGACATAATTAGCTTAGTTTTTCTACGGCTGCTCCGAAGTCTTGGTATTGCCGGTAGATTTGATCATAGGTAGCAGCAGTGCTAGGATTTGGCAGGAATTCCGCATCAAATCCAGCGCCCATTTGCGCTATAGCTTGGCTTACATTATCGTAGATGCCCGCTGCTGTAGCCGCAAACATAGCCGCACCCAAAGCACAGGTTTGTTCCGAGCGTGCTATTTTAATCGGGCGATTTAATACGTCGGCCATTACCTGCATGACAAAAGGAGATTTCTTCGCCACTCCACCTAATCCAATCACACCTTTGATGGGTATCCCTTCATCCTGAAATCGCTCCACGATTTGCCTTGCACCAAAACAAGTGGCTTCCACCAAGGCTCTAAAGATTCTAGGAGCATCACTACCCAAGTTCAAACCCATTAGTGCGCCTTTCAAGGATTGATTGGCATCGGGAGTGCGGCGACCATTTAGCCAATCCAAGGCAATAATACCTGACGCCCCGGGATCCAATTTCTCTGCCGCTTCGGTGAGCTTGGGAATCAGGGCATCCAGACTTTCTTCTATCAGCTTTGCCTTTAACGCATCATCAATCAATTTACTCTCGCTTAGCACCTGCTCAAGTGGCCAGGCAAGTACCCTCTTGAACCAGGCATATACATCGCCAAAGGCCGATTGGCCTGCTTCTAGCCCCATCATTCCTGGAATAACGGAGCCATCCACTTGACCGCAGATACCTTTGATCAATTTATCTCCCACTTCTTGCATTGGGGCTACTAGCACATCACAAGTAGAAGTTCCCATTACTTTACTGAGGTAGAAAGGTTCCAATTCTCCGCCGACAGCCCCCATGTGCGCATCGAAAGCGCCAACGCCAATTACGACATCGGTACGTAAGCCCAGTCGCTCAGCCCATTCAGTACTCAATTGCCCTGCTGAAACATCGGAAGTGTAGGTGTTTTCGTACAATCTATCCCTTAGACCATCCAACAAGGGATCCAGCTGAACAAAGAAGTCATTGGGCGGGAGGCCGTTAAAGTCTTCGTGCCAGAGTGCCTTGTGGCCCGCGGCACAGCGTGAGCGCTTCATGTCTGCCACCTTTTCCCCTCCCGTTAATAGGAAGGGAATCCAGTCGCAATGCTCCACCCAGGAATGTGCCTTTGCTCGGACCGCCTCATCTGTCCGTAGGGTCTTTAAAATTTTTGCCCAAAACCATTCTGAGGAATAAATGCCGCCCTCATATTTGGTGTAATCGATTTCTGATTTGCTACACAATTCGTTAATCTCGGCCGCTTCTTTGATGCCCGTATGATCTTTCCAAAGAATGAACATAGCATGTGGATTCTCCTCGAAACCCTGTGTCAGGGCTAAAGGTGTTCCCGATTCATCTACGGCTACGGGAGTGGATCCAGTCGTGTCTACGGCGATGCCTTTTACTGCTTCAGCTGTACCCGTAGGGGCAGCTGCTAAGGCAGTTGTAATGGTATTTTCAAGTCCTTCAATATAATCGAGCGGATGTTGGCGGAATTGATTGAGGGGAGGATTGCAATATTGTCCTTCTTCCCACCTTTGGTAATAGTGAACGGCACTGGCGACTTCTGCTCCATTTTGGGTGTCTACGATCACAGCTCTAACGGAGTCGGTGCCATAATCCAATCCTATTACATAGGTTGAGTTGGTCATTTCGTTCTGGTTCTAGGTTTTGAAAGCAATGCCAAAGTAAGGAATCTTATAAAGTCCACTATGGCCTTCGGAGCAATTTTTCTAGGAAAGAACAATATTGCAAACTTTTCGATTAACTGAGCAATGCTTATGGGAACCTTATTTGATATGGATGGGATGATCGCTGATACCAGCCCTTACCACAAAAATTCAATTCAGCAATTTTGTGCTCAACATGGGATTGAGGCTTCTGACGAGTTTTTGAGGGAAAAAGTAATGGCTGACTTTGTAGGTTTAGACATAGATCAATTGCGGAAACTGTAACTATTTTCTTCCTTTTCCCCAACCTCAAGGGCTAAATGGCCCGTCTATCTATTGGAAGGTATTTTTTGTTGTTAATAATCCCGCTGTTATGTTCAAAAAAATAATGGTCTTTGGCCTTACAGTAATTACCTGCTGGAGCTGCGAAAAAGATAAATCGACAGCGACAGGGTTTCAACTCCATACTCCCTTTGCTCTACAGTTTGCAGAAACGAACCAATCCACAGAAGACAATATTACGGTTAATTTCTTCGAAGTGTTGAGCGATTCTAGATGCCCTTCTGAGGTAGAATGTTTTTGGGAAGGAGAGTCCTCCGTCAAGATCAATTTTTCCATAGATGGTTCGAATACTCCCTTGACTTTATCTACGCATAAGCAGATGGGACAAGGACCTCAAACGGATACGCTGCAAAATTATATTATCCGATTGCTAGAAGTAAGCCCGTATCCAGTAGGTACGGAGCAAATACCAAATGAAGATTACGAAATTCGGTTACAAATTGATGAGCTATAAGCTCGAATTTTTGACAGATGGAAGTTGGAAAGATGAAATCGGAATTCCAACTTCCTTTTTAATCCACATTGCCTACTTCTTTGCTATTTTCTTTAGGTAGCCACTTCTTTAGCTGATTGATGATTTTTTGATAAGCATCCAGTTGAGCTAAATTTTCCCATTCCTGCGGATCATTTTCATGATCATACAACTCCTCTGAACCATCTTCGTATTGGATATATCTATATCTCTGATCTCGAACGGTATGTCGTTTAAACCCCATGGTAGATAGAACTGGGCGATCCCAAGAGCGATTTGGACTTTTTAATAATGGGATTAGGCTTAGGCCATCGGTATTTGGATTCGCAGGGAGTTGACATAGAACTGTAAGGGTAGGGTAGAGGTCAAGCAAGCTTACTGGGCGACTACATTTCTGCCCCTCGGTCATTCCGGGGACGTGAATCAAGAGTGGAACACGGGTGGCTTCCTCCCAAAGAGCAAATTTCCGGTAATGCAGTTTTTCGCCTAAATGCCAACCATGATCTCCCCATAGAACAATGATTGTGTTGCCTTTATGGGGACTCTTATTTAAGGCATCTAGGACAAGGCCCAAACAGTCGTCAGCGTACTTCATACTAGCCAAATAAGCGCGAACTGCCTCCTTGAGTTTTCCATATCGTTTCAAACGCTGAAAATCACTTTTGGCATCAAGCCCTTTGGCCATTTTCTGACCGATTTCCGGAACATCCTCCAGGTCATCTTCTTTGATGGGGGGAAGCTGGATATCCTCGAGCGGAAATTGTTCCATGTATCCTTTCGGCACGTACCAGGGCAGGTGAGGCCGAAAGATTCCACAACCAATAAAAAAAGGTTTATTATGAGGCTTGAGCAACTCTTCCGCAGCAAATTGTGCGGTTTTGAAATCACGGGATTCTTCCAGAAAGACATCTTCAATCACACCCCAATCGAAATTCTTGTCTTTAGGACTTTCAATGGGGATGCCCGAAGCCAATACACTCGCTGTTTTATCTGGGTGTTTGCCAAGGCCTTTGCCGGTAGGGTTATGAAAGGAATCCCACTGTTCGGGCTCTGCACGCTCGCCTTGAGAAGAATGGAAGATCTTTCCTTTGGCAGTTGTGAAATAGCCGTGTTGTGAAAAGTATTTGGGTAATGTGATGGCCTTTTCGCTGATTCGTTCGCTTTTCCACATGTCATTGGCGTTATGATAAACGCCTGTTGTATGGGGACTCATTCCCGTCAGTAAGGCTACCCTCGATGGATTGCAGGCGGGAACTACAGTATAGGCTTTTTCAAAGATCATACTGCTTGCTGCCAATCGGTCCAAATTTGGTGTTTTGGCTTGTGGATGGCCGCCCAGAAAACCCACCCAGTCATTAAGGTCATCTATTGCGATAAACAAGACATTGTATGGGGCTGGCTTTGACGCTTGGGTGAGCTTTGAAGAAGAACCACAGCCTAGGCAGAAGAATAGGAGTAGCGTGATAATTAAACGGGAACTAGCGGACAGGACTTTCATATCAAGAGTGTAAATTTTACGATCAATAACGACCTTGCTAAATTCGAATTTAGAGTATGCTTAAAATCCAGTAATTGGTCCTGTCTGCTGGCGCAAGCCAGGCAGGGTGCAAATGTCCCTTTTTTGCTTATCCTTCGTTGCAGAACCAGGCTTGATAGCGCTGTTATCAGCCAGAACCTGCGTCTCAGCTAAGCAAAAAATGAACAATTTTCGTCTCAAAGACCGAACTTTAAACATAC
>JAHQWA010000332.1 GCA_019634045.1 Saprospiraceae bacterium
AAGATGGAGGCGACGGACAACACCATCCAGAGCGGATCCCTCAGTTGCACATCACGTACCGAGTGGACAGTTGGACACCAATCAAGCGGACGGAAACCGTGACAGACGAAGAAGAAGGGGTGACTTTCGAAGCCTCTTCTGATGATGCCGAGCAAGAAAATGATGAGATCGACTCGCTGTTTGATGATGATTTGGATGCGGGATGGGAAGGTGCGCCTGAAGATCAAAACATTTTGACGACGGGTCTTCGTTTCCGCGATATCATGATCCCTGATGGAGCACAAATCACAGCGGCTCACCTTTTGTTATTTTCTCATGAAGGAAAATCGGCGGAAGACGTTGCGAGAATTACCATCGTAGGAGAAGCTGCCGACAATGCTGAGACTTATACCGAGGATGCCCTAATCACCGATCGTCCACAAACCACGGCTAACGTCTTGTGGGAAGTAGCAGAAGATTGGGAAATTTACCTGCCTTATATGACGCCAGACCTTAGCTCTATTGTTCAAGAAATCGTGGATAGAGAAGGTTGGGTATCTGGCAATGCTTTGGCTTTTACGCTATTGGGAGAGAATCAAGGTCCTAGTGATGCGGAGAATGCTCGAGAGTTTGAGTCTTTTGAAAACATTGCTGATCCAGAAGATGGAGGCGACGGACAACACCATCCTGAACGCATCCCTCAGCTATTGATCACTTACCAGGTGGCCAGCGGTACTTCGACTTTTGCTTCTAATGTGAAAGAACTGAAAGTGTTCCCAAATCCAGCTACCCTGGGTGAAGTGAGAATAGAGTTGGACTCAGAGAAAGCGGCGGTAATCCGGGTCTATAATACCCAGAGTCAGGTATTGAAGACCGTGAGACACCAGGGAGGTAAGCAACTACTATTAAATATTAGTGATCTACCTAGCGGTACCTATTACATACAAGCGAAGCAGGAAAATGAATGGTACGTCCAAAAATTGGTCGTTCAACCATAGAAGCGGATTGATTTTAGCTTCTGAAAGAGAAGTTTGTTTATTCTAACGGAAGAGAGAAGGATCAAATTGATTGACATCCTTCTCTCCTTCCGATCTTGCATGGGTTTAAAAGATCTGTTATGAATCGTCTTAGCGCTTTGGGGCTTGTTTTACTACTCTTTTTCACCTTCCTCAATTTTGCACAAGCCCAATCTTCTTCTATCTCTGGCAAAGTGATTGATCGAAATACGAACCAAGCTTTGGTCGGAGCTTCTATTGCTATTGAAAACACCAGCCTAGGTACGACGACAGATAGTGATGGGAATTTTCAACTATTGAACATCAGGCAAGGGGAGTTAGTCCTCTTAATCAACTACATCGGCTACGAACAACGAAGGCTACAACATAAAATCACCAGCAATCCCAAGCCCCTTCGAATCAAACTCAAGGCAACTGCCTTTGAACTCGCCGCGGTGGAAATTACGGGGATTGCGGAAGGACAAATCAAAGCCCTGATTGATCAAAAAAGAGCAGAAAGCATCAAGAATATCGTCTCCGCAGAGCAGATCAAAACCTTTCCGGACCTGAATGCTGCGGAGGTCATGCAACGTATTCCTGGCATCACCTTGCAGCGGGATCAGGGAGAAGGCCGCTTTGTACAGTTGCGCGGTACCCCACCAGAACTTACCAACTTCAATGTAAACGGTGAACAAATCCCATCCCCGCAAGGAGATGTCCGGTATGTAGGCATGGACATCGTGCCGGCGGATCAGATTGAAACCATCGAGGTGACCAAGGTAATGACCCCAGATATGGATGCCGATGGAATCGGTGGATCCGTCAATATTAACACCAAACAAGCCCTTAGCGAACGACCAGATTTAAGAGCTACCTTAGCCGCCGGCTACAACAATCTTCGCCAAACGCCTAATTATAACCTACAGTTTTCTTTTGGGCAACGGTATAAGAAACTGGGCTTCCAAATCAATTCCAGCTTTTTCGAAAACCAGCAAGGTGCTGATAATATCGAATACAAATTTGTGAAAGGACCTTTCTTTGGAAGCCAGGATCAGGGCATCAACAACTTTTTTGTACAGTATAGGGAAGTTCAACTTCGGCACTATGATATTACTCGCCAACGGATTAGCGTAAGTCCCACCTTGGATTACCGCTTTGGAGAAAATTCTCGAATCTACCTCCAAGGCATGTACAATAGCTTTTCCGATCAAGAAACCCGCTACCGAAAGATCTATGACTTGGACGATGCGCTTTCAGAAACCTACTACCTCTTTGGTGGAATTGATCATGATGTGAAGGACCGCTTAAGGCGCCAAGAACTGGGCACCTTGAGCCTGGGGGGAGAGCATAAAATTGGTCCTGTCGTCTTGGATTATCAGGTGTTTTATGCTGTAGCAACGGAGAAGGAGCCAGATCGTGTGGAGGCGTTGTTTGAAAGCCCAGGACAGGCCATAGCCATATCTTTTGATACAAGTGATCCCAACTATCCTCGCGCTCAATTCCCCAATGAGAACAATGCGGATAATGCCACTGACTTTGCCAACTTTGAATTGGACGAGTTAATGTTTGAAGAAAGCACGATCCGTGACGTCAACATCACGCCGCGTGTTAATCTCACCGTTCCTTATAAGCTGGCCAGCGGAGACTCCGGCTACTTCAAA
Source organism: Saprospiraceae bacterium (assembly GCA_019634045.1). Taxonomy (GTDB): domain Bacteria; phylum Bacteroidota; class Bacteroidia; order Chitinophagales; family Saprospiraceae; genus DT-111. The sequence continues at coordinate 2,636 of JAHQWA010000332.1, forward strand.
TTTGGTGGAAAAATCCGACACAAAGAAAAAGAACGAGATATCCGCAGTCAGGAATTCGGTGCTTACTTTGAAAATTCTTCCATCTATCCCGGCGAGGGCCCACCTTTGAATCTGGAAACAATTGGCGCTGACTTCTTAGAAACTGACTTGTTAAATCAGGGGTACGAGCTATCCTATATGCCATCTGCTGATCAGCTTCGGGACTTTTATGAATTCTATCCGCAGCATTTCATTTTCGATCGCAATGCTACACGAGTGCAGTCCTTCGGCGAAGACTACAAGGCTGATGAGACCATCTACGCTGCCTATGGGATGCTTCGCCACAACTGGGGCCCATTGATGTTGCTGGGAGGTGTTCGCTTTGAACGAACTGTGATCGATTACCAGGGGTCAAGGATTCTCCTCAATGGCAATCGTTTTGTAGGTATCGATACACTTAGTGATCAGCGGACTCACGACTTTTTGCTACCGCAATTTCAGCTTCGTTATGCTGTCAATGACAACTTTAACTTGCGGGCCGCCATGACCTATACCTATTCACGACCCAACTTTGAGGATGTGCTCCCCTACAGGGAAGAAGACCGAGAAGAGGTGCGCTTTGGGAATCCAGACTTGACTTATCCTTCCGCGCTTAATATTGATTTCCTGGCTGAAAAGTACTACAAGAAGGGGATCATTTCTGGCGGACTATTTTACAAGAGAATTGACGATTTTATTTTCTTCTTTAAGCGTTTTGCGCATGAAGGTGATCCAAGTGATTTTGGTTTGGTAGAAATAACCAAAGCGATTAACGGAAACTTCGCGGAAGTATATGGGGCAGAATTTCAAGCACAGTTTAAATTTGACTTCTTACCCGGTTTTTGGAAAGACTTTGGCATTTATACCAATTACACCTACACCCGCTCTGAGGCTGTGATCAATCAGCGATTCCCCGCAAATTTTTCGGCGGCAATCGTAGTATTTGGCGAGGATGCTCTGGGAGACTTTATTTCACCGGATAATCAAGAAACGATTACGCTTCCAGGGCAGGCAGAGCACACGACAAACCTAGCCCTGTTTTATGACTCCAAGAAGTTGTTTGCTCGATTGACGGCGAACTACCAGGATGCCTTCCTTTTCCAACTGGGAGCCGATCCCGATTTGGATGAGTACTATGATGAGTCCCTGCGATTGGATTTTACCGCCAATTATCAGATTGCCAAGGGGGTTAATTTCTTCACCGACTGGATCAACATTACCAACACTCCACTACGGTTTTACTTGGGGGAGAGTAATCGCGTCAAACAGCAGGAGTTCTATTCTTGGTGGGGTAGAGTAGGATTGCGCTTGACCTTATAGGCTTGCTAAAGAGTAAGGGGGCAAGTTAAATAGCCAAAGTTTTCAAGGGCGTGAGCTGACACAGCCTCGGATGCTGACCTATAGTTAACAAATAAATAACCTTGGATTCTCATACCATTCCCCAGGTAGTGGTTATTTTTTGGCAAAAAGATGAAGGAAACATTTACAATTCTATTACTTCTTTTACTGACCAGTGCGCCAGTACTGGCACAAGAAACCATAACCATCAAGGAGGCCAGAGCCAGCGAAGTTGGTACCTTTGTTAAGGTGGAGGCGGTTATCAATGGCCCGGATTATGGCTTCAATCATGGGCAATTTTATATTCAAGACTCAACGGGAGGGATCAATATATTTTTCTCAAACGTGGGAGGGGAAAATGGTGCTTCCGTCAGCTATAATGATGGCGACACAGTGAGCGTTACAGGAGTGACCTCCCTTTTTAGTGACCAACTGCAGATTACCCCCAACTCCGTAGATCTCATTGGAGCAAGCGATGTTTTACCGGAACCCATCAAGATTACCACTGAAGATCTAACCCTGGATTCCGAATTTCAGGGCATGCGCGTGCAGATCGAAGAGGTGAGTTTGGTGGATGCCGCAGAATGGCCTACATCGGCTATCGATGCCGGGAGTGGTGTAAATGTGAATGTCGAGATCGGGCCGGAAAAAATTCCTTTGGTCATGAGGATTGACCGAGGGCAATCAGCGCAAGAGGGCTCGGCCGCTCCAGAAGAACCCTTTATTTTGACGGGGATTCTTGCCAACTTTGAGGAGACGGTTCAAATATTTCCATTCTATGAAAGTGACATTACTCCTCAGTCTACTACCAATACAATTGAAGCATTTACCTTAGAAAATGCCCTTAAAGTTTATCCTAATCCAGTTCGATCAGAAATAAACCTGGAAGTTACACCACAAATGGGTTCAGTAATTAGAGCAACACTGTTTGATGTGATGGGAAAGGCCGTTGCCAATTTCAATCAGCTGAACATTAATCAGAACAACTTGCGCCTGTCCTTGCCCAATGCTATAAAAGCAGGCAGCTACCACTTGACCCTGTGGACAGAGAAAGGGCCTCGGTCTAGCAAATTGGTGGTGTTAAGATAAACCATATACTTCTACTCGGTCGAAAGGCTAAATAAGTGGGGACTTAGGAGATGCGCTGGATCTCCTAAGTCCCTATGTCATTCAGAAAGCCTTCTGAGCATCTAGGCCTACCCTCTTTTGAAGCGGATTTTACCGTTCCAGTTCTGTTATGAGGAAAAACACCAAATTTATCGGAAACGTAGATTAAAGGTCAAGAGAAAGTATTGGGTCAGCGTATTCCATCTTCTTTGCATCAAGAAATTGATGTCCCCGATGCGTTGAAAGCCAGTGGCTCCAATCAGTATAGGAGGACGTTCGAAAGCTGCCTCTTCTAGGGGCGTTTCCCAACATTACTCCATCGTCTCTTGATAGGAGGAGGGCATCGCCGATCAGAAAATCCTTTCCTGAAATTTCTGGATGATGTTTTCAATAGAGCCAGCAGCTTGCTTTTGGTACTCTAAGCAGCTGAGACAGCCTAAGTAATTCTTTTCCTTGTATTGCTGTAAAACCCTAGGATAGCAATCATGATATTTCCTAGCTTCCTTGTAAATCTCTGGGCCGAGCCAAAACTTGTTTTGTTCCAGGATTAGATCTGCCTTTTGGTAGTCCAGGTAAACGATTACCATCTTTTGTAGTAGGTCGTCGTGGGTGTCAGTTTTTAGGTTGCCGTTTTCTAATAGAGGTCGAAGTTCAGGGTGTACGAGGAGCTGGTAGAGGTTGTCCAAGTTGCGTGTATATTTAAAGCAATCGAGCACGCCTCTAGCCTCTGATGATACGGCTTTGAAGTCTACTAAGTTTATAATGAATTCCTCAATTACTTTGAAGAGTTGATTTTCAAAAGTATACATGGAGGTCCAACACTCTCCCAAGCGATTAATCCGTTCTTTGGCAATCTCGATGTTCAAGGAGAGCTTAGCGCTGAGTTTTGAGACCTGCAATTTGATGTCTTCAATCTTCTCGAAATTCAACTTTAAGGTCCGATGGATATCTAGATTCTGGAGGAATTGCAAAAAGTCATCAATGATACGACTTAAGGTAATAGAGGCTATCTCTTCGGTGAGGGTGTTCTTTTGTTTGTCACTTTTGTACTTATTATATCTTGCCTCTAAATGGGTGACTCTAATCTGGTAGCTTTCCTCCCCGATCAGGCCGATCAGCTTATTGGTTTCTTTAAAGGCTTCCTCTAGTCTAAATTTGGCTACATGATTTCGAATGGAGTCACAGTACTGATGTAGGTCGTTATCGCTTAATTTTTTCGGATTGAGTTTGACAGAATCTATGGTCTTCATGTCTTTAGGATTTAAACTTCTGTTTGGTCTTAAGGAAATACCTGGTCACGGCGTTCATGCTGCTGCGAACCCTTCTAAAAGATAGTGTTCTATCAGCTAGGTATTGTCCTCCTTCCCATTCCAAAAATGGATACCTTTCTCTTTTTTACTTAATCCATTTTACCTCAGGTTCGTTACAGGCCCCTTTCTTCAGAATAGAGCAGAGGTAATAATTCTGCCAAATTATGATACTCCTGCGAGCAATGATGAAACATCTTGATCCCGATGTCCCTAGGGAGGAGTTTGCGCTTCACAAAGGATTTGTTCAATATCGCATTGAGTAAGCCTTGCGCGAATCCGCCCATCCGATAGACCTGGTGACCAATCCAAAACCGGCTGCGCATTTCTACCCCCTCTTTGGTCGTTCTTACAAAATGACACATCTCGGTGCCCCAAACGCCTTTATCAGGGGAGCCTACCCTGGCACAAATGATGGTTTCCTTCTCGGGGTGTAGTCGACTTTCGTCAAAACCGAATTCGCCTGGAGACATGAAATCAATCAATATTTTGTCTTTCCCCACCCCTACATCTTCGGTAACTAAATGAGTGCTTAGATGCAATCGTTCTCGATACGTCTTGCTCTCATCATGATAATGCCCTTTGAACTCAGCCGCAATATCGTAGTGCATTTCCGGATACCAGATTTGATACCTTGGACCTTCCGCAGCATGCCACCAAAACCACCAATCGATCATCTCAATACTAACTTTTGGCATTTTAGTAAGCACTGAAACGTAGGTACTACCATCGGCTTCCCGCCGAAATCCATCTTCGCCCGATAGATAAGCTGGATCCAGTAACTTGTTGACCTCACTTCTTGGCAGAACGAAATCTTGAGTCATCTCCTCTCCCTTTTCTAGAATGGTTGAGTGTGACGCAGAAACAGCTGCATTGGGACGGTTTAAATACTTTCTATAAGAAGTCATGATTAAGCACTTATGAATTAGAGGAGGTGGTACGAAGGCGCCGAATTAGTTTTACTGTTACACCAGTTATCAAGGTGAGAAAGGCAAGGATAATCAACGGAAAAAGGTATAAAGTGGGATGCAGTGGGCCAGCTATTTTACCCTCTACTCCAGCAAAAGGCTCGCGATCTTCCTTGCCGCCAAATAGGTCCGGATCAACAAAAACCTTCCAGAGCGGATCATCTACTGTTTCACCTCTAGGAAAACCCAATAAGGCTGCCTTTAAGTCGCTAACCACAGTGGGATGCTCTAGGGCAAGGTCTTTAGTCTCATTTGGATCTTCCATTACCTTGTACAATTCTGCGGGCCTATCATTTGGCAAGAGCAGCTTCCAATGATCACGGAAATAAGCCTGATTGAATCGAGAAACAGCAACAAAGTCCTTGGACGGAGCCTGTGTTTCTTGTTGGAGAAATGGCCATTGATTGATCCCATCGGCCTCGGCATGATCAAAGGAATTGAAGTGGACTGCGCCGGCCAAAGTCGGTAAGACATCATTCACCGTAATTCGTTGATCGACCTTCTGTTGTGGCAACCATTTCGGAGCGTAAATGAAGGCGGGTACACGAATACCGCCCTCGTAGGTAGTATTTTTCCCTCCCTTTAGCGGGCTGTTATCCGCCGCACCATTCACCACATTATCTCGGACGAATTCCAAGAACGGGAAAGGAAG
>JAHQWA010000333.1 GCA_019634045.1 Saprospiraceae bacterium
AGCGCTTCGGGCATCGTTGGCGTGTTATCTACTAGGGCGCTTTGATTGTTTTCTGTCATGCCAGCATCCCACGTAGTAAATAGCTGCTGACCTTGTTCAGCAAAGAAGCTAGCAGTCACACCGCTAGATTTGCTAGGATCGGAATCAATGTTGTCATTGCTTCCCTTGTCTTTGGAGGTGAAACTGTAGCCATCCAAAGAAGTGAATTTGAGTTTTATACTTCGATTGGCAGGTACGTCGAAGATGGTGGCGATACCGTTTTCATCAGTGGTCGTAGTGATCAGCGAGGAGTTGTCCGTGTCGAGCAATTCTACCTGCGCGTTGGCCAGACCAGGCTCTTCATCGTCTTGCTTGCCGTCTCCATCCATATCATCCCAAACCAAGGCCTGGATTTCTCCTGGGCTCCACAACCCCGCATCTACCTTTTGATGTAATTGATAGCCTGTGTTCGCCTGGAAGGTGGCCGTCATGCCGTTGGATCTACTGGCATCGGAGTCGATATTGTCATTGCTACCTTTGTCCTTAAGGGTAAATCGGTGATCGATAGGTTCGAAGAATTGGAGCTTAACGGGTCGATCGGCTGGAACACTGAGGAAGGTAGCAAGACCTTTTTCATCCGTTTGGGTAGACTGCAATAAGTCGCCATTACTTTCCAGTAGATGAACTTCTGCTCCCGTTACGCCCGGTTCTCCGCTATCTTGCTTGCCATCGCCATCCAGATCATCCCAAACCAGGGCTTCTACAACGCCTGGAGACCATAAGCCCGCATCCCAACTCGTAAATACTTGTTGTCCTTTGGACGCTTGAAAGGTGGCCGTCATGCCATTGGACCTACTGGCATCGGAGTCCGTGTTATCATTGCTACCCTTATCCTTCAAGGTAAAGCGGAAGTTCGTTAGTTCGGTAAATTGTAGCTTGACTGGGCGATTGGCAGGTACTGCGCTAAGGGTGGCTATACCATTATCATCCGTGAACGTACTGCCCAAGAGTGTTCCGTCACTTTCCAGAAGATTCACTTGAACCCCTTTAATCATCGGTTCATTGGCATCTTGTTTCCCATCCCCGTCGCGATCATCCCAAACACTAGCCTGGACACTTCCCGGGCTCCATAATCCGGCATCCCATTTTTCGATGGTCTGTGCCCCTGTACTGGCTTGGAAAGTGGCGGTTCTTCCATTGGATCTACTGGCATCGGAGTCAATATTGTCATTGCTGCCTTTATCTTTTAGAGTGAACCTATGGTTTGCTAATTCGAAAAACTGCAACTTTACTGGGCGATCCGTAGGAACACTGGTGAAAGTAGCGATACCTGTAGCGTCCGTTTCAGCGGATTGCATAAAAGTATTGTCGCTTTCCAGCAGATGTACGCTTGCTCCTTCAATGGTAGGTTCAACCACATCTTGTTTTCCATCGCCGTCCAGATCATCCCAAACGTAAGCTAGCACTGTAGCAGCTGATAGCATTCCTGCATCCCAACTTTCAAATAGTTGACTTCCCTTGTTGGCTTGGAAGCTGCTGGTCAGTCCATTGCTACGGTTAGCATCGGAGTCAATATTGTCATTGTTCCCTTGGTCTTTTTTGGTAAAACTCAAGTTGGGCAATTCTGGGAATTTCAACTTCACTGCTCTATCCGCAGGAACATCAGTAAAGGTAGCTAGGCCATTGCTATTCGAAGAAGTGCTGGAAATAAAAGTGCCATCACTTTCTAGCAACTCTACTGTTGCACCAGCTAACCCCGGTTCGCCCTCATCCTGCTTACCATCTCCATCCAGATCATCCCAAACAGTAGCTTTAACCTCTCCAGGCGCCCACAGTCCAGCATCATATTGCTTTGTGATGCCATCCGAATCGACGGTAAAGGTTTTGGTATATCCGTTGGATCGACTGACATCCGAATCGATATTGTCATTGTTACCCTGATCCTTTAAGGTGAAACGATGCCTAGGTTTTTCCTCGAACAATAGTTTAATCTGTTGACTAGGGGAGATATCCGGGACACTAAAGGTGATTGTTCCATCCATTTGAGTTGTTCCTTGCTGTAGAGTCGTATCGGAGGCGTGATCAATAATAGCTACAGGAACACCAGATAAGGGTGGCTCCTCCGAATCTTGTTTGCCATCCCCATCTTGGTCATCCCAAGCATAGGCCACTATAATCGGATTGACCGTGACGATCGCTGTGCAAGCATGTGTATTTCCACTTGGGTCGGTAGCAGTCAATTGTACTTCATTGGCTCCGATTTGGCTGCTGCTCAATAAATTGGGTGAAACAGTTAAGTTGATCATTCCGCAATTATCATTGGAACCGTCATCGATAGCCGTTGGTAGGAGGTTAGCTACTCCATTTTCATTTAAGTCTACGGTAATATCCTGACACCTGGCGATAGGAGCAATTGTATCTTGGACCGTAACTATAGATTCACAAGTGCTAGAGTTGCCATGAAGATCCAGCACGCTTAAGGTTACTGCATTTTCGCCTAAGTCTTCACACGAAAACTCGGTAATATCCGTATCTATACTGAATACCCCACACAGATCCGATGAACTATCTTCAATAGCATCTTCGGTAATAGTAGCCGTGCCATTGTGATCAAGTGAGATTGTAATCTCTTTGCAATTGACCATAGGCGGTGTCTTATCATTGATTGTCAGAGTTATACCACAATAGGATAGGTTGCCGCTATAGTCCTCGACAATAATTGTATAGTTTTCTTGGACTCCAACATCCTCGCAATCAAAGCTTTTGACTTGAGTATAGTCGCTAAAATACAAGTCATAGACTCCACATAGGTCGGTACTTCCATCATCGGCAAGGCTAGCATCTAGCAGTACTTGACCATCGTCATCTAATGAAGCGGTAATGTCTCGGCATATCGCTTGAGGCGGAGTCTCATCTCGAACACGTACATTAGCGGTACACTGAGCTGAATTTTCATGAGAATCTTCTACGGTTAAGGTCACCGTTTGTGTGCCAATATGATTGCAATTAAAGGTAGTTTTGTCAATTTCCAGTATCTGGTATCCTCCACAGGGAAGTGTGGTGTCATTGATATCTTCGGCCGTGATGGTGGCTTCACCTTCTGCATTCAAATTAATGTCAATGTCTTTGCACTTGGCTATTGGGTTGGGTGGCGTTATCTTAAGGGAAACGTCACAACTGGAGAAAGTCCCATTACTATTCGACACAGCAATCGAAAGGTACTGATAACCTGTATCATCACAACTTAATGTTTTGCCCCTATCTTCATAGATAATCGTAGGCTCGCTATAATAGCAAAATTCAAAACTTTGCCCGGCCCCAATATCGCCACATTCTCCATAGGCTATGACTTGGCCACCAGGCATCCTTCTCAAGCGGAAAAACTTTTTCCCAATATCATCATTACAAATAAAGCCATCTTGGAATATAGGATCCCTCCAGTTGAATGTAAAACAACCTTTGTGCGGAAAAGGGATCTCTTCTACATAGTGAGGCTGGCTTCTTTGGAGAAAGTCACTAACGCTTTCACCAGGATTCCTACTCAATCGGGGGTATTCACCCCAATCTCGTTTTGCATAAGTGATACTTCCGTCCGAGCTAGTAATATCCCAACTGAAATCAGAGACCCAAGCATCCGACAATATCTCTAGCGTTAAGGTTGGTCGGGTGAAGTAAAACTCCAAAGGATCTCCACACTCGTCACTAGTCGTGGTGGCAAATTGATCAGCTGTAATGGTCAGCCCCCCTTCAGCAGGTAATTGGACTTCTAAGGACTGGCATCGCTGAGCTGGATTGGAGATGCTTACATCAGTGCGACAGTTAGCCTGATTTCCTTGTTCATCCGTAGCCGCAAGATAGACCACCTTTTGGCCTAGATCGCTGCAATCAAATTGAAGGGTATTGGTAAGCGTAGGATTCTCTTGAATACAAAACTCGGTTATTTGCTGCCCTCCGATTGAGCTACATTCGCCATAAGCCATCTCTGCCCCATTTTTATCACTCAAACGATAAAAGTGTTCAGCTGGCAAGTCGCATTGAAACCCATCTAAAAATATGTCATTCCATACTAGTTTATAGCAGCCGGCATCAAGTGTCAGATCAATGAGGAAATGATCAGGGCTAAGTTCGGGCTTGTCTACTACTCGCGCAAATTTAGCATTGGAATAATAAACGGTATTTCCATCAAGACTGGTAATCTCCCAGGTAACGTCATAGGCGAATTTATCAGATGCGATCTCAAGTTGAAGATTAGGATCAAGAAGCTGTAAATTAAGCTCCCCACAGTCATCACTGGAACTACTATGCAAGGCATTTGGTGTTAGTACAGCTTGCCCTTGATCATTTAAGTTTATGGTAGTTGATCTACATGAGAGGTTCGGGGGGGCTACATCTGATACGGATATGGTAATACTTACGGTACTAGTACAAGTGCTGCTGTTTCCAGATTTATCTGTAGCGGTTAACTCGACTAACTCTGTAACTATTTGCCCATGCAAACTGCAATCATAGGTGAAGTTGTTGACATTTGTTGTCAAAGCAGAGGGACTGTCAGAGCAGTTGTCCACGAAGGTATTGAGTAGGCTGGCCGGGGCAAAAGTTGCTAAGCCGTCACTATTAGTTGTGATGGCGGTATCCTTACAAGTTACCACTGGAGCAAGCCCTTCTTTGACCGTAAGATTTGCCGTACACTGACTGGAGTAGCCACTAATGGAACCGGTAACCTTTACCGTGACAGCCTGGGTACCTACATCTGTACAATCAAGGTATATAATAGTCTCTTCACTTTGGACCTCCGTAATGGTCAAGTACTCCAGGGGGATGGATGTTGTAGAATTATTAGCCAGTAAGAAAACGGGAAGACCTTGAGTCTCTGAAGCAGGTAAGGTGACTGTGAAATCAGTACAACCAGCTTTCGGAGCAGGTATGATTTGGTATTTTGCCCTTCCATTTTCCGGGCTACTGGTATGACTTCTGCGTACACGAACTTCGTCATATTCTTCAGCTGTAAAATATTCATGGATGAAACTACCTCCGCCGGAGGAAGCGCTAACTGTATAGCCACCACCGCCGCTACTCTCAGCGGAGATGTCCTTTTTTCCTGGAGCACCGCTTCCAAAACCAAATCCACCTCTAGCCCGGTTTTTACACTCCCCGTAGGTCGATCCTCCGGTAGGTTTGATGGGATTATTGATAAAGACACCGCGCGCGGATCCCGGCCAGCCAGCTTGTCCTGAACAATCGCATGGGGTGGTAAAGAGGTTGCTGCCTTCGTAGTAGCCCGCATCGGTATTATCATCCCAAACCGTTCCAGCTCGAAGACAGGCTCGGCGAATTTGAAAAGCATTATCATCATTGTAGCAATAGATATCAGATCCGTAATTTGTCCAGGGTGTTTCATTATCCATGACACACTCGAAAGGTTCACCTGGGTTGCCATTTTTTTGGATTAAACAACAATCAGCTGCTCCACCGCCGCCACCACCGGCTACGAGTAACAGAGAATATCCACTTGTTGAATTCCTTTGGAATAGTATCCCGGAACCACCACCGCCTCCAGCTTGGCTTGGAGTTGCAGCCCATTCATCTTGCCCCTTTTCACCGATAATAAATAAAATAGTAGCACCAGGGGGGATTTGATCGGCAGCGTAGCCAATTTCAAACCAGGCACCGATACGGGCTCCTTGCCCACCTTTAGCCCGTTGTCCAGGGCCTTCACGTCGGTTTTTCTTAATACCTCCATCAGCGCCATAGGCTTCCAGGTAAATGCGCCCTTTGGTGAAGTCAGCCGGAATCTTTAATTCTTGAACTTTATCATTTGGGTTGTACTGGAGGGTATGAAGTTGACCATCTGGGATTAGTGTACTTTGGCCATACATCTCAGATACCCCAAATAGCATTATTAGGAGCACACCTAAGCGTGTACCATTTAGTAAAGTTTGCATGTTTAAATAAATTAAGTGGGTATTGTATTTTCAGTAAAGCCGAATATGTATGTTAAGGTACTCTAGAGCGAGTTGGAAAAAGAGAATAGGATTTTGCGGCTTTGATTATCGGTAGCAAAGGTCGATGAGTTGTGAAAAATGAACGTGGAATATATGCGCATTGTTATGGAATATATGCGCATTTACCTATGATTTACCTGTAATACTGGGGCTTTCGCCATACTGTTCTGCATAGGATTTAGAAAAGTAGGAGGGGTCTGTAAAGCCTACTTCGAAGGCTACTTCCTTTACAGAAAGCTTATGGTTCAATAATAAATGCCTGGCTTTTTGTAAGCGTAAAGAACGCAAAAATACGGCTGGTGACTTTCCTGTAAGGGCTTTTACTTTTCTACCCAATTGCGAACGGCTCAGAAGCAGGGCCCGACTCAAGGCGTTTAGATCAAATCGAGGATCGTTCATATGTTCATCAAAGATTTTCTTAAGGCCCTCAATGAACGCATCTTCTTTGGTGGTAGCTTGGTTGGATAAGGTACTCGCGGATTGGCTGTAGAGATCTTGATATCGGGCCTGTAGTTTTCGGCGATTATCAAGCAAGTTTTGTATTCTCACCAAGAGCTCTTCCTCGTGAAAAGGCTTAGCAAGGTAATCATCGGCCCCATATTTTAGGCCAATGATCTTGGATTCTATATCAGCTTTTGCCGTCAGCAGGATCAGGGGAATATGACTGGTTCGAGTGTCTTCTTTCAAGGTTTCGCAAAGTTCGAAGCCATCCTTTTCGGGCATCATTACATCACTAATAATCAGGTCAGGAACCTCATTGAAAGCTAGATCAATTCCTTCCTGTCCATTGGAAGCAAACAAGACTTGATAGTGCGGTTCGAGGCAAATCTGAAGGTATTTTGCAATTGCTTGATTGTCCTCTACGATTAGAATAATAGGCAGATCATTGTCAGTAACGTCCTTGGTTATTGAGGGACTGCTATGGCTTATAAGTTCCTTGTTTAAAGCTACCTTGCTTTCTTCCGTCTTAAGGTCTGAATGTTTAAGTACGGGAAGAAAAACACTGAAGGTACTGCCTTCTCCTATTTTACTGCTTACCTCAATTTTACCTTGTAGTAGATGTACTAACTCTTG
>JAHQWA010000334.1 GCA_019634045.1 Saprospiraceae bacterium
GCATCTACCCCATCCATTACATCCTGATAATCATCACCTGGATAATTGTGATACAATAGATTACCAAAAGATTCACCATAACTGGTACTTCCCCTTGGGTTGGGATATAACACTACAAAACCTGCCGTGGCATACAACTGCATTTCAGGGGAAAAACGATCACCATAATTAGAAATCGGGCCGCCATGATTCTCGATTAGCAGTGGGTATTTCTTACTAGGGTCAAAATTGGGTGGATAAACAATCCAGCCCTGAATATCAAGTTGATCCACGGTGGATTTCCACCAAAGTTCCTCTACTTTTCCCAGCGTACGCTGCCCCAGAATATCGCTATTGAGGTCGGTGAGCATGGAGGGTAGTTTGTCCCCTAGGGCTTTGATCGCTAGTTCACCTGGATGGTAGGGGGTAGTCAAGTTGTAAGCTATCTTTCCCTGATCGGATAAAGAGTAGGAACCACCACCGTACGGCCTGGCTACTCCTGTCCCTCCTAGATCGTCGGCCACTTTGCGCGCCTTTCCAGCCAAATCGGTATGCCCTAACTTGGTATTTCCCTGATCATCATAGGTAAAATAAAGGCCTTGCCCATTGGGAGCCCAATGCAGATCACCAAGAGAGCGATCAAGCGGATTCTTAATCATTCGCTTGTTAGAACCATCGGCATCCATCAGATAAATATGATTCATCTGATAGGTTTGCACCTTATCATCGTATCCGGTGTAAGCAATGGTATTCCCATCCGGCGAAAGGGCTAGCCCGCGATCAGGTCCCTTTCGATCTGTCAGTTGCTGATAGCTGCCATCGGTGATACTTACTTCATAAATTTCCGAATTGCGAAAATCGTACTCCCAATCTGCATTGCGGTTACCAGAAAAAAGCAACCCTTTGCCATCTTTAGTCCAAGTGGGCGTGCCGCGGTGGTGGAAGTCTCCAGTGGTAATTTGTCTGGCTTTGCCCCCATTGGCAGGCATAATAAAGAAATGGGAAAAACCGGGCTTGAGTTTGCCTGAGCCATCCGCTTCGTGCTTCAGGCGCGTCGTAATCCTAGGGGCATCTGCCCACTTGGCTCCTGCGGGTTTCTTATGTGGCTTAACCAGAGAAAGTTCTTTTCCAGGAACGAACATAGAAAAGGCAATCCACGCTCCATCAGGTGACCAACTTAAGCCACTGGGAGAGGCCGAAAGCTGTGAGACCCGCGCGGCTTTTTGCGTATCCACCCAATAGATGTACAGCTCTGATCCTTGGTCGGTAGAAGCTGTAAAAGCAATCCTTTTTCCGTCAGGAGACCAATGGGCATTCGATTCTCGGACATCTAAATGACTTAACTTTTGGTGAAAACTGCCATCCGTCTTAATCAACCACAGCTGAGAGGTACGGCGATCTTGCATGATGTCCATGGCTCCCCGGCCGTACACCACCCAATCTCCATCGGGAGAGATTTGAGGATCATTGACCCATTCTAGATCGAATACGTCCATGCTGGTGAAAGGCGGTTTGTCCTGGGCCAACAAAAAGACCGTACAAAAGAGTATGACTAATCCACTTAGGAAAAACTTCTTCATGTTGTTTTGATTAAGGCTTGGTTAGTATTACTTCTTTAATTCATTATACTTATCAATATACTGCTGATCCAATTCAGGGGAGTCCTTATACTTGACTCTCAATTCCGCCAATTTCTCTTTCAAGTCCGTAACCACCTCCGCATAGGCCGGATCATCATAGACATTCTTCATCTCGTTTTTATCCTTCTTTCTATCGTACAACTCCCATTCATCCACATCATAGTAGAAGTGTGCCAACTTATAGTCTTCGGTCACGATACCATAATGCCGTTTGACCATATGGACCGATGGATATTCGTAATAGTGATAATACACCGCTTCTCTGAAATCCTCCGTCTCCCCTTTAAACAGCGGCACTAAACTTTCGCCTTGCATATCCGCTGGCGCTGCAATCCCAGCCGCATCCAAAAAGGTCTGCGCAAAATCTAGGTTTTGCACCATCTGCGTGTTTACCGTCCCAGGCTCTATCACGCCCGGCCATTTTACCAACAATGGAGTTTTGAAGGATTCGTCATAAATAAATCGCTTATCAAACCAACCGTGCTCTCCTAGATAAAATCCTTGATCAGAAGTATACACGATAATGGTATTATCGGCGAGCCCATTTTCCTCTAAGTAATCCAACACCTCTCCTACCCCATCATCTACCGCAGCGATACTACCTAAATAGTCTTGCATATACCGTTGATAGCGCCAGCGCATCAGGTCTTCTTTAGACATGTTGGCATAATTCTTCTTGAATTCCTCATTAATGGGGCCATAGACGGCATCCCACTCTGCACGTTGGGCTGGATTTTGGCGGCCTACTTCTCTCTTAAAGGCTCCTTTATCCCAACTGGCCGTTTCCGGAATACCTAGTTCATCCATTACTTCCGGATAGATTTTGCTATCCCCCGCCCAATTCATGTGGGTTAGCAAATTCATTTCTGCATTTTTCGCAGCAGCACCTCGCCCTTCGTAATCATCAAAGAGCGTTTCAGGCTCTTTGAAAGTTCTTTTGGTGAATTCTTTATAGTGGCGTGGAGCCGGTAACCATTCCCGGTGTGGAGCTTTATGCAAATACATCAAGAGGAAGGGCTTTGTCGTATCCCTTTCTTCATCTAACCAGTCTAAGGTCATGTCCGTTATTAAATCCGTGGTATACCCTTCTATCCGAACTCGACCTTCATTCTTCGTGATAAAGTCGGGATTGTAATAGGTCCCTTGTCCGGGGAGGATCTTGAATTGGTCAAAACCCTTGGGGTTATTCCCGAAGTGTAGTTTCCCAAACATTGCCGTTTGGTATCCCTCGTTTTGTAAAATCTGGGGGAAGGTCATCTGGGTCGTATCGAAAGGAAATCTATTGTCGATCTTGCCATTGAGGTGACTGTGTTTACCCGTTAGAATCACGGCTCGGGAAGGTGCACAGATGGAATTGGTCACACAAGCATTGCTAAAGAGCATACCGTCGCTCGCTATCCGGTCGATATTTGGTGTATTGAGTAAATCTTTAGAATAGGCACTAATGGCTTGGTAAGCATGATCATCGGCCATCATAAAGATGATGTTCGGTCGTTTGGGGGCTTCCTCTTCCTTAGTCGTAGGTTGACAAGAAGCCAAGAGGACTATAATTAATAGAAATAGTAGTTGGTTTCCGAAACGTTTCATAAAGACAATGGATTGAATTGCGTTCAAGTAAAGAAATGAAGACTTCAAGATAGAAAATTAACAGACAATAGGGCAAAGAAGAAGCCCGAGACTTTCTGTTGAGAAAGCTCGAGCTCCTTCAAGTGTATACTCAGGTTCTATACTTCTTTTTCAACTACGTAGGGTTTGCGATACTTTCGACTAAGCATCTTATCTGCTTTTTTATTCTTCACGAATTTCTCTTGGGCTCCATCAAAAGTCAGTTGTTTCCCCATACGCAAAGAAATATTGGCCAATAAGGGTAAAACCGTGGATAAGTAGCCTTCCTGGATATCACAAGTGAGGTCTTCTCGCTTCCCGGATCGCAGGGCAGCAATAAAGTTAGCATAGTGTCCACCACTGCCTGGTGCCGCTAAATAATCCACAATCTTATCGGTTTCTTCATTTGCGCTTTCTGAGCTAGGTCCTGGCTCATTTTTCCGGCCCATAAAGGTATTCCACCTTCCCCCTCTTACTTCCATCCAACCTTCTGTACCATAGAATAGATTGCCGATCTTCACGTCTAAGCCGGCCTCTCCTCCTGTGTACAGTCCTCGAGTCTCAAACTGTAACATCTTGCCATCTGCATATTCGTATACAGCTGTTTGGGTATTGGCCGTTTCTTGGCTGCATTCATTTTTACCGAACTTGAAGTAACCACCAGAAGAATGTATCTTTCTAGGATGCTCATTCTTGTTAAGTCCCCAACGAGCGATGTCGAATTGATGTGGACCTTGATTTCCAATATCTCCATTCCCAGTATCCCAGTGCCAATGCCAATTGTAATGCCCTTTTTTTTCATTGTAGGGACGCCACGCAGCCGGTCCAAGCCATAGATCATAGTGCAAACCTTCCGGTGGATCACTATCTGGCGCTATGCCAAAGGAATCCCGGGGTTTATAGCAAAGGCCTTTGGCCATGTAGACTTCGCCAATGCCGCCATTATGAAGAAACTGCATGGCTTTCCGCACATTTTCAATGGAGCGATTTTGGAAGCCGACCTGTACAATTCGATCGTACTTACGAGCAGCTTCAATCATCTTACGCCCTTCGAAAACGTTATGGGAACAGGGTTTTTCCACATACACATGTTTCCCCGCCTGCACCGCCCAGATGGTAGCCAAGGCATGCCAGTGATTAGGGGTAGCAATAGAAACCGCATCGATATCCTTATCTGCAAATACTTCTCGCATATCAAAAGCGGTACCGGGCTTCTCTCCCTGCAATTCCTCTACTTTAGCCACCCTTTCCGGCCAGAGGCTCTCGTCTACATCGCAAACTGTTTTGACGTACACATTCTCTTTTTCAGCCATGGATGCCCATCGCCGTAGATGGCCAAATCCTTGTCCTCGCACGCCGACTACACTTACATTGATGCGCTCATTGGCGCCAATAATTCGATTGTAACTTTTTGCCGTAAATGGCAAGGAAGCGGCTCCTAAGGTTATGCCAGTAGTGGCCAGGGCCGACTTCTTAATGAAGGATCTCCTGTTCTCTTTCATTGGTATTCGTTTTGTGATAATCTTAAATATACTCACTTTTTCCCGGCTATATTTCGGATATTTGAAAGAGATCGAAATTTCATCCCATGAAAGCAGAATTAAAGAAACTAGTGGCCCGAGAAGAACTAGACCAAGTCCTAGAAAAACTCCTTGCCCACCTCGAGGAAAGAAATCCTAGTCTCTATAATACGGGGGTTAATCTTTCCGCGAGATATAGACAATGGAAGCAAAAAACCTTGAAGGGCATTCAGGAGTCTCAACAAGAGATTCATATCATCAGAGATAGCCTACTACAACTTATTGATCAAATAGATGAAATACAAAGCACCTCCAGCTCCAGCGGCAGATCTCTTAGCATTGTGGAGAAGATTCAGCAAGGACTAGGCCTGGCTTCAGCAGAAGCGGCACTACTCTTCTATCATTTGGGGAACACAAAATTCGAATGGAGAAAACAAGTCACTTTATCTGAAAAAACGGGCTGGACAGCCGCTGAAATTGACAAAATCGCAAGATTTCATCCCGAACAAATAAAGCGTGGCGCGCGGGAGGATGGAACGATCATCTTCCGCCTAAATCCTAGCTGGAGAAAAGAAGTCAAGCAGATCATCGCTGCGGATCGCTAACTTAGTTTATTTTTGGCGATCACACTTTTCCACCCAAAATCTGATTGCCAAACGATGTACTAAAACCACTCTTTGATAAAGTCGACCAAGTATAAGCCGGCACAGCCTACGGCCATATAGGTTCCCATTTCAATAAAAGACCACATGTCTTGTTCGGTCTCCAGGAATTGCTCACTTCCCGCCCAAACGACCAAGACGATAATCCAACGCGCCACCAACATTACGGACAACGCTGCTCCGAAAAACTTCAACCAGTACCACCTAAGTAAAGCTCCGATCAAAGCCATTGCTGCCCCTGCCAGGATCAGATAATGCCCCTGCAGCTTATCTGGCACGAGCACAAAACCCGCCTCCCAACTAGCGTAGTCCGTTGGGATTTCCATCCCCGTCGCTGTTAATTTATCTTCTATCTCGAAAAGGACAACCTGAATCCACGGTTGGAAAAAGGAATAGATCATCCCCAAAGAAATTAGAATGGTGAACCATTCGAAGGGCCGCCGCCTCCGGACTTTCTGCGGCTGTACGATGATGGGTTGCTGGATAATGGGTGTGGAGAAGGGAGTTTGACCAGTGTCTCCGTATTTAGAGAAGTATTCATTGACACCTCGGCCAGGATTGTCCTGCATCCATTCCTGTAAGGTTGGTTTTTGATCGCTATCCATGAGCTGTGTATGAGGCTTGGTCTTAGAAATGTTGGCTGCCCCCTGTTTAGAGTAAAGGTACGCCGAAGGCTATGCCTTTTCACAGAACGTAAGGAAAGTAAAATTCATTATGTCAATTATGGACGTTTTCTACTAAAAATTAGCCTCGCTCAAATAAACTTGCCAAGCTACTATATCCTAATCTTAGTCAGTAATTCCTCTTTTTTAGACCGAGAAACATTTAAACTCGCCCCATTTAACATCTCTACGTAGCCGCCATCCCCTCTGAAATACTTCTTTAAATGATTCAGGTTGATGAGGTAAGATTGATGGATTCGGCAAAAGGAGTCCTGCTGTAAGAGCTGCTCAAATTCCTTCAAGGTTCTAGCAGAATAAAGTCGTCTATTGCCTTCGAGGTGGACAAAGGTGTAGTTGGAATCTGCCTCACAATACAACACGTCCTGGACCAGCACGAAATCAATGCCGGACTTAGTGGGAATGCCGATCCGCTGTAGCTCCGAATTTGGGTCCATATTGGTTTTCAAATGAGCTACTTGCTCTTGGCTCATCCCCTTCGACTTATTCTCCACCTTACGAACTGCCTCAATGAGCTCCTGGTAGTCAATCGGCTTTAGCAGGTAATCGATAGCGCTTAAGCGAAAAGCCTGTACAGCATACTGGTCATGGGCCGTTGTAAAAATCACATCAAAGTCTATCTCGCCTACCACCTCCAATAACTCCAAGCCGGTCATCCAGGGCATATTGATATCCAGGAAGACAAGGTCCGGTTGCTGTTGACGAATGGCCTTCAACCCCTCCTTAGCAGATCCACACTGTTGCAGTACAGTGACCTGCGGACAGTATTCACTTAAATCCTTAACTAAGCTCGTTAAGCATTTTGGTTCGTCATCAATGAGTATGGCTTTTATCATCTATAAAATTTCTATCAATGATGGCAAAGCTAGTGCCCCAGATGCAGTTCTACCTGGGTTCCCTCGGCCTTACCATTAACTACTTTATCAATAATGTTTACGACAAATTGGGAGTTAAATAATTGATTGTTCACTCGCAATCGATCTTGGATCAATTGGGTTCCGAATGATTTATGTGTATGATGGGAATCTACTTGTGACAACTTCGCCTTAGCTCGGCCAATACCGTTGTCTTCAATGATACAGGTAGTGGCTTCTCCCTCGCTTTGTACTAAAAGTTTTAATTCTCGATCTCCTTCCTTGTGCATTAGCCCATGCCAAATGGCATTTTCCAAAAACGGTTGTAGGATCATTGGGGGTACTTTGATGAAACTAGTATCCACATTTGGAGCGATCTCTAGTCGGTATGAAAACGACTTTTCAAATCTCAATTTCTCCATTTCCAGGTAAGTTTGACACAATTTCAACTCTTCCTCCAAGGTAATATGTTTTTCATCTGAATAGTGTAGTACACTGCGGATAAACTTCGAAAAAAGTGTTAGGTAATGGATGGCCTTCTTATTGTCCTGGTCCTGGATGAGACTCTTAATGGAATTGAGACAATTGAAGATAAAATGGGGATTCATTTGTGCGCGGAGCGCCTTAGATTCAATCTGCAAGAGTTGATTTTCCAGCATGATCTTCTGTTGAGCAGCCTTGTATTCTTCCTGTTTCAAAAGGTTACTCCGGGAAGCTACCAACACGCCAAACAACATTAGTGTAGAAAGCAAGCCTACAATAAAGGGGAGGTAGGGTAAAAAAATGGCAAAATCAAAATATCCAGCAATGGAGGTGTATACCACTGCTAAACAAAGTGGCAAATTGGCAATGAGAAAGCTCTTTCCCAAAGGGACTTTTTTGACAAAAGCGTGCAGTCCGATCCATAGAATAAAGCCCCCTACAAATGCATGAAACAAGCCAAGGAAATCTTGTAGCCCTGTCTGCACATCCACTAACAGGCCAGCCCCTTTCCCCGCTGTATGCACCAATACAACAATGACGGTGAAACTAAATGTGAGCACCGTTTCAACAGCCATTAAATAATAGATGAGTTTGCCATATTTTGGAAGATATACATTCAATTTTAAACTCACCCGAGTGAAATTTAGAAACCCAAGAGTCGCCAAAAGCCCAGCAACATTAGTAATCATCAAAACAGAAAAATATGGCAGATGAGCCAGCAGCATATCAGTAAAAACGAAGAGATGCGTAAAGTCTAGGGAGAGCAGTAGAAAAGGGAAAAAACCTAAAATCATTAAGAAGTAATAGAAAAGAATCCACTCAGGGTCTACCATCAACTGCAAAAAGCAATAAATGAGAAAGAAAATGAATCCACCGACCAAAAGGAATTTATAGTGACCTAGCTGTGCTTGACGATTCAAATCTTCTTTAGGAACATCCACCAACGACCCATTTTTAGCTCGCATGAAGTCACAAACAGGGTATCGGATGTATAACATCAAGGTATCCTCCGCTGGAACTATAAATGTAAATGCCTCTTGGTCCTGCTTCCTAGGTTGAGCCTTATATCTAATATACTTACCTAGTGAATCCGGCAAATAATACTCGATTTCCTTCCAGGGATAGTCCCAATAGGCGAAGGTCCGTGTTTGTGAAGTAGGCTTGGGGTTATACAGGCTTAAGCGAGCCCATTGGCAGCTCTCCGCTTCAAATTCTGGTCCTTGGAAGCCTCGAAAAAATGCATGCTGATCCCAGTTCTCTTGAACTTCCGCAAGGGATTGACTACAGCTTTCATCTGGGTAGAATTCAAAATATCTGCCCAGAGATGCCACGCTTGGCGCTTTCGTCAACCAAATATTGGGTTTGACTACTCCTCCAGGGGACCTGAGGATTCGCCCTGGCTCCCAGATGCTCGGAGGGTTTGTAAGCGAAGAAAAGTCATGCAAAACATAAGTGGCCGACAAGCTCATGATGGAGGAAGGATCAATATGATAGATGGACACTGGGTTTCGATCCCAGCAGTCGCAAGGCCAATTGGCATTATCAATTCTGAGATATACGGTCTTAAAGGTGTCCGCCGGCATATCCACCCAGAAGTAAGAGCCCATACGTCTTATGGTTTTCTCAGCTGCTTTTCTTCTGGAACCTGTGTGCTGTACAATTAGAGCGTCTTGATGTTCATAGTAGATATCCACTTTAGCATAATCCCCAAACAGATAGCCAGCCGAAAACAAGGCTCGTTGGGTCTGTGGCGATTGCAACTGCAACTTCACCCAGTAGACCTTCTCAATATTCCAATCCTCCCTAGTGGTATTTTCAGTGAATGCCTCGTTTTTCTGCAATACTTCCTCATAGGTCCAAGCTTGAGTGGGATCGACTAATAATTGCGTGTAAGTATAGAGATCATGATACCCCTCTCCTTCTGCATTGATAGCATCGAAAGTGGCTTTTAATTCATATACCTGGCCGGGCTGAGCGGTAGCCAACATACATGAACAGGTGAAGAAAAATAGGTTCAGGGCGTACTTCATGACAAGTAGAAATTAATATAGTCCAGGACATGGCTGTGGACGAAGTTTCACAACTTCGTCCAACTAGTTTTAGATTGGGTAGGATCGAGTGTTTAAAAGTACCTTTTTATCGTCGTGGCTTATAAAAAATCTCTGCCTTCCTGTCTCCATTAAAATCGCCAATGAAAACATGATCGATGGGCACGTCTGCTTTCCTGAGAATGATGGCATCTCCTTTGCCAGCTGAGACATAAACGAAGTTGCCTTTCCAGGGGAAGAACACATCTGTTTTGCGGTCTCCATCAATATCACCAAAGCGAAGATCTTCCCAGTCCACTCCATTGCCATGTGTATTGGAATCGCTAAAGCGGGTATTGAGGGTGCGCCAGCCCGTTCTGCCACCGGAAGAATATTGGAAAGCACCTCGATAAGCTGTAAATACATCGGTTTTTCCATCCCCATCAAAATCGTGGAAGGCAAAGGTCTCAACGGGGAATCCCGACCCTACCGCTAGCCGCTCCCACTCCTGATAATCTGTGGTATGTTTGGCGACTTGCCATTTGGGTTGAGCTATGGCGAATTCTGAGAGTAATACGAGTACGGTAAGTACAGCTAAAGCTTTGCCTGGAAGCGGCACTAAAAGGTACATAGTAATTGGTTTTAGGGTTTACAAGAGGTGGTTGGGTTGGTGGAAAATACCAACCCAAATGTAGAGAGCCTCGGCTTAGGCCTTAGTGAAGTACACCTTATGAGGAGGTTTGCGAAGCTCGCATTTGTCATCGATTGGGTCTACCCAAAGTTTGTCATTTTCAACCCAGAATTTGTAGACGCCTTTATGATCACAACATCCACATTCCTCTGCATTTTGGAAGGTTATTTGTTTCCCTTCGATCCAATACTTACCATTGACATCTATCGAGCCATCGACCATGATATCAACCTGGTAAGAGCCATCTTCAGAAAGGGTTAGTTGCCAATCCATCGGATCTCCATTCTCGTCGGGGGTGGTGATAAGCCAATCTCCGATCACGCCATCACTGGCATAAGTAGCTGAAAAAAAAGAAAAAACGATAAGTAAGGATAAGGTTCGCATGATCACATCTTTTTTGTCGTTCCCTAAGCCATAAGGCTACGGGAAAAAATATGTTAGATAAATGAAGTCAAGTCTTTGATGCCTGAGAAGAAGTGGCGGACTTGTTGCTTCAAAGGTGAGGGATATTGATGATGTGATCTAGCGGTAATTAGTATCCGGCAGGTATGTTGAGTAATTATCGTCGAGGGCATGGCTGTGGACGAAGTTTGGAAACTTCGTCCAACAACGAGTTTAGGAATTTCTTCCGACTAAGCGAGTTTTTGAATTAACTACCCCTCGCCTTCTATCCCCATCACGCCATCCTCTTCAATGGTTGTGATTTCCTTAAGGGCTTTCGCTTTTTTGAGAAATTCATCCTTCTTTTCGATGGGTATACTCACGGCAAATCCCAACATCATACCACTATAGGATTGCGTTACCTCCTTGGGTTTGATGTCAAGATGTTTTTTGGCCCAAGCCGTCAGTTCTTTTTTCACAAAGTCTTCGTAAGATTCTGAACTATTGGTGGGACGTTCTCCGCCGGAAGGCTTCCAAGCATTCTCTTTCAACTTGGGGAAGGCTTCTTCATCCAACAGTAGGATATAGCCAATTTTCTTATCCTGGTTCATCATAGTGTTTTCTTCTTGATTCGGGAAGATACTATTTCCCGATGTAAAGGCGCTGCTTACTACAACAACCAAAGCCATTGCTAAGCATAATCCCATTTCTTTGATCTTCATTTTTTGCATACGTTTGGTGATTTTTATAGAAGGATGCGAAACTTCCTAAAATTACACACGCTCCCTTAATATTTCCCAAACTATTTTCAGAAGCACTTCTAGATGGGCAAGCCCGCCCGCAAGACGTCAATGGGTAAACCTTTATAAAAACTAACCTGGTTTACGGATTTACCTCGCTATTTGCAGCATTAGCTCTTTCAACAAATCCAGGCAGTTCCCACAAGAAACACCCTGCTAAGCCCTTCAAAAGTTTACATCAGTTCTTCATTCACCGAACCACAATCTTCAGCCATTATGAAAAACGTATTGATCCCTCTATTGCTTCTTTTATGCATGGCCTGCAATTCAGATGATGAAGGGGAGACCCCAATTTTATCCTCTTTAGAAATTACCTCTTCCCAGGGTGAGTTGCTAGATTTAGCGGCTACCCGCACCACCACGCTAAGCGCAAGTGGGCTGGACCAGTTTGGTCAAGACATTGCGCTTCCCGTAGGCCTACAATGGTCTGCTAACAATGATAAGGTCATGGTCACCCAATCGGGAGAAGTGACTGCACAAGCTGTAGGTACTTCAATTGTCACGGCTAGTGTTGGCAATGTTTCTGAGGATTTCAGTATCGATATCATTGACTCCACGCCAGAAAAGGGCACTTTCCTATACGTCAGTGATGCGGTCGACTTCGATACCGGCCCCTGGAACATCTATCGATACGATGAGAATGGACAAAATCCTATAGTCTTTATTGATTCTGGTTTGGGTTGGCCACAAGACATCCTCTTCCTGGAAGATCAGAATCAGGTACTCATTTCAAATTTGAACAGTGGTAGAATCAATCGACACAATGCCAACACAGGCACATTGCTTGGTAGTTTTGCTACCGGGATCAATGGCCCGACCAGAATAAAAATAGGTCCTGACAATTTGCTATATGTCTTACAGTGGTCCGGAAACGGGCGCGTGCTCAGGTACCAATTGGATGGAACCTTCGTGGATGAGTTCACGAGTGTTCGAGTTACCCAAAGCATCGGATTGGATTGGGATGCCAACAATAATCTATACGTATCTTCTTTTGATGGAGCCACGGTTAGAAAATTTGATCCAAATGGCAACGACCTTGGTTTATTCGTCACTTCCAACCTACAAGGGCCCACCAATATCTGGTTTGATGGGGACGGGAATCTCATAGTAACTGATTGGTCAGGAAATGCCGTGGAGCAATTTGATGCCAATGGCAATCATGTAAAAACGCTGATCTCCTCAGGTTTGAGTCAACCAGAAGGAGTAGATTTCTTTCCAAATGGCAATTTCGTCATCGGCAGTGGAGGTACCAAAGAAGTAAAACTATATGACTCAAATGGTAGCTTCGTACAAAACTTGGTTAGTGCAGGATCTGGTGGACTCGTCCGGCCAAACGCTGTTAGGATTCGCACGATAGACTAAACTCGATTGCTATGCGCATAAAGAAGATTCTATTTCCACTGGCCATGATGGCATTGCTTGTGGGGCCATCCTGTAGCGAAAAAAAGGCCCCTCACACTTCCCCACTTGATATCGTCCCCAGGGAGGAATTATTTAATCAATATGATATTTCAAGTGAACACCCCTTTGGTCGGTTAAATCCTACCGCCCCGACTGAGACACAACAGTTCCACTTCATGATCGGGAAATTCAAATGCCAAGATTCTCTGCTCATCAACGGGGTTTGGAAACAATCTGGAGCCACCTGGGAATCTAGTTACATCCTGAATGGTTTCGGCATCAAGGATACTTATCGAAATGATGACTACGCCGGGACTAGTATTCGATTCTTCAATACTTCAAAACAGAAATGGGAGGTATACTTTTTTGGAATGCCCGGAGGGCATACAGGCCTTTGGGAAGGAGAAGAATTGGCAGAAATGATGGTCATGCGGCAAAAAAGGACAGGGAAGCATGGAGAAAACCTGGAAAGTAGATTAACTTTCTATAACCTTGATGATAATTCGTTCGATTGGAAGGGGGAACTTTGGAATTTAGATCAAGGCACCGTCACAGAAAACTGGAAAATCAAAGCAAGACGAGAATAGTTAGTAAATGATTGCAACAAAGCTCGTACGAAGGTACAGCCGATACGGTTCGGAATGGCCAAGGACAACGTTCCTGGCTGCAAGAAACCCACGACAATATTATGGTCTTTGACCAACTCAAGCAGCAGATCACCTACAAACAAATAGAAGCATCAAATGGACAACTTCTGGCATCGGACAAAATCAATAGTACTACTCCTGCTAGTCTTCATTTCTATTCAATGTCGCAACACGCCTGTCGCAGGTGAGTCAGGCCAGCAAGAGCAGCAAACTATTGAAGCCCTCTTGCAATCCTATTATCAAAGCATGTCGGAACGAGACTGGGCAAGTTATCGGCAATTCTTTTCAGCAGAAGCTACCTTGACGACCATTTGGTCGACGGAAGATTCCAATTCGCCACAAATCCATACCAATACGATCACCGAGTTCTTGGCACAAACCGCTGAGGGCCCTGATAGTCAACCTATTTTTGAAGAGAAAATGACCAAGGCTGAGATCTCCCTTAACGGTAATTTAGCTCAGGCTTGGGTAAACTATGAAGCCAAATTTGGCTCCAAGGATAGTCTGCTTGAATGGAAAGGTTTAGATCTTTTTTCCTTTATCAGGCATAACAATGAATGGAAAATAGTATCTCTGGTATTTGAATCAGAATAAACGCAGTACACCTATGCTCTCCTACTCTTACACCAACTTAGTTCTCCAACAATCCTTGTGTTTTTGAGTCTCCTCTCCCTTAAAAGTACTACTTCCCTTGCCACATTTCATCCATTTAAGTAGTGATGGATAAGTCCTCCCAGATCTTATGAGGCTCTTTTGAATGTATGCTTCGTTGCAGAACCGGCTTGTTAGCGCTGCTAGCATCCCGAGTCTATCTGGCGACTAGACAGGCCTCCGCCTTGCCTAAATTCAACATAGCACCCCTAATATATCAGATCACTTATTCACCACTACTTACAAGCTTGCCCTCATAAATTACTGGAGAAAAAAACGTCAATGCCACTTTCTTTTAAGTTAATTTTATTTTAACTTGTAAATCGATACTATTTCAACCCAAAAGAACAAACCCACCTCAACACACTCTATCAATAGTTCCTGATAGAGCCCCTTAACATACTATCTACCTCATCTCAAATTGGTTCACTCCAAAATGGAATTCCTATGTCCTATGACTTCTGGTATGATGATCAGCGAGAGGTGCTGGTATTTAAATTTCCTGATGATCACATTTCCATCACTTACTACCTGAATCAACAATTCAAAATGCCTCAAGAGCAATACCCCGTTTGGCTTAAGGTACAGACGGTCAAAGGAAGCTATCCTATGAGAAGTTATGCTTTTCAATTTTTCCAGCGTTGTTTTCGGCGGATAAAATGTGACCGAGCGAAGTGGGAGGCGAAAAAAATCATCCGGCATGTACGTCAGAGCGAAGACCCCAGTAAGAAAATCATTCGACTGCTTGCAGCGTATGAAAAAACGCAAAAAGAGGCCATCGAAAAATTTGCAGCGGAAGTATAGCTAGACGCCTTACCTCCTGATTCCAGTGGTATTCTTTATCTTGGATGATTACATCTCCAAAAAATAGACCACATGTTAAAAATCATGCGGGTATTAGGCTCCTTCTGCCTCTTGATCAGTATTGCTTTCTCACTTGGGGCTCAGTCAGCCACCAGCACGCCAAATAGCAACCCTAATATCTATTTGGATAACATTAAAGAGGAATTAGTGAAGGAATGGCCTAATAACCGTACCATTAATCTGGTCTTCCATGGTCATTCCGTTCCAGCGGGTTACTTTAAGACGCCTGTTGTGAATACCTTAGCGGCCTACCCGTATCAAGTTCTTCAAGAACTGAAAGAGCTATATCCCACGGCCGTTATCAATATGATAAACACTTCGATAGGTGGCGAACATGCCATTTCAGGTGCAAAGCGATTTAAAAAAGAGGTGCTGACTCATCGTCCGGACGTACTATTCATTGACTATGCCCTAAACGACCTAAGACATGGCTTGTCAGCATCCAAGACTGCCTGGAGC
Source organism: Saprospiraceae bacterium (assembly GCA_019634045.1). Taxonomy (GTDB): domain Bacteria; phylum Bacteroidota; class Bacteroidia; order Chitinophagales; family Saprospiraceae; genus DT-111. The sequence continues at coordinate 15,345 of JAHQWA010000334.1, forward strand.
AAAATGATCAAAGCTGCTCAGCATCGGGGAATCAAGGTGATCCTGCTAACGCCTTCGCCCAACCTAAAGTTCGACATTTTGGAAGAAGTTCATATACTAGCAAAGCACGCCCAACAAGTTAGAGATCTGGCGAAAAGTTTTAATACTGGATTGGTAGATAGCTATCTCCTATTCCAACAGAAGGCACAAGAAGGAGTTGATCTTAGAGCATTCATGTCCCAAGGCAATCATCCCAATGAAAAAGGCCACGGCTTGATCGCTACGGCTTTGCTGCAATTCTTTCAATAAAGGTAAGTGAATCGGCTCTACTCAATACGGGAAATAGAGCACATTCTGTAATTCCTAATTCAATCTCCTATACTGACTAGGGTTGATACCCGTCCGCGCCTTAAATAACTTATTAAACCCCTGCGGATATTCAAAACCTAGGTCATAGGCTATTTCGCTGATGGACGCGGAAGATCCAACAATTTTCGTTTTTGCCTTTTCAATGATATAGGTTTGAATGTGCTCCTTGGCGCTACGTCCCGTTTCATTTTTGATGAGGTCGCCGAAATAGTTTGAAGACATAGCTAGTGCTTGTGCACAGTATTTCACCGACAAAACACCTAGTTCCGAGGGTTTCTCTGATTGATAATATTCTCGCATTACCTCTTCAAATTTGGATACAAAGTCCTTATTTAAATTGGTACGTGTATAGAATTGTCGGTCGTAATATCTTTTACAATACTTGAGAATCATTTCAATATTAGCAATAATGATATCCTGGCTATGCTTATCGATATTCTGCTGGTATTCTGCTTTGATCTTTTCGGCAAGATCAGTAAGCGACTTCTTTTCATCATCTGATAAATGCAAAGCCTCGCGCACCTCATAATTGAAAAAGGAATATTCTTCAATCGTTCTCCCCAATGGAGATTTCCTAAGTAGGTCTGGATGAAAAATCAAAGTCCAGCCGCCGCCTTCTGTATCCATTTGGCTACGCTCCACTTTCACGACTTGATCGGGCTTAATGAAGGTCATGGTGCCTTCTTGAAAATCATAGTCATTTCGGCCGTAAGAAAAAGTACCTCGAACTCCTTCTTTCAAACTGATTTGGTAAAAGTCGAACGCATAATTGATTTCCCCGTAATCGAATTGCATCATTCGTTCATCAATTGGTAAAACGGTCACCAAAGGATGCTTAGGCTTTTCGTAGCCGTAGATTTCATGGACTTCTGTAATCGTATGTACTCGTTTGATTTCTCTCATATGGATCGTGCCTTAAAGGGATTCTGCTCGAATCTTAGTTGCTTCACAAAGTTTTTCGTAGGCGGCTTGCACCGGTGCAGGATTCCAAAAGTTCACCCAGATCCCTCGGTAATCCTCATGAATAATAAGTCTTGTTCCTTCTTCCACAGGCTCAAGCCGATACTGGTGATCAAAGGTTAACACAATGGGCATGCCTCCACCTTGATTCAGGAGTTGATTCGGAATAATCTTTTTGACCTTCGATGGAATTTCACTACTATTTTCTGCATCTTGAGTGAATCGATATTTAACCTTATTGCCTTCCGCTACTTTTCCTTCCAGCACTTTCATGACGGGGTTCCAGGCATCATAGCTATCGGTATCCAATAGTACGGTCCAAACCTGCTCAGGGCTCACCTGAATAATGATTTCGTGATGAACGGATTTCCGTCCCAATAAGTAGAGAATGCTTAGCACTAGCACAATAAGTGCCAGTGCAATGAGCAGTTTAGATTGTAACATAAATTCTCGTTTCAAAAAGCCCAATAGAATGATTAGTGTTTGTCATACCAAGCTACCATTTCTTCCGGATGATCCGAAAAATATTGATATCCTTTGAATCGCCACTCGGTATCTTCGATCCAAATGATATCCTTGTCTTCCACCGCGATCTTATCAAACATCTCTTGAATATCTGAGGCTCTCGAGTTCATATCGTTACGGACCTGGACCATTAAGGTAGGAATCTGCACGCCGCCCATTTGGCCCCTCATGTCGTGATCGTCAACCTTAAGTCCCGTCATTTCAGTATAGATTTCGCCGAAGGCCGCAATTCCTTGTTCCTGGTCAACGCCCATCCGTTCGAACACCCTTTCTAGGTAGGTTTTTCCATTTAGGGGTTGAATCACGATCCAGGACTTGACCTCCTTGAAAGCAGCAGGCTCTTTTTGCATTGCTAATAGCGTTGCATTTGCTCCCATACACATACTTTGCAGAGAGACTTCCATATCTGCTGTTTCCTCCCAATTCTGTGCATACGTAAGGGAGGCCAATACATCCTGCCATTCAAAATACCCCACCCCAGACACCCCTTCTGAGCCTGTTTCGCTTTGTCCGTGACAGCGCATATCATAGGCCAGGACATTGTAGCCAGCTTCCTGTAATGCTTTGTATTTCGGCAAAAAATTCACCTCAAATCCCCCCGCATAGGTAAAGGGTTCCTGATGTCCGGGAAATCCTGCTCTATTGGCTGGAGAAAAGTGATTGCAGATTACTAACTTCTTGGATTCGGCTGGAATGAACCAGGCATTCAATTTAACGCCATCTGCCGCTTCGATCACAACTTCTTCATAGTCCAAACCGTACTCTTTCGGTGTATGGAGCATTGGGGTTCGAGGTGGGGTAGCTAGCGTATTTGAAAGCGTAGTTAAAAAAGCCACTTGTTGGGCAGCGGCGGAATCTTGTGGTGTTTCCATATCAGCTTGTTGATTTGAACCTTGACTTCCTGTTTGGCAAGACAAAAGGCTCGCCATGAGTACGATCTGCAAGGAAAAAAGGTAAAAGTTATGATTAGCAAGAGGTAGTTTCATGATGGATGTATTGTAAGACTAGTTGAGTGGTTTTAGGACATATATCGATCAAACCAGTACAGTATTTTCTCAGGATTCTTGGTCAGGTAATCGTATCCAGCGGCTCTTTTCTTTCCAATATCTGACAACCAACGCATCTCTTTTTCAACGGTCAGGCTTTCGTAGTAATCATCAATGGAGGTCTTATTTAAATATTCATCCTGGTCATTCTGCACTAGCAAGGTAGGGACGGGAATCGTCTTCACATCCTTTTGGAATGACCGAGACGGCATATCAAACCCGACCCGCTTGCTGTTTTCTGCATTAACCCATCGTTGTAGAAAACCAGGCAGACCTAGCGCCTTGACAAAATCGAGGTATCGCATAGGCTGGATCGCCACCATGGCTTTGATATTCTTGTGTCTTTGTAAATCACCGGCTCCATAGGCATAAGTGGTAGCAGCAGCTCCCATACAAATGCTCAGTAGGCCGATTTGGGCATCCTTGTATACTGGATGTTTAGCAACAAAATTTACTGCCGCTACCACATCCTGTGCTTCAGAAGGTCCCCAAGAAACCCAATTCCCTTGAGCTTCATCACTATTTTCATGGCTTCTAAAATCATACATGAGTACAGAGTAACCTCGACTCACCAGGTATTTTACATGTTTAAGAAATGGTATTTCTGTATTCCAAAGTTTCATCATCCCTTTCCCAGCAGTAGTAAAACCCGCTCTACAGGATTGCACCCCAAAATGGGATTGGATGATTATCCTATCCGTGCCGCCCTTTACTAACCAACCAGAAAGAGTGATCCCATCTGAGGTCTTGAAAGACACGTCCTCATACGCTAGTCCGTAGTTCCTCGGATTATCGAACAGCGGCGCTGCTCCACCTTTGACTATTGAATTGGAGAGAAAACGAGTAATCATACCTGATTTTTTATGGTTTGAAAATGATAAGTACTTGAACAGAATTATGAATAAGTTATTTTGAGGTTATTTTTTTGCCAGGCGCGGCAGAAAACGTAGCTATGGCTTAAGTCAAAGCGAGGCTTTCTAACAAAGTATGGTGGAAAAAGAACCCAAAATAGATATTTGATAATTTTGTTCACGTACTTATTACAAAGGTAGGCTCGAAGCGCTGGCCGATCTTATCCAGATTACTGAATTACTGATCCAGAATACAGGAGGGCTACTAGCTAAGAAGAAAACCTTCGATAGCGGGAACCATTTTGTATAGTTTACCGGTTCTATGGTAAGTTCAACAGCATTATTTTAATAGAATTGATATTATTTAATTAGGCTGATGCAACTTATTTAGGAATTGCTTCGTCCTTAATTCATGTTTGGCCATCACACTTTCGGTGGAAAATCACCCCTTTTTTGCTCCAAAAGCGATCACCAAACATGAACTGTGTAAAAGGATGGGTTCTCTAAAAAACGATTTTCTATAAGCTGAAACTCTACTAGGAATTTGCTTATTTGTTTCACCCCAAGCTCTGGCTGATCATTCGGCCCAGGCTTTAGTTTAGCATAGAAAATCAAGCCCCATGACTAACAAGATCTATCAACAGGCTATTGAGCTGATTAGAAAGGACGAGACCGCCTCGGCCATTGAGTTATTGCTTCAGCAAACTCACGTCCTACAAATCTTCCATAAAATCAAGCTCATTCTACTTTCTTCGAGACTGAATCGACTACAGCTACAGAAAATCAAAGGCATCATCGACCCTAGTCAATCTGCCTACCAAGTTCGGCGCAATAGCATCAATGATGACCTCTTGCAATGGCTTGAGATGGCTCGGTCCATCCAAGTAAAGCCCATCTCCTGGCTTCCATGGATACTCATCAGCACTTCGTTGATTTGTTTCGGTGCTTACCTGCATTTCTTACAGGCACCCAGTGGAAAATTCTTCGTAGACACGATACAATATCAACAAGGACAATTGATCATCCCCCTGTATAAGACGACAGGTACACCGGAGAAATTAGATCTCTATTTTGCCTTAACTCCAACAGATAGTACATATTCCCTTGCTTCTCCAGAGCTTTCTCATCTGGCGGTCAGTGAAGTGGCGACGCAGCAGACACTGGTTGCGGATTTTAGACAGTGGGAAAAGCGGCAAGGTATACAAGTTATCCTATCTGATCCCGGCCGCTATGAGATCAAAGTACCCTTTTCATCCGGTGACAAGCTGGATGAAACGCATCTTCGTACTTGCCTAAGTATCTATCCATCCGGAAAAGAAGGGGTAATTACTTTGTCCAATATCCAATGGCATGAACACCTGTATTTCGGATTGTGGCCAATACTCTTCCTACTGGTAGGGATAGTGTGCACCTTAGGGGGTATGACCATCTACGGCTACCGGAGATATGGACTTGGTGCCATTCCACAGCGCGAACTATCTTAATCACCTCAATAAATCAAAGAAAGCATGCAACTACTATCAATCACCAAATTGTTCGGCCTCCTAACGCTTGCCCTTACACTAGGAGCTGGCGCCGCCCACGAAGAGATTCAATGTACCATCAATGCTAAAGTTGTCGAAGTAATTCCCACTGGTGGTGGGTATGTTGCCACCAGCTCTTCCGGCGCCAAGGTTTTTTACAGACCATCAAAAGCAACGGATGCCATAGGCTTACCCTCCCAGGAAACAGATAAAGACGGAATGGTCAACTTTATCGTGATCGAATCGAAAGGTACACACATGAGGTATCAGGCACAGAAGGCAGGATTTACGCCCGGCGCTCCCAGTTTTGCCTATGTTGATTTAGAGCACTTATCTCTGGAATTAAATGTAATGAGATCTCAAAACGTAAAAGCTATCCAAATCAAGATTCGGGACGCGATCGACAATAAATCCTTGCAACAGGCTGATCAATTATTGAAGGAATTTGAAAAATTCTTCCCAAAATATCGAGAAATCGAAGGCTTTAAAGAGCTGAAGCAATTAGAAATTGAACTACGGGAAAAACGACAATCCAGCTCTACGCTTCATCCCGAATCCATGGAAGATCTCCAGCGAATGCTACGGGAGAAGGAATTGGAACGAATCCGAACAGGTAACCCAGATATCGAAGGGAGGGGAAATGGTTTTGAAGTTAAGACCTTCTAAATATGAAATGCCTCAGCAGGTACGTGGGTACTTGCTGAGGCATACTCATCCTAAGATTCTCCCCCACCCCAAAGACTAAAGCCTAAGGACAGACCTAAATAACGTCGATCAACTGTGCCTACCTTTTGGCCACCCGGTAATTCAACCTTAGCAATCGGGGTGAAGTTGTATTCCAACCCGACTCTGTACTTTCCCCATTCAAACCCTCCTCGCACTAGCAATCCTATTTGATGTCCAACGCTTACTTCGACTACCCTTTCAGCAGGATTACTTGCTCTGGTCTGGAAAACATCTAAAAAGCCCACTAGCAAATAAGATCCTATACCTATCCCTAGGCTGGGACGGAGTTCAGCATCATTCCAGTAATAATCAATCGTTGGTACAATCGAAATAACTCCATTACTAGATACTTCATTAATCACGAATTGAGAAAGATCTTCATTCTCGTAGGTCAGAGAATTAATAGTGGCTCCGATTCTCAATCCAATGATTGTGTTTTCTGAAGCCTTTCTTCTAGGTTCGAGGTTAAGGAACATACCAACTCGCCCAGATCCTGATAAATCAAGTACGCCAATTTCCATTCCTAGATTCATCCCCCTCCAGACTTGAGCATTGGCCTGGAACAAGCAGAAAAGCAAGGTAGAAAGCAGTATTGTCTTTTTTAGCATGCACGTTTAAGAATAGGACGGCTGAAGCTGGAAAAAATTGTTGGTGTTAAAATTGGGCGACCTATTTTCAATTCCCCTAGACTAGTTTTCACCGTCAGCAATTTCTTTTGCACGTTGGAAGTACTTCTCTGCCGCTTCCTCATTGCCCATTGACAAATAGGCGTTTCCCGTTCTACTCAGTAGATCTTCGGAATCGGGAAAGTCTTTCAGAAGTATCTGATAGATATCGATAGCCCGCTTATAGTCTTTATTCTTTTCGTAAAAGTTCGCAATATCTACCGCCCTGAATTTCAACCCTCTAATAAAGTCTTCCGTTACAAACTCCTCGACAAAGGCTTGAAAATGGCTAAGCTCTTCAGCCCTGATGGCACTGCGAATGATCGTATATTTGGACCAGGTGGACAAATCCGGCGAAAAGCCATACTTTCTCCCTCTTTCCTTAGCATAGGCAGTGGCATGATCTAGGCCACCCGCATCGAGAAACTTCTGCAGGTTGTCTACTTGAAATTCTCGGTAATACTTAAAATAGGCTCTGAGCCCATGGTATAAGGTGGGGAATCCCGTAGAATTATGCTCCTCATTTATAAGTTCTAAGTAGGTCCAATCCAGCCCGCCAATGGTCTTAGTAGACAAGGCCGCATTAAGCTTTCCTGTACCGTGGTTTACTTGATATTCATCGGGACTAACAGAGAAATAGAGCATTGAATTGATACGATTTTGGTGGGTGAGGAATTAGTGAAGGAATTTAGCGAGCTCGCCGTCCAAGAGGGCGAGATAAATTTTGGAGAGGATTGGTGTAAACAAAAAAATGCCTCAACAAATACTCGCGTATCTGTTGAGGCATACTTTGTGGAGACGGCGAGAGTCGAACTCGCGTCCAGAGAAAGCCTCCGAGAGCCTTCTACATGCTTAGTTCCCAATTAAATTTTCGTGGAGGAGGACGGATTGGAAAC
>JAHQWA010000335.1 GCA_019634045.1 Saprospiraceae bacterium
AGACGCGATTCTCTAGCGATATACTGAGTAGCTAGTACCACCTCTTGCGTATGATCCAAATTATGGAAGTGTAAGTCAGCAGGGAGGAAACGGCTTAATAATGAGCGGCAATGCAAGGCGGCCCTTTGAACGATTTGAGAGTCAATCAATGTAGTGATCATATGAACAGGGATAAAGATCTTTAGCTAGGCTAAGAATAGCACTTAGATAAACTTGACTGTTTAACTATACGGGAGAGAACATGATAAAGGCTGCGTTCAAAAGTGATTTAATGCCAATTCGAGCTATATTTTTGTAAATCTAGGCTTAGTAGACCTAACAAGAGTCTTGTGTTTTTTTCAAGATGTAAATAATTATATATATAACGGCTTGAATATTTTCGAGGACTATTGGTTTTTACCCCTACGGGACCTCTACAAGGGCTATATATAGAGAAAAAATTCAATATTTGTAATATAAGTTTCGCTAATTTGGAGTCACACAAAATTTATGTTAACCAAATTAGAATGATGAAAAAACTTAATTACCTATTTCCAATTCTTGCCCTTGCCTTATTTGTTGCTTCATGTGCCAAAGATACTTCCTCCTTAGAAGGAGAAGTTCCACAAGAAATTCTTGACAAAATTGCTCAGTTAGGATTCAACCCAGATGGAGCAGAGATTGTTGATGAAGGATATCGTGTAGAGAGAGATATTATTCTAACACACGAGAACCTGGAAGGAACAGATGTATCTCATCGTGTACCTAATGTAGAGCAATACAGCACTACTAACCTTGTTTCCACTGGAGGATCAAGAAATATTGTTATTTATGCTCCTGTAGGGGGAGGAAAAGGATACAGTGCCGCTATGATTGCAGGGCTTGACGAAGCTATTGCTCGTTACAATGCAGAGGGCCTTGAGATTACCTTCAGTAGAACAACTAATAGACGAAATGGTGATATTAAAATGACGCGATTGAGCAAGCGTGATGAAAACCGCGGTGTTTTAGGTTCTGCTGGTTTCCCAACTGCACAGGGAGATCCTTATGGCGAGATCAAAATGAGTGGAATCCTAGAATCTGCTTATGGTTTAAGCACAGACGGGATTGCTACTATCATCGCTCATGAAATCGGGCACTGCGTTGGATTCCGTCATACAGATTACTTCGATAGAAGTATTTCTTGTGGTGGTAGCCCAGCTAATGAAGGAACTGCAGGTGTAGGAGCCAATCACATTCCTGGAACGCCAACAGGTGCTAGCTTAGCACAAAAATCCTTTATGCTATCCTGTACGGATGGAAGTAATCGTCCGTTCAATAATGATGATAAAACAGCGTTAGAATTCCTATACTAGAATAGAATTAGTATTTGTAAATTCAGCTGATGATCAGGCTTATCGACTATGTCGGTAAGCCTGATTTCGTTTAATGGATGAGTATCTTTCCCGATATGCGCCTTTTTTTATTTTGAAGGATCATATAGTGATATAACCCAGGAGTAAGCAGTTCTGTGATTACTTCCTCAAAAGGACTTAGAAGGTCCTGCCTAGTCACTAATCGACCAAGATTATCAAAAAGTAGAAACTGTATTTCTTCCGTCACCTTAGTAATAATGCTGATCCCATCCAATCGATGTGTTGGATTAGGAAACACTAGGAAATCTTTGCTGGTATAGAGCAGCGAAATTTCATCACTGATGATGCTCGTTCCATCTTGTAGGAACACCACCGCCCGATAGATATTGGCCCCGTCTCTGAGGCTTAAATCTTGTGTTTGATAAAACAGATTGCTCGTTGCAGGAAATTGATCCAAGGAAATAAATTGCCCTTGCTCATACTTCTGGAAATGTATTTCCGTCACTTCATATAGACTACCTAAAGTCAACTGCATCTCCACTCGATCCTCGATGAGATTTGCCAAGAAATTGTTGATGTAACAACCGACTGATTGAAACTCTAGATTGATGGACCGGCTCTTAGTAGCCTTCTTTCCATTGGGGAGTTTGGCGGCTACAGCATACTCCTGATAGGGATATTCAAGTTTTTCGATTATAGCGAAAGTATCTGTAAGGCTTAGGATAGGTTCCAGTATACGTGTTTTCATACCGTATAATTGATATCCTGCTGCTCCTGGTATTGGATTCCAGGTTAGAAGACTCTGGTCTTCGCAATCTAGGTCCAAAGACAATGTAGGAGAAATCGACAAGGTAATAGTATCGCTTAGGAACTCATGTTCTCCTATCGTCATTCTTAACTGTATTTGTGCAAGCGTATCCGGAATAGACCAAAGCGGTTGAAGTTCATTGAGCGGAACATCTTCTGCTATGGTGATCCAGGTATCCCTATCTAGCCACTTGTACGATAGTTGACCGGGTTGTTGAAAAGTACTTTCCCATTTCAACCTTTTCCTTTTACCAGTAGGGACATGGTCAGTAGACCTTGGAAATAACCAGGTAAATTGATTAGGTAATTTGTACTCATAAGCAATAGAGAAAGCCTGCCTGTTAACAAGGGAATTCTTAGTCGTCACAATGAGGGTATAACTGGAGTCAAAGGTTGTGCTAAGGGTTACTTGTTCTTGATTATTGAGGTGATCCTCTCCTCTTCTAGCGGCTGATGACAGCGAGTCTACATTAGGAAAAGTGCTAAGGATCCAGGGTAGATAGGATTCTCCGGTTTGATCACCAACCATCTTTATGTCTAGGTCATTTACAAGTGCGATATCCGTGTTCAAGCTTGCAGCGGGGTCAGACCAAGCCAGGGTAACTTTCAGGTCAGTAGCCTGACTAGGTAAGTTGATGGAAAACATCTTTGTTTGTTCGTCCTCTAGGCTTTCAATGAAGTAGCGTTTTTCTTCAATTGTTTGGATAGCACCGAGTAGGTCGAGTTTGCCAAAGCCTGCGGTATAATCAGGCCCAGGAACTCCTAAATCATCAGCACTATTTAAAAGTACAGCCCGCAAAAGATGTGCTGAGGGGAGCTCATCATAGTGACTTTGGTAATACTGTTGAAGTAGCAAAATGCTACCACTGGTTAGGGCTGCCGCGCCAGAACTCCCATCTTCTCCGAAGGCAACCAACTCCGGTTTAATTCTTCCATCAAAGGCTGGCCCTTTTGAGCTAGAAGGAGGGACACGGGCTAGTGAGTCCAGTGCTCCAACGGTTAGAATATTCTTCGCCATTTTCATAGTACCTGTGAGGTTGGCAAAACCACTGATTTCCATATAAGGGCCTGCTGGACTAGTGCCAGCTCCATTATTTCCGGCTGAGAATATATGGAGTAAATGGGGAAGCCGCTGAGTTTGTTCGTCGTAGGCCATGGCTTCTAAGCCATAGTAGTTTTCGATGGACAATCCGTAAGAGTGATTTTGAACCAATATTTGATCAATTTGGAAGTACTCGTCATCATCTGGGAGTAGATTTGAAAAACTACTCGAAGAAAATACTGTATTGATAGCTACTCCTTTACCATTATGAAAAGAATTGCCAGCTCCACCAATCAAAGTAGCCATGTTGGTCGCGTGGGTAGCTAACAGTTTATCTTTTAAGTCAGAAGGTAACTCGCGGCCTCTCAAATCAATATCTTGCGGGTCAAAGCTGTTTTCTTTTATGGATACTCTGGTTTGCGAGCCGTCTAAATGAGGATACAGGCCGTGGACTGTACTGATGTTGTTGAGGCTAAGATCTAAACCTTCTATACTACGTTCCTCTATTGGTAGAGCTAGATGCTGATCAATAAAGTAGACCAAGGAAGAAGATAAAATGTATTTTTCAATTGTCTTTTGATCGGTGTGAAAAAGTACACTCTGCGTTTGGGTATTGGTAGCTTTCACCGAATTGGAAAGTGCATTCCAGTCTTGGAGTTTAAGCTTGAAGGTGTTGAAGGAATCTACTTTTACTAAGTAATCTCTCTTTCCCGTTTTGTTGCTACGCTCCCATCTTTCAAGAAGGGAAGGAGAAAGTTTCCATAAGTCGTTAACGGGTAAAACGAGTGGGTAGTTTTCCCTCAGTTGAGCGAAGGGGAGCTTGGTTTTAACAATAAAGGACTCTGTGCTTAAATGGCGAATGATCTTAATCTCATTTATTTTTTCTGTTTCTTCAGGAAAGTGAAGTAAGAAGAATGGACCAATTTGTTTTTGAGCTATTGCTACTTCAGCATTTTCCTGTACGAAGGCCTCAAAAGTGGGAGGAACTAGATGAGATACTTGAGCTGGAACTACTACCGACGATAGACTTATACATAGGAATAGCACCCCCACACAGATTCTTCTCAAGGGCATAATAACATATTTTGGTTAGTGGACAGCAAAAGCAGAATACAACTTTATTCTACTACCTTCCTTTCACTCTTTCGATCAACTCATTGAAAGTTCGCCCTGCATCCTCTGGTGCTTCTCTGTTAGGAAAAACCTCCAACTCTCCATTGACGTCCTGCAAATTGAACTGGAAAATATAGCTGTTTTCATTTTTGTATTCTCCAAAGGTACCAAATCTCAGATCGTTCAGCTGAAAACTACCATCGGGTTTTTCTAAGACATTGTAAAAGCCCTTGGAGAACCAACTTAAGATTTTCACCGCCCGTTGTTCAGCATATGGATCTAGTAGCTCGTGTTGTTTCGGAACAGCGGTGAATGAAGGAATAACAGGCTTTTCGTCTAGAACAGAATAATTGCCCATATAGTAGGCAGTGTCTCCCTCGGCCACTCCTTGCCAAAGAATGTTGTTGAGGATAGTAGGAGTGATCATCATTTTTTCGTAGGTAATCCCTTGTTGTTCAAAGGAATCTTCGAAAACTTCTTTCACTCGTTGATAATTCCAGAAGGTAAAGATCATATAGGCAGAACTGATGGCAATACCAGCTGCGTTCAATCGGGTACGAATAGGGCGCTGTCGAGTAAAGAAAGAGGCCACGATCACAAGTAATAGAAAAGGAAGAGTGTAAGCGGGATCAGCTACTGAAATATTATTAAAGGCCACCCTGTAATCAAAGAAAGGTTGAAAAAACTGTGTGCCATAGGTGGTGCAGCAATCTAAGAGAGGATGGGTGATAATGGCCCAAAAAAACAGCATGGTCCACTGGCGAGTAGAAGGATTTTCATTCTTTGATGGTCTCCGGCGCCAACGTTCACGCCCGAATAGCAGTATGGGAAAGAAAATAATACTAAACGTCACAATTCCACCAATCAATAGCATAGTAGGGAAGGGGATCGGCATCGGGAGTGAGCCAAGGATGAGTAGTAAGAAAACACCTAAAGCAACCCAGGCCGTATCTTTAAAGAAATCCTTACTGGAGAGATCCGATTTATAAAGCCTATGAACCAGATAACCAAAGCCAATGGGAGCCAATAAGGAAAAAGTGATAGAGTGTGTGATGGCCCTGTGAAACGCTAAAGCACTTAACTCATCGGCTACTATGTTGGACATCACATCAAGGTCTGGGATAGTGCCTGCAATAGCCCCCCAAAGCATGGCTCGATTTCCTGCCTTTTTACCAAGAACAACTTCACCTACTGCTGCGCCAAGGGTGATCTGTGTAATTGAATCCATATCTCATACAAGGTTCAAAAAACAAAGCGGAGGATAAGCTCTAGTTCCCTTTTGTCCTACTAAGAAGAGCCTATCCTCCGCCTATAATGACTAGTTTCTATGTTTAGAAACAGCTATGTTCTGTGTCAGTTCTAAAATTTAAGTCCTAAGGTTACAATGATTCGATTGTTGGTGAAATCCTTTGCTACGGTTTGCTCTATGCCATTGGTAATGTTGTATGGAGAGAAGGTGTCTTCCCCGGTCTGTAGTCGATAGGCCGCATCAATAGAGAAAGCATTTAGACGATAACCAACACCTGCGCTGTATACCTGTTGTAGGTCCGAGTTGTCCGTAATTCCCGCTTGCAAAAGACCTATTCCTCCTCTGAATCGAAGCATTTGGTAGACGAATTCTCCCCCTACCCTGATATTCAAAGCACTAGTTAAGCCATCCTGGATATCATCATTAATCTCTTGTTCCGCAGTGGGAAAGTCCTGATAACGGAATCGTGCACCTCCGTAGTTGACCCATTCAATATCACCAGAGATAAAGCCTGATTTATTGATAATGAATCCAGCACTACCGATGAAGCGCCATGGTGTTACTAAAGTATACTCAAAAGGCAATACATCTGCGGGAGATTGGGCAAATCCACTTTGAAGGCCATTCTCGGAGTAGTCGTATTGCATCGAAGTTTCATAGGCATCCTCCAAGGAGAAGGCTGTCGGAGAATGGATGGCTAGTCCTACTCGAGACATTTGATTGATTCGATAGATCAAGCCTAGTTTAAGGTTAATACCTGCGCCCGTTGTGCGAAGATTTTCCTCGAATTGCATGGCTTCAAATACCGGAATATCATCTCCTGGATCTGTTTCGCGGTACACGCGATTGTCTGTCAGGTTAACGAAAGGAATACCCAAGGTTAAGCCTATCATGATTTTTTCCTGGTAATTTCCTGCTAATGAAAAAACCAGTTCATTGATCGATCCTGAAGTAGTAACCGTTTGTGTTTTGCTAATAGGGGCATCGGGATTTCTTTCGATGTCCGTTCTGTAAGTACCATTGTCATCAATTAGCCCTAAGGCATCGAAAGCTACGCTGGCCTCAAAGAGATCGTCAATGCCGCTACTGTTAGCGAGTTCAGCGAATCGGTCCATTCGGGACCCAAGTGATTGGCCGGTATATTCAAAGGTTTGATTGAAATTAGCTAGGCGGTTTAAACCTATGGCGAAATTTGAGGAGCGCCAATCCATGCTTCTCACAGGTTGGTTGGCCACTACAATACCAAAGTTGTCTAAGCCAAATTTATTTCCATTGGTGGTTGTAGTACTATTTGTCCCATTTTGTAATTCGGCGTTGGTATTGTAAGCCCAAAGTGTAGGCGTAATGGTGAAGTCAGAACTTCTAAACCAAGCTAGGCCAGCGGGATTCGTACTCGCAACGGAGAAGTCAGCTCCTAAGGCCCCCATTCCTCCCCCTACGGCGGCAGCCCTAGCTGTTCCGGACCAATCGAAGGTAGAAAGTCTTAGTGCGTCTTGTACGGTTTGGGCAGACAGTTGAGCGCTGATTAGTAGGAATACATAAGCGCAACAATAGCGCAATACTTTTTTCATCATGCTATTTTTTTTGTGATCCCATTCATTTGGTCGGCCTTTTTGACCTTGGAGGGTAAGGCGATTTTCCTGCTTGTCAATTAAGCCTACCTGATACTGGGGCGTGATCAAAAATAAGGAATCCATCACATAAGCCTTCTGTTCTCCGAAAAATAAGAAATAATTTAGTCCACGTACACTCTCCGTAGCAGGGAAAGATTGGGCGGCATAGATCGTCCCTTTAGTCACACATTATATGTAACAGGGGTTTTATCCTATGGTTTTCCATAAGTCTTACCAGCCTACTATCTTACTGATAGAACAGAAGTACACGAATTCAAGGCTAATGGATGATTCTCATGATGCCGATTTGATTGGCATCGAAAAGGTGGGTCAAAAAAAAATGGGTGGAAACACAATGCCTCCACCCACTTTTACCTAGTTAATAATACTAGGTGAGGACGAAATTATTTACCTCCCCCGCCAGATCGGCTTCTAGACGGGCTACTGCTTGAGCGGCTACTGCTGCGACTAGGACTACTGCTACTGCGACTTGGTGCGCTGTAACTTCTAGTGCTTGAGTTGCTGCGACTAGGAGAACTGTAGCTTCTTGAGCTGCTACGGCTAGGAGAGCTATAGCTTCTTGAACTACTACGGCTAGGAGAATTATAACTTCTTGAGCTACTACGGCTAGAAGAATTATAGCTTCTGCTTTGCGTTCTCGGAGAAACTGAGCGACTACGTGTAGTAGAACGACTCTGATTGTAAGATCTAGAACGGCTAGGAGTAGTATTTGCTTTAGAGCGACTACGTGTGGTAGCTCTAGACTGACCATAAGATCTAGTGGCATCACTACTTCTTGTAGCAGAACGTCCTCTCGTTGCATTACGGCTATTAGAGGCAGTATTTCTACGAACGTCTCTTACTTCCAAGTTGCTATTACGCGTATTGTTAGTTCTACCGTTGCGAGAACTAGTGTTACTGCTAGTATTGCTATTTGTCCAAGATCTACCGTTAGTCCTTGGTGTTGTAGTTACTGTTCTTGAACTAGTGCGTGGAGTAGAAGCTACTCTAGCATTATTGTTCACTACATTTACGGTGTTGTAGTTGAAGTTATTACCCCAAGAAGGTGGGCAATAGTAACCACTACCGAATCCAGCGCCAGCGAAACCGCCGCCGAATCCACCACCGCCCCAAGAATTGAATCCACCACCCCAGGAGTTAAATCCGCCTCCCCAAGAATTGAATCCACCACCCCAGCCAGCTCTGCGACTAGCGAATGGGCTATACGGATTCCAGGTGTTGAATCCACCAAAGCTGTTCCAACGGTTGAATCTATTCCAACGATTAATTCTATTCCAGCGGTTCAAACGACGGAAGCTGTTGTAAGAATAAAAGTCATCATAGATTAGTACAGTTGATACACCAGGTCTGTAGAATGGATCGTAGTACGCAACGTCTACATATACTGGGTCGTAGTAGTTGAATCCATAATAGTTACGATGAAATCTTCTAATGCGAGAAGAATACTGATAATCGTAATCATCAAATTCGTACTCATCATCATCATACTCATATTCGTAGTCATCCTGGTAATCATCCACATAGTCTGAGTCACTATACTCGTAATCCGTATCCGGATCAAAGTACAGGTCGTCATACTGGGCCTGTAGCGCACCCCAACTTGCCAAGGTCAGGAATGCTACCAGAAATGTTGACAATCTATAGTTTTTCATAAAAGATAATTTTAAATGCAATTACTGTGACTCTCTTACAGCTTACAACACGTAAATTATTACTTTTGTGCCGATTTTTTAGTTAAAACACTATTAAAATGTCTAATTAGTAATGTTAAAGTCATTCCGAAATAAAAGAAAAAGGCTTTAACATACGCTCTTAGTTGTTTTTGCTAGTGTCTGAAGCGTAAAAGGAACTTGTAGTTCTGAATCAATGTTTAACTGTAATTGAGACGATGCTATGTCACATTTAGTCACTAATTGGATCGTCCAAAAGCAGTAAATCACGTGTTATAATTCTGTTAAAATCAGCTTGATAGATGTCTAAGTCGAAGGTAATTACTAGTCGAGAGGAGGATTATTCCCAGTGGTACATCGATATTGTTAAGAAGGCGGGCTTAGCTGATAATTCCGCAGTTCGAGGATGTATGGTGATAAAGCCTAAGGGTTTTGCTTTATGGGAAAAAATACAAGGTCAATTGGACAAAATGTTCAAAGACACGGGTCATGTAAACGCTTACTTTCCGCTTTTTATACCCAAAAGCTTTCTTAGTCGCGAAGCTGAACACGTAGAGGGCTTTGCTAAAGAATGTGCAGTGGTAACGCATCATCGCTTAATGAATGCGCCGGACGGCAGCGGAGTCGTCGTAGATCCTAAAGCTAAATTAGAAGAAGAACTGATCGTTCGTCCAACTTCGGAAACGATTATCTGGCATACCTACAAAGACTGGATAAATTCTTATCGAGATCTTCCCTTGTTAATCAATCAGTGGGCAAATGTAGTACGATGGGAAATGCGTACCCGCTTATTTTTGCGTACAGCAGAATTCCTATGGCAAGAAGGGCACACCGCCCATGCTACCAAGGAAGAGGCTATCGCTGAAGCGCGGCAAATGCAGGAGGTCTATGCTACTTTTGCCGAAGAGTATATGGCTATGCCTGTGATAAGAGGCGCTAAGACAGCAAATGAAAGATTTGCAGGTGCGGAGGATACTTTAACGATCGAAGCATTGATGCAAGATGGGAAGGCTTTGCAGGCAGGGACTTCACATTTCCTCGGTCAGAATTTTGCTCGTGCGTTTGATGTGAAATTCTTGAATGAGAATAATAAAGAGGAGCTAGTTTGGGCTACGTCTTGGGGAGTCTCTACTCGCTTGATCGGAGGCCTAATCATGACCCATTCAGATGATAGTGGCTTGGTGATTCCACCAAAATTGGCTCCTACCCAAGTGGTGATTGTACCTATTCCAAAGCCAAGTCCAGAAATTGGTGAAGTAGCGGATAAGGTAATAGCTGCGCTGAAGGCGAAAGGGGTTAGTGTAAAATTTGATCTGGATTTGAAAAAACGACCAGGCTTCAAGTTTGCACAGTACGAGATGGAGGGCGTACCAGTGAGAATCGGTATTGGCAAACGTGATTTAGAAAAGGGTGTAGTAGAAGTGGCTCGTCGGGATACCAAGGAGAAAACCAGTATTCCTGTCGATGGCGTAGCAGAACATGTAGTACAATTGCTGGAAGACATTCAGAACAATCTGTTTCAGACTGCCTTGGATTTTCGCGCCAAGCATACCACCTCAGTCGATAACTTTGACGACTTTAAAGCTGTGCTTAAACAAGATACACCAGGTTTTGTGTCTGCACACTGGGACGGAACGGCAGAGACGGAGTTAAAGATTAAGGAATTGACCAAGGCTACGATCCGTTGCATTCCGAATGATAATGAGCAAGAAGCAGGTGAATGCGTGTTGACGGGTAAACCATCAAAGGAGCGTGTTTTGTTTGCAAAAGCTTACTAAGGGTTAAGTGGATCGGATTATTTGTAGCATCCACTGATCTTTTCCAGGTAAATTGATAATCAGACAGATATACGGATCGTTATAGGAAAAGCAAGGAGGAGGCGACTTCAATGCATCTTCCTTGCTTTTAATTGTAACTTGTCCGCAAGTTCACAGTATAAAAGATTGTAGATCTGACAAATGCCCCCGCTAAAAGCTTCTACCTTCTAACCCGTACTTCTAATGACATTTAAGCAAATTATTTTGATTGATGATGATGTGGCTGTCAACTATTATCATCGTTACATTATTGAACATGAAGAGCTAGCGGAAACTATATTAGTGGCAGATAATGTAGACGATGGAATGAAGCTTCTATTCGATATTCCACCTGCTACATCAGATAATACGGACCATAGCCTGATCCTGCTTGATATCAATATGCCTAAATACACAGGCTTTGAGTTGATCGAGAAGTATCCTAGTGTTTTTGAACGGGCAGAACGCTATGGGTTTAGGACGATTATTTTAACTACATCAGATAACCCCAAGGATTTGGCTAAGGCCTATGAATTTCCGGTTATTAAAGGGTATTTGCAGAAGCCACTTACGGTGGAAAAGCTTCGGGATATTTCTTTATAGAGACTATTAGCAAGGGCTCATTTTCGGCCCGCACAAAATTTATTCAGTCTCTATCCTTCCTTAGATTTTATTCTCTTGTTTTGTTTAGTTGGGCAAGTTTCCTCGCTTGCGGGAAAAAATTGATCGGATTAAATGTCTAATCAGTAATTTAAATCAGTTGGAAGACCTGGTTTATTACTTTTGAGGGAGCGCATCTATACTGAGCGAGGAATTTATTCATATACATGCCATCTGAAGTGGAAATTCGATTAATGCATACCGATAAAGAATTGATTGAGTTGGCCGGGAAGGGGGATCAAAAAGCCTTCAAGCTGTTGGTAGAACGATACCAGCAGCAGGTTCGCACTACAGTAGTGGGTATGTTGGGAGATGTGGCAGAGGCAGATGATGTAGCACAAAATGTTTTTATCCGATTTTACCAGTCTATGGATAAATTTAGAGGAGAAGCAGGGCTTGGAACTTATCTGACTAGAATTGCCATCAATCTTTCTCTGAATGAACTGAAGAGAAGACAAAGAAATGTAAAACGATTTTTATCCTTTAGCAGACCTAATAGAGACATTGATTTACCTGATCGGAGTGAATCTCCAGATCGTTTGGAGAAGAGGGATAGTATCAGTAAAGCGTTACAGGCCTTAGATCCTGATTTTCGAACAATTGCAGTGTTACGTCTGGTGGATGGGTACTCGGTCAAAGAAACAGCTGAGATGTTACAACTTCCGATGGGTACCGTAGCTTCGAGGTTGGCCAGAGCACAACGAAAATTGAAAGAAATTCTACGAAATGAATGAGTATCAACCGGTCGTTTTTCGCAAAAGGTTGTTATTTTATAAAGGAGAGGTGAAGTAAGTAATATTCTTTACAATACTCCATTTAACCTAGAGATATGGATAGGGAATTTGATAAGATGTTGGATCTACTGATCCGATCAATGGACACAGAGCTTACTAAAGGGGATGCTTTAGAATTGGAGCAGGCTTTATTGAATTCGGAAGCCTTGCGCGGTGAAAAAGCTCGGCTGATAGCGCTGAGGGAACAATTGGAAGATTGGACAGCCCCGGAAGACCCGACCTTTGCTGAGCGTGTTTTGACACAACTTGGTAAACAGGCCGAAGAAGATCTTTCTGCGGTGATCATTCGTTTATTCCCAAGAGTTGCCGCTGCATGTGTATTGATCTTGGGAGTGGCATTAGGGACGATTTATGTAACAGAAGGGAGCTTGATGTTGGATACCATTATAGGGGTGAACGAGGTTCTACTCGAAGATGCTGTTTTATTGGTAGAAGACGGGTTTTAAAAACTAATTGGCTGCACAGTCTATTTGGTGATAGTGTGGTTTGAATTTGAAACCATTTACAATGAAAAATTTCAAAACAATATTGACGATA
>JAHQWA010000336.1 GCA_019634045.1 Saprospiraceae bacterium
ATCTCCTCTAATACGGGAATACAGTCTTCTTCCGTACAACCAGGATATACAGTAGATTCATAAACCACGTAATCTCCCGGCTTCAGGATTTTGCCGACACTTTTGCTAGCGCTTAAAACGGGCGTGAGATCGGGTACTTTTTGCTCACTGACAGGGGTTGGAACCGCCACAATATGAAAGTGAGCATCTTTCAGGTCTTCGTAATTGGCTGTAAAGAGGATATCAGTACCCTCAAAGGCTTCTGGCTCCAACTCTTTGGAGGGATCAATGCCTTTTTTCATTAGCTCAACACGTTCTGCACTAATATCAAACCCAATCACGCTGAACTTGCGAGCTAAAACTAGCGCTAAGGGCAAGCCTACATAGCCTAAGCCAGTTACAGAGATTTTATATTTTTTGTCTATTAATTCTTGGTACATAGCTGCTCAATGAATAATCAGTGATATTGAATAGTATTACTATCTCCTTTTCGGGGGACTAATTATTCTTCGTTTTTGTGTAATTGCCTAAGCGAAAAACTCTTTCACTCCGCCTGTAATAAAGGACAAGACGGCCTCGTCCAATTCCGTATGCATCGGCAAGGAGATGACGGATTTGCAAAGTGCTTCCGTTATTGGTAACTCAGCGAAGTCTGCTGGTATCAATGGCTTGTAAGCGTTCTGTTTATATAAGGGTACTGGGTAATAAATCATATTGGGAATGCCCTTTTCTTTTAAGAAAGCGGCCAATTCGTCCCGGCGCCCATCCTTCACCAGTAAGGTATATTGATGGAAAACATGGGTAGAGTTAACTTGTCGGGTAGGTACCTGAAGCGCTTCGATGCTTCCCAAAGCTTCATCGTAGTAAGCGGCGGCTTGTTGCCGGGCTGCCGCATACGTATCAAGGTGTCTCAATTTAATTTCCAAGACAGCAGCTTGCATAGCATCTAATCGACTATTCACTCCAATCGCATCGTGATAGTATCTTTTCACCTGTCCATGATTGGCTGTCATAGTACACTTTGGGCCCAAGATGTCATCGTTAGTATATAGCGCGCCTCCGTCTCCAAAGGCACCTAAATTTTTGGATGGATAGAAGGAGGTACAACCGATGTGTCCTAATGTCCCTGTTTTTTGAATCTTTCCATTTGAATACGTATAGTCCGCACCAATGGCTTGTGCATTATCCTCTACCACCCAAATCCCATGTTTATTGGCAATCTGCATGATCGGCTCCATGTCACAACTTTGTCCGAACAAGTGTACCGGTACAACTGCTTTAGTTCTGGGCGTGATGGCGGCTTCGAAGATATCTGCGGTGAGATTGAAGGTGTTGGGATCTACGTCCACCATTACCGGAGTAAGGCGGAGCAGTGCAATCACTTCTGCTGTAGCCACGTAGGTGAAAGCGGGTACAATTACCTCATCTCCTGGTTGGAGGTCTAATGCCATCAGTGCGATCTGAAGGGCATCTGTTCCATTTGCACAAGGAATAACGTGATTGGCACCTAAGTAGTCCCCAAAAGCTGCTTTAAAGGACTGAACCTTTGGGCCATTGATAAAGGCGGTAGAACGAATTACCTCTAATATAGCCTCATCCACTTCTTGCTGAATGCGGCTGTACTGGGTTTTTAGATCTACCATTTGGATGTTCATCGTGGGACTGTTCATGTATTATAATTAAAATGATCCTGCGTCTTAGTCCTTAGACCACAACAGCAGGTGATCTGCGGGGAATTCTTGTGTTTCCATTTGTTCGAACTCTTCATCTGTGTAAATCAGATACCGGATTCGACGCTTTATCAGATCTTCTACCTTGTCGATTAATTGGATCAGGTACTTTTGGTCAATGTCTCCTATAAATACCAAGTCAATCACTTGGCTATCCAAACCCTTGGCAAAATCCCCGACCACAAATACACGGCTCACTTGCCCCAATCGCTCTATCACATTTTCCACTACACGGTCAAGACCGATGTGCTTCAAAACAATATTGTGGACTTCCTTGAAAAGGGGATGTTTGATATTTGCCTGGAACATCTTTTTGTTCCCGACTAGATTGGATTGTAACATACCTGCCTTCTCCAATCGATTCAATTCTACACGAATTGCATTCGAAGATTCTCCAAACTCACTTTCCAAGCTACGTAAATAAGCTCTGGTCTTACTGTTGAGGAAAAATTTCAACAGCAGCTTGATTCGCGTCTTGGATGATATGAGTGTCTCAATCATAATTGAGTAACAAAATTACTCGTTTTTTAGAAAAGGGTGCAAAAAAAATGCAAAAAAATCACGTTCTTCTCAGAAACGTATTAATTCACAGTTTATTTTCAGTATTGTTCTAGTGTAAGTTTGAGTAAGTCTTTTACTCTAAAGTGCGGTGGGTATCTGGTACAAATGTACGTAAAAAATGATCGCTCAACCAAATAGCATGCTTGAATAAGCAAATATTAATATTTACTTAATATTATTGAAAATATCTATTTGTATTCATAAACCCTTGACTTTCGTGGGGTTTTGATAAGGGCTGATGAACTGGTTTATGTCGCAAAAAAATTAAAATTTCTTCTCCGACTTGAGAGAATTACCCTCCAAAAGACCTTCCCTAACTACTAGTAAAAGGTCTTTTGGAGGGTATGCAGCCATCGCAAAATCCAAATAGTTTTCAGTCAATAGCCTAATGATTAACCAGAAATCGTTGGCTATAATGTTGACTTCCTGATCGGGTCTTCAGGATGTAATTTCCATTAGATAGCGCGCTAGTTTCTAGGGTCCAACTTGCCGTTTCTGGCGGAGTAAAGGCTGTTTTGACCAGTCTTCCAGTCATATCATAGATCTCGAGACGAACCCGCTTTGGCACAGCGGATGGCCACTTCAGGTTCAAGTAATTATTGGCGAGAGTGGGGTAGATCATTGGTGCGTTTACAGATCCTTCCCAATGTACGCTGATGGTTTGATGAAAGGTCTCGCTGCCATCGAAGTCTACCTGCTTTAATCGATAATAATTAATTCCTGAATAGGGGGCTTGATCGAGGAATTGGTAGTGCTTTGGAGCATAGGAGGTGCCATACCCATCCATTTGAGTAACCTCCTTGAAATCAAGGCCATTGGCACTTTTTTCAACTGTGATATAAGCATTGTTTTCTTCCAATAATGTCGTCCACTGGAGTAGAATGCCCTTGGCCGCTGGCTGGCCCTGGAAATAGCCCAATTCAATGGGTAAAGGGCTACTGCTTTGTACCGAAAAAAGGGATACATTCTCGACCTCTTCTAGTTGTTGGCGGTAAGGCCCATTGCCACTGGCGGCATCCGTCGCCTGCTCCTGCCATTCACTCCCCAGCCATTGACTAATAAAGCAAGATTGTCGATCAAAGCCTGCCATCTCATCTGCTACTTCCCATTGTAATTCGACATACAGGTCACTGCCACCGGCAATATCTTCCTCAATGAACCAGGTACGATCAATGGCTTCTGAGACCATAGCTTGACCAGCATTGCCTTCCATCAGGAGGACATCCTCCACGCGCACTCCATACCAATCTGTCGCGGCTGAGAAAGTATTGAATAACTTAACTGGATTATAGGAATCGTTTCCCACCGGGAAGCTTACCTGAGTACTGCTAACTCTTCGTCTAAGCACCCCATCTCCGTTGGTCTTGATATAGGAGAGCTGAGAGCCTCCGGTGACATTTCCTCCGGAACTAATGGTGAGGTCGTGATCCCCTAACGTTATAAATCCCCCTTCCAATCTTATCCTTCCATTCACTTGTGTATCAGCTTGTAGCCGTTTATTGCCTCCGCCCCTGATTGTTACGTCGGGGAACGTGATGCCGGTGGGGAAGTATTGTGTACTGCTTTGGGAAAAGACTACCCTGGCACCGGATTGGAAGGTGAAAGCATTGCGGCTTGGATGGATGTCTTGAAAGATATGTCCGCTGTCTTCCAACCATAGTTGGCCGCTGCTTAGCAGTGATGCCTTCGCTGTACCTGCTTGGTTCTCATTCCCGTAAATGTGTCCTCCCAGCAGTATGGTTCCATTTTTCCCGATCTCATAGGTGATATCATACCCTCCTCCATTGTCGCTAGCTAGCCATAGATCTCCCTGTTCTATATCTAGCGTTCCGTTTACCATGAAACTGCCGCCAAGATTGATGCTGTTGCTACCATCAATGCCATCGATGGAGACATCGGCTTTCTTCACCGTCACTGTTTTTCCAGCGTTAATGGTGATGTTAAATCGACTATTGGGTGCCCCGTTGTTGTAAAGTGCCGCTGAGGAACTGGAGGTAAAGGTTAAAGTCAGATTTTTATCGATCACCAGGTTTGTGGTATTGGCTGCTGAGGGATCATTGTCTTTCCGCAAGCGTTTCAATTGGGTCTGTCCAAGACCTGAGATTCGGCAGCTGGCGCCATTTATATCTAGACTTAAACCATCGCTGCTTCCACCTACCGTCCCATCCAAGATGGCATCGCCATAAACTTCGACGTACCTAGTGCTGCTGCTGCCCACCTTCAGTGAGGAACCAAACTGTATGGTTAAATTTGCTACCGCTTTTTCGGATGCTTGTAGTGTAACGTCATGGCCATTTTGTATAACCAGATTGAGGCTTGGGTCATCGGGATCGCTATGAGTTGCTGCACCAGTAGGAGAACTGGACCATATTACATCACCCCAACTACCGCTGGATACAGAATACCAAGTACTCCCTTGGGCATAGATTGTCGAAGAATGAAGAAGGTAAAAAAGAAAAACGAGAAAAGCCTGTACTTTCCGATTCATGAGCTTAGTGTTGTGTTTAGAAATGAGCGCTAATTATCGGATCACCATTGAGATACGGTGACCTAAAATCAGGGGGTAACCCTAATTCAGGAAGTAAGACGCAAAAAGAAAGGAAATTCCATAACGCAAAAAGGCCGATTCACTAATTTTTCAGTGAATCGGCCTTCTCCGTAGAGTTAAATCAGTTCAACTACTAATCTACTCGCAACCTAGTTCTTTTCTAGAAATAGGATCATTATTCGGAAAGCAATTATTACTTAATACCTGTTCAGGTACGTATCGTTCTAGGTTTGGATCTCGAAGACTGTTCTCCAGGAATTCCACCAGATCATCTACTTCTCCGTCACTCAGGTTGAGTGGGTGGAAGAAGGAGGAAAGTTGCTCTTCAGGAACTCTAGGGTTTTCAGGAACACCATCATTAAAGTATTCCACCACCTCCCGCAAGCTGTTTTTGCTACTACCGTGGAAGTAGAATGGGGAATCCGCCATATTATAAATGCCTGGAACCTTAAACTTGAAAAGATCTTCTTCTTTGAGGGTAAATCCCCCGCGGCCCATGTTGCGGATGTCGTGTATTCCCGTTGCCAGCGCTCCTGGGAGATCGCAAAGATCATTGACACCGACTCCGTGAAACTCATTGGCACTCATAGCTGGTCCTTGGTGACAGCGATAACAACCTGCTTTGGAATAGAAGAGTACGGCTCCTCTCTTCTCCGCTTCTGTTATGGCCTCATTGTCTCCCTTTAGCCAGTCTTGGAAAGGCGCCTCATTCGTAATCAAGCTTCTCAGGTAGGCGGAGATGGCGAAACTGGAAGTCAATAAGGAGTAACGTTCATCCTGGGCAAAGTCTCCAAAGGCATCGTCAAACATTTGTCGATATCCTAAGGTATCTAAGACATATTCATCCACAACCATTCGATGCACAATCAAGCCTTCGATATTTTGTGCTTCCAAACCATCCAGGCCAAGGTGATTGGTTTCGGTAGTTGGATCATCGAGGCCCCATAAGTTTTCTGTGCCTTCATTGGCATGAAAAGCGCCAAACTTCCCACTCCAAGTCGTATTGGTTACGTAGGCTACATTCAACACACTAATGGGGCGAGCTCCTTGTACGTCCAATTCTTCCGCTTCGTAATTACTCATTTGTTCTCGGCTCTCACCATTTAGACCAAAGCCAAAGCCTCCATCTGCAATACCTTGTTCACGCCCCGGCATGAATCCCGCACTAGGTACGTGGCAGGTAGCACAGGAGTACGTTCCTTCGCCATTAGAGTATACGGCATCTCTCGCTAATCCTGTTTCGAAAAATAACATTTTACCCAATTCGACCTTTTCTTCGGTCAAAGGGTTTTTTTGTCCATTTGGGATGCTTGCATAGTCATTGCTCGCCGGCAAAATGAAATGTTCCATATCACCTGTCGGAGAGACGTTTCTTAGCGTCTTCTGAAGCTTAACATCTAAGGGGTTAGGTAGACTGTCTTCAGAGCACGATTGTCCTACTAGCACCAAACATAATATCCAGATCCACTTGTTCATAATGTAGCTGTCTTGTAAAGTCGAGTCAATAACTGAGTATTAAATTGGTAAATTTTGATTCTAAACTTCACTCCTGAGGAGTCAAGTCGTCTTTTAAAGTAGTCAAGTAGCCATCAGTTTGGGTCAGGTATTATCTAGGTCTATGTGTGCTTTTGTTTGGCATCACTTTAGAACCTTATTTTCTTTCTATTTAGATGTAGATTACAGATGCAAAAATGTCCTATCAGATCAACCCTAAATGATAGAGTTTCCTAATTCATTGTTTTTAATAGGCTATCAAGGCAGATGTTGAAACAGGCGCTCAAATTCTTGCGGATTTTCGGCGAGATACTAACCGAGAAACACATCCCTGGGTGTCCAGGGTTTTTCAAAGCTCTTCTTTTTGCGTAAAGGTGCTCCGGCTTTAGTGTAGTAGTCTGATAACTAGAGAATTGGCTGCGGTTGCGCGATTCTCATCAAAGTTGTTATTAAATTTTACTCTAAAAGAGCGGGAAAGTTGCAGTGGAGGATCAATATTTTTCGGGAAAAATTAAGCTTATCGATCAGCCTTGAATATCAGGAGATTAGCCGGGCATTGAGCTATGGGAAATGGCCGAACTGGATATACGTGGATACCCAAAATAATGCTACAAGCGCACGCGAATCCCCGGACCCAACAGCACGAACCACTGCTGGTCCGAAAGGAAGTAGCCTCCTCCCATGTATAGCGGGAAAGATAGGCGACTGCTATATTTGGTGCGTATCGGATACAGACTGACGAGGCCCACCAAACCCATATCTCTGGTGCTGTTTTCACTGAAGTTA
This sequence comes from Saprospiraceae bacterium, assembly GCA_019634045.1. GTDB lineage: Bacteria > Bacteroidota > Bacteroidia > Chitinophagales > Saprospiraceae > DT-111. Next base: position 7,099 of record JAHQWA010000336.1, read on the forward strand.
AACGCATTAAACGCGAGAAAACCTGCCCCAAACTTATAAGGTTTGGCTTTGGCTACTTTGTTTTCATGATAAAAACTGAATTGAGCGATCATAGCCATGCTGATGCCTCCCAAATTACTAAACCCTTGTTCGCCTAATCGCTTGGTAATGAGACCGGCAGGGAAGGAGACGTCGATGTCAAAGGTCATGGCCCGGAATAAGACGAATTCGACATTGCGGCGAGTTCCTCGTTTTCCAAAAAACTGCTCATCATGCTCCAAGGTTATCCGGATGGTAGACCAGGAATCCAGGTCGTAAATCTTTTTACGGAGATATCGATTGATACTCAAACTGCCGTTATAGCAATTCTGTGGGGAGTAAAAGCCGTGGCGGGGTGAGGCATCAGAAGGGCAGACCTTGATTCTTGGGATGGTTTTTTGTTCTACCAGTTGATTCCGACGATCTCTGATCTCCACCGTAATATTGAGTTGTTGTGGTCCATGAAATTCGGTCTCATCCAGCCGATCGTAGTCGAAATCCATAATGATGTCATCCATAGAAGTGGAAGCGAAAATCAACTTGTCGATAGCCTCAATTTCATAGGCCTCTTCACCGTATCTAAACTGAATGTAGTCGAAGGGCCTTGGACGCTTGTACTCCCGCACGCGCAATCGCTGGCCAATTGGGTTTTGATGATTCAGAATATTGATGAAGCGATCTTTAATGTCGATGGGAATGCTGATGTCATATTCTCTGGCTGTCTCTCGATTCACACTGGAATCTAGTTGAACTTCGGTAAGCCCTTCAAATTGGAAATCCGCTTTGTACAAAGCAGTGCCCTCAAGCCGAACAGAAATCTTTTCGCCAGGATAGATATCTCTACTGGTCTTCCAGTCCTGCCCCTCTCTTAAAATGCTGATTTTGTTGACCTTAGTACTTGGAGTGATGTCGAAATTCGTGATAAACTGGGCCAGGTCACCGTCCTTAATATACAGGTAGCCCTCATTTTGCCGATGATAATCATAGATGCGCAACCAGCAGAGCACTTTGCCGTTTGCGAGTACCCGACGCGTAAATATCTCCGCAATGAGGTATCCACCCGCTTCCTCCTGCGATTCCAATCGATAGGTCTTTTCCATTTGGAGATCTTCTGTGAAATCCAATTCTATTTCTAGGCCTTCTCTTTTGGCGTTGTCGGTTAAGGTGACTTCTCGTTGGTTGGAGCGAAGGAAGCGCAATTTGGCGGGTTTGACGACAAAGTCATGCAGGAGTGGCGGCAATTGGTAAGAGAGCTGCCCATTGGCTCTTCGATAGGGCTTCTTGACTTTCAGTCCTAATCGTAAGGTTTGAAGCCCTACGTCGGTGGCTTGCACTCTAGCACGAACGCGATTATTGTCCCGAAAAACGCGATAATTAATTTCCTGATCCTGGGTCCAGATTTTGGGGAATATCAGGTTGTTTAAGTGGTTTGTTTCAATGCTGAGGGTCTGCTCTTCTCCTACATAAAGTGCTGCGGGAAGCTCAAGAAATTGCACTCGAGTTTGGGTGTAGGGGAGGAGTTTTAGTTCATAGATCATGGG